>JBGPSI010000009.1:0-53716 GCA_041490045.1 Bradyrhizobium sp.
CGCCGTGCAATCTGCGCAAGGGCAATCTGACGCCGCAGCAGGCGCGGATGTTTCCGCGGCAACACCCGTTCGCGCCGACAGTGCACCAGCTCCACCGCAACGGACGGCTGTTCCCGCCGAACTATTTGCACGACAGCTGGCTCGACTATTTGTACTGGGATACGGAGCTCGATCCGTAAGCGGAGCGCTCATCGTCTCGTCGTGGGGCTCACAAGAGTGTCAAAGGACACATAAGACTGTCACGTTTCCGATTGCTGTCGGCGGAAGCCGGCGTCAGTTCTTATTGATTGGGTCTATTCTTTTCACGCAGACTGGTCCGCTATTTCCAGTTTGGGCACATTCCCATTCTGGGCCAAACCCTGCGTTAGTTTTTTGATGAAAGACATGCGGATATTCAATCGCGGCAATGACAAGCAAACCTATGATTGCAACAACGAATGCAATGCCGACGAAATCTCCAAGCTTGAGAGGTGGCCACAGCCATTTCATGGTGGCCATATAGCATGGTTGTGGCGGCTACGTCGGGCCACTACAACTGGTATGATTAAAAATTCGCCATGAGCATCAACGCGGCCTGTCGGGCCGAGCCGCATCACTGACAACGATCTGCACGACAAGACCTCTGAAATAGACATGCGTCCGCCTTCTCGCGGCGCGCGAAAGCGCCCGGGTTTTGCAAGCACCTTTTCCCTCCTGATAACAGAGGGCGCAGGGAAAGCCGGGTGCGCGCTGCAGCCGCGTCTCGCGTGCCAATAGAATAGGAAAGCGCACACGAGCATACAGGTTCAGCGGAAGCAATCCGGCCTTCCCTGCGCAATGGTTTTAACGGCTTCCTTCGCCCCAGTGACCGGGCTTTCTTGCCACCGCGCCAGCGGAATCGCTTCCGCCAACTTGACGCCAGCGTCGGGGCGTCAGGACCACACGACTTCGCCGTCCGCATCCCGTGCTCTCATCAGCAGCGCCGTCAGCGTCCACCGCATCCCGCTCCGCGTTCGTGACGTTGCGCAACGCCCCTCTGTGTGGGACGGGATGGCCGCGGATATGAAAGTGATTTGGTGAAATCGCGAAGCAGAATATTTTTGCGGAAAGGGCCGGACAGGCAAATCACTGATTTGCCTGTCCGGGCAGATTTTCGCCAGAGGCAGACATTCCCTCAAAGCCGCTTTTTGACCCCGGGCGGAGGTCGACTGTCCAGGGAAGTAATAGCCGGGGAATATACTCTATTGTCCGGGGTTCGCACCTAAGGCTTGGACCAGTTCAAGTCGGCAATACGCGGCGACATCATCCGCGCATTGCAAAGACCATGTCCGCATTGAAGAAAAGCGATTCGGGTCGCTCATAAATAGACGGGGAAGCCCACTCGGAATTTTAGAAACGGCGCTTTGCAGGCAATGAAAAATACCCTTCATTCTTTCGCCAAGGGCATCTCGAAGCTCGGCCTGACGGAGGTCGGCGATGCAATCGCGCTCCTTTGGTACTTCGATCTGCAGGAAGGCAAACCGGAGTTGCGTCCTGCCTTCCTGGCCAAGTTGATGCATGATCTATCGCTTCGCCGCCAGGTCAACGCCACCCGTCTCGGAAGACAACTGCTTGCAAACCGCGCCGTGATGAGGGGCAAGGAGATGGGCACGGTGAGGCTTCGCCTTACCGGCAAGGCGCGTTTGTCATCTCGCTATAGCGCGATTGCGGGGACGGTCGTTACACCGGAGCACGGCGCGCACATCATTCCAACGGGACTGTTCGACAATACCAGACCGCATCTGCAAGCCCTGGCGGTGCAGATCAACGGAACTTACCAGAGCGGCTTCTACGACGCCTGTGCCGTAATGTGTCGACGTCTGCTGAATTGCCTGCTGCTGCTTGCGTTCGAAAGTGCGGCAAAGGGCGTGGTCATAAGGGATGCCTCCGGGGAATACCGGGCGTTCGCCCGCATCGTCGAATTGGCTTCCTCCAGCCGGCACATCAAGCTCCCCCGGGGCGCGGGCGCGGTGATGGGAAAGATGGATTATGTGGGTGATCTTGCAGCTCATCACCCAACCTACACCACCCGGCAGAAGGACATCGACGAGCAGCGACTGGCTTTTCATCGCGTCATTTCGGAACTGGCCCATCTTGCCGAAATCAAGTCGCAGGCCGCGGCTGGTTGACTCCACTCGAATCCGGTCCCTTCAGGTGCGGCTCGGTCCGCGCTGAATGCAACCTGCTTCATGAGGTAAAACCGTCACCACTCCCGGCTCGACGCGACCATTTTCGCGGGGCTGCCTTGATTTCTGCACTATTCGAGCAGCAAATGGAAACAACGTAACGCTTTGGGGGGCAGGCTGTGCCGCGGTCCGGGCTCGCGTTGTTACCGGTGGGGCTGCTCGGGCTTGCGCTCGGCGGTTGCATGCAAGCGACGCTCGCACCGTCGTCGGACGCCAGCTTGACCCCAAGGGACCGGCAGTTGCTGGCTCATGCGCCTTATGCGCGGGCGGCCATTCCGGAAACCTATCGCCGGCATCTCGTCGACTATTCGCGCAAGGAGGCGCCCGGCACGATCCTGGTTGATACCGATGCGCGTTTTCTCTATCTCGTCCTGCCGGGAGGCAAGGCGATCCGCTACGGCGTGGCGGTGGGGGAAGAAGCGATGGCCTTCTCCGGCGTTGCCACGGTTGGCCGCAAGTCCGAATGGCCCGATTGGATCCCGACGCCGGAGATTCAGGCGCGGCTCGGCCCCTACCCGTCGCGCATTCCAGGAGGTCCGGCCAATCCGCTCGGCGCGCGGGCGCTCTACCTCTACGCGGGCACCAAGGACACGCTGTACCGCATCCACGGCACCAACCAGCCGGAATATATCGGCCAGGCGATATCATCCGGCTGCATCCGCATGACCAACGAGGATGTCATCGATCTCTTCGATCGGGTGAAGCCGGGCGCGACCGTCGTCGTCCTCGCGCCGAACCAACATGCATAGACCGGGCGACGCTTTGGAGGCTGATCAAGGCTGCCTGGCCTCCTCCGCGCGAACCGGTATCCGCTCGCTCGAAAATGCTCTGACGCTGGAGCTGGGTTTCGCCGTGAGAGGTGTCCAGGTTCCATCTTGCGGCAGGTTTTGCGGCGCTGTTGCCGAAACGCGACAGTCGAAAATGGGCGCTGTGGTAGCCTCCAGGCTGCTCCAGCCGTTCGCGGGGGGACCACGGAATGAATCAGCGCTTACGTCCGCTGTCTTGTTTCCTGACCTTGGCTGTGCTCGCCGTATGTTCGGCTGACGCCGCAGCACGGGACGGTCACAAGTCTCAGCAGGCGAGGAAGCCGCATGAAGCGACCGGCGTGCGGCACCACCGCAGCACGGCGCTGAAGAAAGCCGCGCGTGCAAGGCACGTGGCGGCGGCACAACGCAAATCGAAACAGTCCCGCGACGTGCCGCCTCCGGCCGCCGACGCCGCCCCGCTCTCGGGCGATCTCGCGGCGGTAAAGAATGCGATCGATCTCGCGCGCAAGGCCAAGACCAGCGAGGCGACGGCCATAGAGCAGACGATCGGCGACCCGGCGGCGCGGAAACTCGTTGAATGGTTCATCCTGCGCCATCCGGAGACCGACGCGAACTTCAGCCGATACGCGGCCTTCATCGCCGATAATCCCGGCTGGCCGAGCATGGGGCTGATGCGCAAGCGGGCCGAGGCGCACCTGTGGCAGGACCGCAGCGACGCCGCCACTGTTCGCAATTTCATCGGCGATCGGCCGACCAGCGCCAAAGGCCGCTTCGCGCTCGCACGAGTGCTGCTTGCCGAAGGCGATCGTGACGGTGCCGGGAAACTGGTTCGCGAGGCCTGGCGGTCGGATGAATTGTCGGAGCGCTCGGAGGCCGACGCGCTCGAGCTGTTCGGCGACCTGCTGACGCGCGAGGACCATCGCGCGCGGATGGACAAGCGCATCGGCGCCAAGGATATTGCGGGCGCCAGGCGCGCAGCGCAGCGCCTTGGCAGCAGTGAGCTTGCGATCGTGAAGGCCTGTGCCGCGGGCAGCGCCGACAAGGCGCTTGATTTGCTCAACGATGTTCCGGCCGAGGCGCGCGGCGATCTCGGCTACACGCTTTGTCGCATGCGCTGGATGGTGCGTCACGACCGGATCGACGACGCGACGCATCTTGTGCTCTCGGCGGCCCCCGGGAATATGGCGCGGCAGGATACCGACGAATGGTGGCGCGAACGGCGCGGTCTCGCTCGCAAGCTGCTCGATCAGGGCAAGTCCGAAGCGGCCTATCAGGTCGTGCGCGATGCCGCTTTGCCGGCCAGCGAGCCTTACCGGGCGGATTTTCATTTCATGTGCGGCTGGATCGCCTTGCGCTACCGCAACGATCCCGCGGCGGCGCGGGCGCATTTCGCCCATATCGACGACGGCTCGGCCAATCCGATCGTGCTGGCGCGGGCGAACTATTGGCGTGGCCGCGCCGCCGAAGCCACTGGCGGGCAAGCGGAGATGCGTGCCTTCTATGAAGCCGCCGCGCGCTATCCCACCGCCTATTACGGCCAGCTCGCACGCGCCAGGCTCGGCCTCGACAGGGCTCAATTGCGAGCGCCGGTGCCGGCCGAGGCTGCTGACGGTGCAACGCGCACGGACGAACGCGTGCGCGCCGCCGATATGCTCTATGCGCTCGGCGAACGCGACGTCGCCCTGAGTTTTGTTGCCGACCTCGCCGAAGCGAGCACTGACGTGCCGGTGCTGACCGCGCTCGCGGAGCTCGCCGGCCGCCGCAATGATGCGCGCGCCATGTTGCAGATCGGCAAGCCCGCGCTCGCCCGCGGGCTCGCGCTCGACAATTACGCCTTCCCGACCATTGGAATCCCGCAGCACAGTCCGATCGGTCCCGAGATCGAGCGCAGCATCATCTATTCGGTCGCACGCACCGAGAGCGCGTTCGACCAGCGCGACAAGTCGCCGGCCAATGCGGTCGGTCTGATGCAGGTCACGCCGGAAGCCGGACGCGACACGGCCAAGCGGTTCGGCGTCGCCTATGATTGGGACCGGATGGTCTCCGATCCCGTCTATAATACGCAAATGGGCGCGGCCGAACTCAGCGCGTTGCTGAAGGAATATGCGGGCTCTCACATCATGACCTTCGCCGGCTATAACGCCGGCCGGGGACATGTTCGCGACTGGGTGAAATTGTACGGGGATCCGCGCGATCCCAACGTGGACGCCATCGACTGGGTGGAGCGCATTCCGCTCTCCGAAACCCGAAACTATGTCCAGCGCGTCATGGAGAACCTGCAGGTCTATCGCGTTCGATTTGACAGCGGCGCGTCGGTGGCATCGAAGTCCGATCAACGTCCCGGGAATTCGCAGGAGGCCAGCTCGGCGATGCTTTTGTTAGCCCCGGTGGCGGCTCCCGATGAAGCCATTCCATAAACATCGGATTTGCGAATTGCCGCTGCTGCCGTAAATCGCAGGGCCGACTCGTTTCACGCGTGAACGCTCCTGCTGGAACCCAGGATGAGGCATTAATACAACAACCATCGTCCGAAATTCCGGAAGGTACATCGTTAAGAAGCTACAGCCTGGCCGCAGAGATATAATCGCATCGATGATTCCAGAAAGGAATTTTCGATGTCGAAGTTTGCGGTTGGCGAGCAAGTCGAAAAAGTGGCTGACGATCACGAGTCGGGCACGGTTGTTGCCGTGTTTCCGACCGTTGACGGAAGCTTCAGGTATGCTGTCGACACGGATGGCTACGGCGCACTGCAGTTTTTCACCGAGGAGAAACTGGCTTTCAACCTTGCGCGGCGGGGTGCCGCATGACAGTCCGCCCAACCACGCAAGCCGCGACCGAATTGACGGAGGGCGACGGCAGTTCTGTGCTCAGTGGCCTTCAGTTCGACAGCCTGGCCAAAGCTTCAAATCGCACGCCCAGATTAGTGGCGACAACGGCCGAAGACACAAGTGTTGAACCGTCCGGCAAGGCGCCCTCGCCTGCAACGAAACGCAGCCGCCCCTCTCCGGCGGCCAAGCGCACCAAGGCAACCAAGACAGCGAAGGCCAATGGCAAGCAAGAGGCGCCCGCCGCGCCGCCGACAGTTTCCGCCGCACTCGCCGTGCCGGCGGCCGTTTCCGCTACCCCGGAACGCGCCAGCGGCGCCTTTGCCCTTGTTGCAGCTCTCGCACTGGCAACGGTTGCGGCATATTTTTCAGTCACGGGCATGGCTGAAATATTTCCCGGGGCGACGGTTGCCGTCATGGTGCTTGCCGCCACGATGGAGGCTGGCAAACTCGTGATAGCTGGATGGCTGGCCACGCATTGGCGCCGGGTTGGATGGAAAATGCGCTCGGTCATGGTCGCCCTCGTTGCCGGCCTTGCACTCATCAACGCCGCCGGTGTGTTCGGCAGACTGGTCGAGGCGCATGTCAGCGTGGCGGCCTCGGCGCGTTCCAGCGTCGCCGAACGCATTGAAACGCTCGACGCCCGCGTCACGGCTCAATCGGCGACCGTTGCCGACCTGGACGGTCGCATTGCGCAGATCGACCGGGCCGTGGATGAATCGACACGGCGCGGCCGGGTGACTCGCGCCATCAACATAGCAACGCAACAGCGTGTGACGCGGGATGGGCTCGATGCGCAGCGGCAGGCGGCAACGGCGGCGCTGGTTGGGTTACAGACGCAACGCGCTGCGCTGGCCGGTGAACGTTTCCGTATCGAAGCATCCACGGGCCCGATCCAGTATCTCGCGACGATGGCCGGTGCCACGCCCGAAGCCGCGGTTCGATGGCTGATACTCTTGATGGTGCTCTGCTGCGATCCCGCGGCAATCGCCTTGACCGTAGCGGCGACCGGTTCGCGGCAAGCCCGCCGGCATCAAATTCCATAGCGGCATCGTTCTGACGCGTCTTCTTCACGCGAACCGCCTGCGCCTGGCTCGAACACGCGCTAACGCTGCCGCTGCGCCAGATAGAATCCGGACAGCACCGTGACGAGCCCCACGGCCTGCAGCGCCGTCGGCGGCTCGCCGAGCAGCAGCCAGCCGACGAGCAGGGTCAATGCCGGCACGATCGCCGGGAAAACCGCGGCGCGGGCGACGCCGAGAAGCTGGATCGAGAACACGAACAGATACATCGCCCCCGGGCCGGCCAGGACCCCCTGCGCCAGGGCCTGCAGCGCATTCTCGCCGAGACCGAGCGCCGCGAGGCGTCCGAGCCCGCCGAATGCCGCATAGAGCGGAAACAGCGCGAGCGACAGCACGTTGATGACCGCGGCCGCGGAGAAGGCGGAGACTCTCCAATAGCGCAGCAACGTGCCGAAGCCCGCGAACATGAAGCCGGTCAGGACGAAGATCAAATCGCCCTGCACCCCGCTGAGCCCGATATGGCCGATCGACTCGCCGCCGATGACGGCAAGGCCGGCGACGATGACGACCGCGCCGAACAGCCGCGAGAGCGAAACGCGCTCCCTGAGCAAGGCGGCCGCGAGGAACAGGCCGCCTAGGGTCGCACAGGAAGGCTGGATGACGCTGCCATGCCCCAGGGGCACGAACAGGAAGCCGATATAGCTGATGAGAGACATCACCGGCCCGCCCAGCACCATCAGCACCAGTCCGCGGCCCCATCCGATACCGCAGAGATTGCCGAGGCCGGCGCGAACGACGAGTGGCAGGAACGCAAGGCCCGACCACAGGAAGCGGTGCATCAGCAGGTCCGCCGGCGTGAAGCCGGCCTTCAGGCCGTGCCGTGTCGCCACGAAGCCGAGCGCCCAGAACAGCGCGGCGCCGACGCCGCTTGCGACCCCGAGGAGGGCCGGCCTCGCATCTGATTTGTGAGCAGAAGCTCCGGCGCCGCCTGTCGGCTCTTTCATCGCGGACGCTTACGTCAACTCACACGGCGGTTCAACCCGCGGGCATGCAGGGCTGACGAGCGCACCGGCAGACGCCGCACGCGGTGCTTTCCTGCTCGGGCGCGAGCAATACAGGCCGGCATCCGCTGGGCGACAATTTCAGCCCCGCCGACCTCGTGGTCCCGGAACTGCAACGACGTGGCCGGTTCCGCACGAAATATACCGGCTCAACGCTCCGTGAGAATCTGCTCGACAGCTGAGGCATTCTTTTCCGCCCGTCGTCGCGGATGCGCCTCACGCCAGATGGCAGGCCACGAAATGTCCGTCGCTGCCCTGCTTAAGTTCGGGCGCGGTTTCCCGGCAGCGCGGCTCGGCGATCGGGCAGCGGGTGTGGAAATGGCAGCCTTGCGGCGGGTTCATCGGGCTCGGCACATCGCCCTGCAGGCGGATTCGCTTGCGCTTCACCTTCGGGTCCGGCACCGGCACGGCCGACAGCAAAGCCTGCGTATAGGGGTGCTGCGGATTGCGGTAGAGATCCCTCGCCTTTGCGAGTTCGACGATGCGGCCGAGATACATCACCGCCACGCGATCGGAGATATGCTCTACCACCGAGAGATCGTGCGCCACGAACAGATAAGTGAGGTTCAATTCGCTTTGCAGATCTTCCAGGAGATTGATCACCTGCGCCTGGATCGAGACGTCGAGCGCCGAGACCGGCTCGTCGCAGACGATCAACTCGGGCTCCACCGCGAGCGCGCGCGCGATCACGATGCGCTGGCGCTGGCCGCCGGAAAATTCGTGCGGATAGCGGCGCATGTGCTCGCTCTTCAGCCCGACCTTGACGAGCAGGCTCGCCACGCGCTCCTCCCGCTCCTTCGCCGAGCCGCCGAGCTTGTGGATCGTCAGCGCTTCACCGAGGATCGCGCCCACGGTCATGCGCGGATTGAGGGAAGCAAAAGGGTCCTGGAACACGATCTGCATCTTGCGCCGCAAGGCGCGCAGGCCGTCGCCGCCGAGGCCCAGCACGTCCTGCCCGTCGAACTCGATCTCGCCCGAGGTGGGCTCGATGAGACGCAGGATGCAGCGGCCGGTGGTGGACTTGCCGCAGCCGGATTCGCCGACCAGTCCCAGCGTCTCGCCGCGATCGACCGTAAACGACACGCCGTCCACCGCATGAACGCGCCCGACTTCGCGCGACAACAGGCCGCCCTTGACGGGAAAATGCTTGATGAGATTGCTGACGCGCAGCAGGGGCTCGCGCTTCGGGGATTGGCTCGTCGAGGGTTCGCTCATCTGAGGTTCGCTCATGGCGCCTCTCCGAGATGGCAGGCCATGCGATGGCCGGCGGCGATCTCGCGCAGCACCGGCTCGCGTTCCCTGCACACGCTCATGACATGGCGGCAGCGCGGCGCGAACCGGCAACCGGGCGCGGGATCGATCAGGATCGGTACCGACCCGCCGATGGCCTCCAACCGGCTCTTGTGATCGCTGTCGAGGTCGATGCGCGGAATGGAGCGGATCAGACCTTGCGTATACGGGTGGCGCGGGTCGGCGAACAGGCTTTCGACGTCGGCCTCCTCGACGACCTTGCCGGCATACATCACCACCACGCGCTGCGCCGTTTCGGCCACCACGCCCATGGCATGGGTGATCAGCATCACCGCCATGCCGAAGCGCTCCTTCATGTCCTGCAGGAGATCGAGGATTTGCGCCTGGATGGTGACGTCGAGCGCGGTGGTGGGCTCGTCGGCGATGACGAGCTTGGGCTGGCAGGCGAGCGCCATCGCGATCATGACGCGCTGGCGCATGCCGCCGGAGAACTGATGCGGATAATCATGCACGCGCGCTTCCGCGTTGGGGATCTGCACCAGCTTCAGCATCTCGATCGTGCGGGCGAACGCCTGCTTCTGCGGCAGGCGCTCATGGACACGCAGGCTTTCCGCGATCTGCTCGCCGACGGTCAAGACCGGGTTGAGCGAGGTCATGGGCTCCTGGAAGATGAAGCCGATCTCCTTGGCCCGGACCTCGTCCAGCTGGTGACTCGTCAGCGGCACGAGGTCGCGGCCCTCGAAGATGATCTCGCCTGCGACGATGCGTCCCGGCGGCATCGCGATCAGCTGCAGGATCGACATCGCCGTGACGGTCTTGCCGCAGCCGGACTCGCCCACCACGCAGAGCGTCTCGCCCCGGTTGATGCTGATGTCGACACCGTCGACCGCCCGCACGATGCCGTCGTCGGTGGCAAAATGGGTCTTCAGGCCCTTGATCTCGAGCAGCGGCGCCATCAGATCACCCGCCGCGCGTCGAGCGCGTCGCGCAACCCGTCGCCGATGAAATTGATGGCCATGACCGCGAGGAAGATGGCGGCGCCTGGAAACAACGCCCAGTGCGCGGCAATGTCGAGATAGTCCTTGGCGTCATAGAGCAGGCGCCCCCAGGTCGGGGTATCCGGCGGAAAACCAAGACCGAGAAAAGACAGCGTCGATTCGGCGATGATGGCGGCGGCGACATCGATCGTGCCCGCAATGATCACCGGTCCGAGCGCGTTGGGCAGGATGTGGCGGACCACCTGCCGCATCGGGCTGGCGCCGAGCGCGCGGGCGGCCTCGACGAACTCCTTCTCGCGCAGGGAGAGGAACTGGGCGCGCACCAGGCGGGCGACCGGCATCCAGCGCAGCCCGCCGATCACCAGCACGATCAGGATGAAGATGCCGCCCTCGGGGCCGAACACGGCCTTGAGCCCGTCGCGGAACAGATAGATCAGCAGCAGCAGCAGCGGCAATTGCGGCAGCGAGAGGAAGAGATCGGTGAGCCACATCAGCGCATGACCCAGCGCGCCGCGCGACATGCCCGCGAGCGCGCCGATCAGCGTGCCGACGATCACCGAAACCGTCATCGCGGCAAGGCCGACGGCGAGCGAGATGCGGCCGCCATAGATCATGCGGGCAAGGATATCCTGGCCCAGATCGTCGGTGCCGAAGGGATGGGCGAGCGAGGGCCCCTCGAGGTGTGCGGTGAAATCGATCTCGTTGATGGGAACGCGCCACAGGAACGGGCCGAACACCACAGCCAGAACCAGGACGAGCAGCAGGACCGCGCTGACCAGCGCGAGCTTGTGGCGGCGATAACGCCGCCAGGTCTCGCGCCAGGGCGAAAAAGTGCGCCGCTCAGCGGAAGGAGATGCGAGGGTCAAGCCAGCCATACAGAACGTCCGCGATCAGGTTGAAGAGCACCACCAGGCAAGCGAAGACGAAGGTCACCGCCATCACCACCGGTGTGTCATTGGAGAGAATCGAGGAAATGAGCAGCGAGCCGATGCCGGGAATGCGGAAGATCTGCTCGGTGACGATGGCGCCGCCGAACACGGCGGGCATCTGCAGCGCGATCAGGGTGACGACCGGGATCATCGCGTTGCGCATCGCATGCCTGACGATGACCCTGCGCTGTCCCAATCCCTTGGCACGCGCGGTAGTGACGTAGTCGAGGCGGATCACGTCCAGCATGGCCGAGCGCACGAAGCGGGTCATCGACGCCGCCTGGAACAGGCCGAGCACCATGACGGGCATGATCGCCTGCCGGATCTGCTCGCCGACCCAGACGATGCCGGTGCCCTTGATGTCGGTCGTATAGACGAACGGCAGCCAGTCGAGCTTCACCGAAAAGATCAGGATGAACAGGATGCCGGTAAAGAAGGTCGGCAGCGAGAAGCCGATGAAGGCGAACGTGTTGGCGATCTGGTCGAACAGCGAATAGGGCCTGGTGGCGGCATAGACGCCGACCGGGATCGCGATCAACAGCGCCAGCAGCTGCGCCGAGCCGATCACATAGAGCGTGGCCGGCAGGCGCTGCAGGATCAGCGTGTCCACGTTCATCCGGCTGACGAAGGAAAAGCCCCAATCACCCTGCGCCATCGCCACGAGCCAGTGCAGGTAGCGAAGATAGATAGGGTCGTCGAGGCCGAATTTGGCCCGAAGCGCGAGACCCACTTCGGGCGGCACGTTCGGATTGGTCGCCAGTTCCGAAAAGGGATCACCGGGCGCGAGCGCGAGCACGATGAACAGAACCAGCGAAATGCCGAGCAGGCTCGGAACGGCGATCAGCAGGCGACGCAGGATGTACTGGTTCATGAGAGAACACTCTGTCCGCGCCCCGGCCTCACGCCTCCCGGTACCAGTCCTGCAGATTGTCCAGATCGTTGGCCCAGCCGCTCATTACCGGACGCAGCGAGTTGGCGCTGGCGCCGACCTTGATGCGATGCATGACCGGGATGAACGCGTTTTCCTGCCAAAGCAGGTCATTGCACTTGATGTAGAGGGAGGCGCGCTTGACCGGATCGATTTCGTTCTCGGCCGCGTCGACGGCTGCATCGTATTCCGCATTGACAAAGCGCGGGAAATTCGTGCCCTGCCACTTGTTCTCCTTGGTGGCGACAAAGCGCGAATGATAGCGGCGCATGTGCTGGGCGGGATCGGGCTGGGTCATTGGGATCTGGAACATCTCGATGTCGGCGTAGAACTTGGCGTAGGTGTCGGGATTGGCGACATCGGAGGAAAAGAACACCGAGGCCACGACCGATTTGAGCTCCACATCGATTCCGGCTTTCTGCATGGCCTGCTTGACGATCGCCTGAGTCTTCTGGCGCGGGCCGTTGATCGAGGTCTGGTAGAGCAGTTTCAGCTTCTTGCCGTCCTTCTCGCGGATCCCGTCCGCGCCGGGCTTCCATCCGGCTTCGTCGAGCAGCTTGGCCGCTTTTTCGACGCTGAATTCCCACGAGGTGTTTTTGGAGACGAACTTCTCGGGCCCGTTGAGGTAGTTGGCGGTGACGCGACCGGCGCGGCCGTAAATGGCTTTCAGGACGGTCTCGCGGTCGACCAGCAGCGCAAGCGCCTTGCGCACGGCTGAATCAGACAAGATCGGATGCTTGGTTTTCATCGAGGACCGCTCGCCGTCGACCTCGGTATTGGGGTCGGTGAAGTTGACGGCAATGAACTCGATGTCACCGCCGACCGCGTAGATGGTCCTGCCCTTGCCGCCCTTCTCGAGCCGAAGCAAGACCTCGTCCTCCACCTGCATGTTCCAGGCATAATCATATTCGCCAGTCTGGATGATGCCGCGCGCCGCGGAGACGGCATCGCCGCCGCCTTTCAATTCGATCGTGTCGAAGTAGGGGCGGTTCGGCATGTGGTAGTCGGGGTTGATCTCGCCGCGGATGAGATCGCCCGGCTTGAATTCGACGAATTTGTAGGGGCCGGTGCCGACGGGCGCCAGGTTGGTTTTGGCTTCGCGGGACTTGGCGCCCTTGAAGTCGGCGAACAGATGCTTCGGCAGGATGCAGCCATACGCGCCGACGAAGGGACTGGCCCAGAACGGCGTCGGCTTGTCGAACACGACGCGAACCGTCAGGTCATCGATCTTTTCCACGGTGAGTTCTCGGTAGACGCCGATGCTGACCGCCGCGGTGGCGGGATCGCGGGCGTACTCCCAGGTAAACACCACGTCATCGGCGGTGCAGGGCTTTCCGTCGTGCCATTTGACGCCGGGCTTGAGTTTCCAGGTCACCGACTTGGCGTCGGCGGACAGGCCGCCGTTCTGGATCGAGGGAAGTTCGGCGGCGAGGATGGCATTGAGGTTTCCGTCCACGTCCCAGCTCACGAAAGGCTCGTAGAAGATGCGCGAGGCATCCTGGTCCTTGGTACCCGTGGCGAAATGCGGATTGAGCAGGGTCGGCCCCTGCCACCAGAGCAGCTTCAGCGGTCCGCCCCCGCCGCGCTTGGTCGGCTTGTAGGGTGACGGGCTCTGCGCCATGGCCACGCCGCCGATGGCGAGAAGCTGGGTGGCCATGGGCGCGGTGAGGCCAAGTCCGATCATGCGCCGGATAAAGGCGCGGCGATCCATGCGGCCGTCCTTCACCCCGTCGATCATGCTACGCAGTTCAGTGTCCAGCATCGTCGCCTCGTCCGGTTTTCATGTGGTTGCAAACGGCCCTTGAGGCGGCCGCTTCGAGAAACGAGCGCCTCAAGAAAAAGTGTCCCGGGGAAGTTGGCACACCGAACGCCCCGCGCGTCAACTTATTGCGGCAGGGAGGCGGCATGTTTTCTGGTCGTTGCTTGAGCAAAACAGCGCCCTGGCGCACACCGTTTCGGCAATCCAGCGGTATCCCTGCGCCAAAGCGCGCGCCGGCGCGCCCCGCATTGCGCAAAATTTGTTCGCCAAATCAGGCACCAATCCGGTCAAGGATCAGGTCAGGGACATGTCCAGCGGGGGTGCGACGTTGTCCGGCAACGGGCTGACATAGGGGGTGCGGGCAGTGCGCTTCCGCAAGTCGGCCTTGGCGGCGGCGATCAGATCAGGCTCCGTCAGCGCCTTGACGCCGAGCCCCGCCATGGCCTTGGCGGCCTGCACCATCGCCTTGTGGGCGGCCGGGCTCTTGCCCTGCGCCACCACCTGCCAGGTGTGGAACGGGGTACCGATGGCGACAGTCGGAGCGTGGACCTGAACGGTCGGGACCACCCAGCTCACGTCACCCACATCGGTCGAGCCGATCAGCGGGTTGCGCCTGGCGTCGAGCGGCACGAGGAAATCAGCCAGCGGACGGTCGGTCGGATCCATGCCGATGGTGTGATAGACGCTCGCGATATCCTTCTCGGTCAGCGTCGCACGGATCCTGGTGGCGAAATCCTGGTCCGCCTCGTCGAAATGCGGCGGACCGAGTTCCTCCATGACGCGGTGGAGCATTTGCTCCAGAGGCGTGTTGGGCAGGACATTGGAGACGGCGGAAATGATCCGCATCTCCATTTTGGTTTCGGTCATCAGCGCCGCGCCCTGCGCGATCTTGTGGACGCGTTCCACCAGTTCGTTCATGCCGGGCAGGTCCCGGGCGCGGATGGAATAGCGCACACGGGCATGGGCCTGCACCACATTGGGCGCGATGCCGCCGGTGTCGAGCAAGGCATAATGGACGCGGGCGTCGCTCGGCATGTGCTCGCGCATGTAATTCACGCCGACATTCATCAGCTCCACCGCATCAAGCGCACTGCGGCCCAGATGCGGCGAGGCCGCGGCATGCGAGGTGCGCCCGGTGAAGATGAAATCGGCGCGCGTGTTCGCCAGCGACGGCGTCACCACCACTTCCCAGAAGCTGGACGGGTGCCAGGTGAGCGCGATGTCGGCGTCATCGAAAACCCCGGAGCGCACCATGAAGGCTTTGGCGGCGCCGCCCTCTTCCGCCGGGCAGCCGAAATAGCGCACACGCCCGGGCACCTTGTGCGCGGCAAGCCAGTCCTTCACGGCGGTAGCGGCGAGCAGCGCGGCCGAGCCGAGCAGATTGTGGCCACAGCCATGGCCATGCCCCCCTGCTTCCAGCGGGCGGGGCTCGGCCACGTCAGCCTCCTGGCTGAGGCCGGGCAGCGCGTCGTATTCGCCGAGGAAAGCGATGACGGGGCCGCCCTCGCCCCATTCGCCCATCAGGGCGGTGGGGATGCCCGCGACATTCTCGGTGATGCGGAAACCCTGATGGCGCAACTCGGCCAGATGTTCGGCGCAGGACCGCGCCTCGGTGTAGCACACTTCGGGCATCGCCCAGACCCTGTCGCTCAGCGCGATGAAGCGCTCCTTGATCGTGTCGATGCCACGCCAAATGTCACTGCGGTTGTCCATCCACCGGCCCCTGATCGAATGCGAGAGTGAAATCGTTATCAGCTTCGCCGGACCTCGCCTAGCGCCGGCCGGAGCAGCAGCCATGCGGCCGGCGCGAAGGAGGCGTCCGTCGCAAGGCAACGGATCGGGCCCGCTGCGGAAAGCGATACGCGCCGCCGGATCAGCCGCCGAGCAGCTCCAGCGTCTTTTGATCCGGCGTGCCGCCATAGAATTTCCTTATGGCTGCGGCGAATTCCGGCTCGGACGACGCCGCGGCGAACAGCGTCATCGACGAATGGAATTTGAGGTCATCGGGGCTGCCGAGGATTTCCCGGATGGTTCGGCTCTCGACGGCATTGACGAGCGCCGTGCATTGCCTGAGTCTCGGCCCCAAAATGGCGTGCCCGAGATAAGCCACCGCCTCGTCGCGGGAGGAAAGCGCATAGCGCTGCGCCATCGTGCTGTGACCGAGACCGGTCAGCTGGGGAAAGATGAACCACATCCAGTGACTTTGCTTCCTGCCCTGGCGCAGTTCCGAGACGACATCCGGATAAACCGGCGCCTGCGCATCGACAAAGCGCTCGAGGTCGAAGGGATCGGTCATGGCGCGGGCTCGCTGCGGTGGTCCGTGGCCGAGCCGCAGCGGCCCAAGGAACGGAACCGTCCGATGATTGTTCTTTTTTTGGGTGTTTGCAAACTATCCGGTGACCACTGATGAGCAGAGCCTTCGTGAGAGAACAGGACGCCGATCGTCCCGAAGATCTGCCGGAACGGCCGATCTCGGAGCATCCCAACGATGTCACCGAAGCAGGCCTGGCGCAGATCGAACGGGCGCTCGCCACCGCCGGCGAAGCCTACGCCCATGCGCAGGCGACCGCCGATCGCGCTGCGCTTGCGGCAGCAGGAAGAGACCTGCGTTATTGGACCGTGCGGCGGGCGACGGCGCGCGTGGTCCCCACGCCTTCGGATTTGTCCGAAGTGCGGTTCGGCAATTCCGTCACCATCCTGCGCGACGACGGCCGGGAGCAGACGTTCCGGATCGTCGGCGAGGACGAGGCCGATCCCGCCCAGGGCTCGATCTCCCATGTCTCGCCGCTGGCGCGGGCGATGTTCGGCAAGCGCGTCGGCGATGTCGTCGCCGCCGGCGCCGGCGAAGCCGAGATCATCCGCATCCAGTGACCGCTCCCTTCAAGAACTCAGGCCGCGCGGACGCACATACGCAGCTTTACGCCACCAGGCCGGCCCGATAGATTCGAAAGGAGTGGAGCAACGAAAATGAACTTCAAACTCTCAATCCTGGCTATCGCCAGCTTGCTGCTCGTTGCGGCGTGGTCAGCCATGGCGCAAAATGCGCCAACATTTCAATCCAGCCCCCGCGTGGACCTTCAGAGGCCGACGGCTCCCGCTGAATTCGGCAAAGGCCAATATGTCCTTACAGTTTATCACGTCATCGGCCAGGACAATCCGCATGGCTGTGCCAATGCCGCGTGGGACTGCATGACCAACCTGTGCAAGACAGAGCTTGGGCCGGCCAGCGGGCGATCGGAAGCAGGTTGCTCGTCGCAGGGCAGCCAGTGGCAATGCACGTTTACCTGTACGATCTATCACCCAGTCATCCCGTAACGGCTCGCCGACGACTCGCGCAAATCCCGCGGTTGGGTGTTGGACGGAGAACTGGTCCGAAGCGATTTTCCGGCAACGTCTCCATTTTTTCCAGAAGGTTTGCGGTCAGCCACGCGCACATGTAGTCATGGCGAGGCGTATGACGGCTGTGGCGTCGTCGCGCCGAACATGGTCTGCTTGACGCCTCGCCGCGTCGAAATTCCGATTTCGTACCGGCTGATCGAGGTTCCGTTCCGAGGCCTTGGCCGGTCGGGAAGACGGGGCATCGTTGTCCTACCGCAACCACTGAAGTGAGCGATTTGCCTCCCGGGGAATGTGTGTGGGTTCGCCTGATCGAGACTTTCGCGGCGGCCGTTTGCGACATAATATATATCGTCAGCGGTTTCGCGCCGCGGTTCGTCCCGGATTTGCGAGAGTATGGCGCAACCGACAGGCCAGGAGATACTCCATGCCCTCTTTGACTGAATGGAAAGTGCCGCCAGCGTATCAGCCACGGCCGGGCGATTACAGTTTCGATCTCGATCGCGTGCTTTCCTCGGTGGTCGCACTGCATTCGATCATTCCGGCCGACGCCTTCAGCGCGGAGACGCTGGGCACCGAGCGCGCCGGTAACGGTGTCCTGATCGACGACGGTCTGGTGCTGACGATCGGCTATCTGATCACCGAGGCCGAATCGGTCTGGCTGCATCTCGGCGACGGGCGCGTCGTCGAAGGCCATGCGCTCGGCTTCGATTTCGAGAGCGGCTTCGGCCTGGTGCAGGCGCTTGGCCATATCGATCTCGAACCGCTGCCGCTTGGTTTCTCCCGCGACGCCCAGATCGGCGACCGCGTCGTGGTGGGCGGCGCCGGCGGACGCACCCGCTCGGTCGCATGCCAGATCGCCGCCAAGCAGGAGTTCGCCGGCTACTGGGAATATCTGCTGGACGAGGCGATCTTCACCTATCCGGCGCATCCCAACTGGGGCGGCACTGGACTGATCTCGACCCGCGGCGAACTGATCGGGATCGGCTCGCTGCAGCTCGAGCGCGAACGCGAAGGCAAGGCCGAGCACGTCAACATGATCGTGCCGATCGATCTCCTGACGCCGGTACTCGACGATTTGCGCAAGTTCGGCCGCGTCAACAAGCCTTCAAGGCCCTGGCTCGGAATGTACTCGACCGAGATCGACAACAGGGTGGTGGTGATCGGCATCTCCGCCAAGGGACCCGCGGCGCGCGCCGAACTCAAGGCCGGCGACGTCATCCTGGCGGTGAAGGGCGAGAAGGTCTCCAGCCAAAGCGCCTTCTACCGGAAACTGTGGGGGCTCGGTCCGGCCGGCGTCGACGTGCCGTTGACCGTCTATCATGACGGCGTCACCTTCGATGTGGTGCTGACCTCGACCGACCGCGCCAGGCTGCTGAAGGGGCCGCGGCTGCATTAAGGCGTTTTCGAGCGAAGTGGATACCGGTTCGCGTCAAGAAAACGCGTCAAAACAAGAATCTGGAGCTTCGGTTCTGATTTCATCAGAACCGATCATGCTCCAGGCGCGGTCTTGCGGCAAACGCCTTCGTTTGTCCCAAGTTGACGCGCTGGAATGATCAAAGGGCGCGCAAGTAGAGACGGGCCAAGCGGAGAAGGGCGATGAGCGAGGCCGTGGTCGACGACATCGTGGCCGTGCTACCGCCGCTATTGCAATCGCTCGAAGCGCTCTCGTTCGTCGCCCGCCATCTGAACCCGCCGGAATTCGGTGCCGTCATGGAGGCCGCGGGCGAGCCGGATCAGGCCCTGCAGGCCGTCCGTCCGCGGCTCGCCGGCTGGTCGGAGCAATTCGCCGGGCTCAAGTCCCCGCTCGAAGCCGCGAGCGATGCGGCGCTGGCCGCCTTCGCGGGATTGCGCGCGGTCCAGCACGGCAATGGCGACCTGATCGCCGTGTTTCGGGCGCTGCGCCACGCCCCGCGTGCGCAGGAGGCGCTTTATTCGCTCAGGGTGAGATTGCCGCCGGTGAGCAGCTTCTTTCTCGACCCCGGCTTGCGCGAGGATGCCGGCCTGCAGGCGCGCTTCACGGAGCCTGCAAACGAAAACACCGGGATCCTTCACAACAACAATGAACCCGGCAGCCGCGGCGGCTTCTCGCTCTACGTGCCGGAATATTACACGCCGGAGCGCGCCTGGCCGCTGGTGATGGCGCTGCATGGCGGCAGCGGCAACGGCCGCGGCTTCCTGTGGAGCTGGCTGCGCGACGCGCGCAGTTTTGGGGCCATCCTGGTCGCGCCGACCGCGACCGGCAACGCTTCAAACAAGAGCACCTGGGCCCTGATGGGCGAGGACACCGACACGGCAAACCTCAATCGCATTCTCGACGCCGTGCGCAGCCGCTGGAACGTCGATCCGACCAAACTGCTACTGACCGGAATGAGCGACGGCGGCACCTTCTGCTATGTCACGGGACTCGGGAGCGCTTCGCCCTTCACCCATCTGGCGCCGGTAGCCGCCACCTTCCATCCGCTGATGGCGGAGATGGCGGATGCGGAAAGATTGCGCGGCCTGCCGGTCTATCTCGTGCATGGCCGACTCGACTGGATGTTTCCGGTGCAGGTGGCGCGGCAGACGCGGGACGCGCTATCGGCGGCCGGTGCCGACGTCACCTACCGCGAACTCGACGACCTCAGCCATTGCTATCCCCGCGAGATGAACGCGCCGATCCTGAACTGGCTCAACGGCGAACGGTGACGCCTACACCATGCCGCCATTGGCGCGCAGCACCTGGCCGTTGATCCATCCGCCGTCGGGGCCAACCAGGAAAGCGACGACGGCAGCGATGTCCTCCGGCGTGCCGAGCCGCTCCAGCGGATTCATCTTCGCCAGGCGCTCGATCAGTTCGGGCGATTTGCCGTCGAGGAACAGGTCGGTCGAGGTCGGGCCCGGCGCGAGCGCATTGACGGTGATGTTGCGTCCGCGCATTTCCTTCGACAGGATCGCCGTCATGGTCTCGATCGCCGCTTTGGTGGCGGCATAGACGCCGTAGGTCTCCATTTTGGTCCCGACCACGCTGGTGGAGAAATTCACGATCCGGCCGCCGTCGCGCAGCCGCCTGCCGGCCTCGCGCATCGCATTGAAGCTGCCCTTGAGGTTGACCGCGACCTGCTGGTCGAACAGCGCATCGTCGCTGTCGGCAATCTTGGCTAGCTTCATGATGCCGGCATTGTTCACGAGCACGTCGATACCGCCGAACGCGGCAGCCGCGGCGTCGAACATGCCGCGTACCGCATCGGGATCGGCGACGTCGGCCTTGATGGCGAGCGCCCGGCCGCCTTTGCCCTCGATCTCGCGGGCGAGCGTCTCGGCGGGCTTTGCATTCGCGGAATAATTGATGACGACGGTGAAGCCGTCCGCCGCGAGCCGCTCCGCCACCGCGGCGCCAATGCCGCGCGAGGCCCCGGTGACGATCGCTACTCTGCTGGTCTTGTCGGTCATGTCTTCTCCTTGACGCGGTGAGGCACCGTTCATTGATGCATCGCTCACGGTTGTTTCAAGCCCTTGTGACGCCTGATGATTGGGCAAATGCGGCAGAACGGCGCCGGCGACGACGCGCTCGTCACGGGCTGCCCACCCTGGCGAGTGGAACCATCCGACCCCGGCAACGTTGTCGGCGATCACAGGAGGAGGTTCGCCATGCAGGTTTTTCTGGGAATGATCTTGGGGGCGCTGCTGCTGGTCGCTGGCGTCTATAGCTACGACTCAATGCAGACCTCGACGGTCGCCAATGGCCAGGTGGCGCAAACCAATCGCACCATCGTGAACTGGGACGTCGCCGCCACCGACTGGCATGCACTAAAGACGCGCGCCCATGACGACTGGATCCGGCTGTCGTCCAGGTAATCAGCAAACTAATCAGCAAAACAGCCGCCAAACCGGCGCCCTCGTCTCCCGGCGAGGGCGTTCTGCTTGGCGTCGCGGCTACTTCTTTTTCGCCGCCTTGCGCGCGTCGGCGATGGCCATGCCGAACTGCTCCATGGTGAGAACGCCCGGCACCCGGAATTTTCCGACAATGAAGGACGGCGTGCCGTTGAAGCCGAACGCGGTGGCCTGATCGTTGTTGCGCGCCAGGATCGTGTCGATCGCTTTCGCATTGGCCTCGAGGTCGCGCGTGGCGCGGTCGACATCGATGCCGGCGCCCGCGAGCAGTTCGCGGATGCGCGGCTCGGTCAGCTTCGAATTGATGCCGATCAGCGCCTCATGGGCCTGAAGGTATTTCTCCTGGTATTTGCACGCCAGCGCCATCCGCGCGGCAACCACCGAGACCGGCCCGAGAACCGGCCAGTCCTTCTGCACCAGCCGGACCTTGCCGTCGTCGTGCACCACCTGTTTCAGTTCGGGCTCGACCTTGCGGCAATACGGACACTGATAGTCGAAATATTCGACGATGGTGATGTCGCCCTTGGGATTGCCCGCCACCGGAATGTCCGGATCGCGCAACACCAGCGCTTCGGTCAGGACGTTCTCCTCGTGGTCCTCCGCCAGCGCCGCACGTGGCACCATCTGAAGACCGAAGATGGCGGCGCCCGCGCCGAACAGGCCAAGCGCCTCGCGCCGGCTGCGTCCATAATTCGGCCGCGCCGGATCGAGCGATTTCTTCATCCTGGTCTCCCGGCGATCTCTTAGGACGCACCCATCAGAATGGGGGTCAAGCTGCGCACCAACATATAGAGCGCCACCGCGATAATGACAGCGGCAAATACGATATTCAGGGCCCCGCGCCGCGCCGCCAGATGCCGCGCCGACCGGGTGCCTATCAATCCGCCGGCGATGCCGCCGGTGATGAACAATCCCGCCAGGCCCCATGCGACCAGCCCCGACCAGGCGTAACTGGCAGCCGTGGTCAGCCCGAACGCCGTGACCGCGACCAGCGACGAAGAGACCGCGTTCATGATCGACATGCCCGTCGCCAGCATCAACGCCGGCACGATCAGGAATCCGCCGCCGATGCCGAAGAAGCCGGACAGTGTCCCGGTCACAAACCCCAGCCCGACGATCGCGGGCATGTTGGACCAGCTCATCTGCACGTCGGGAAGCCCGGCCCGCGCCCGCGTCTTCAGCATCAGCGCCGATATCACCAGCATCACCAGCGCGAACAGCGCCAGCAGCTTCTGGCCGTCGAGCATCTTGCCGAAGATCGATCCCACGAACGCGCCGATGATTCCGGCGGCCGCAAAGGTCAGCGCGCATGACCATTTCACCGTGCCGCCCCGGGCATGGTTCGACAGATTGAAAGCGGCATTGGTGGCCACCGCGATGGCGCTGGTGCCGATCGCGACATGGGGATCGGGCACGCCGACCACATAGACCATCAGGGGCACCGCGAGGATCGATCCGCCGCCGCCGACCAGCCCAAGCGAAAACCCGACCAGCGCTCCCGATGCCAGCCCGAGCGCGCCCTGCGTCACTGAAATCATCAAACCGGTAACATCGCTTGCACGAGGGTGCCTCAGGAGGGATTTTCCGCAAATCTCTATGACGGCGTTATCGCAAAACTGCAATTGATATCAGCGCACCGGAAGCGTCCCGGCACGCGCTCGTCAATCACCGGACACGGGCAGTCCTTGATGCGCGCCTCAGCCGCGATGCGGCAGCGCCATCAAGGTTCCGGTCATGGTGGCGATCAGGGTCTCGATGCTGCCGGTTTGCGCAAAAGCGCGCGCCTCGCACACCGTCAGCGTGCGGCCGGGTTTTACCACATGGGCACGAAATGCAAAGCGATCGCCCTTGGCCGGCGCCAGCAGATTGGTCTTGAATTCCACGGTCAGGATGTCGGAACCGGACGGCATCAGCGTGAAGGCGGCGATGCCGCAGGCGTTGTCGAGCCCGGCGGTGATGATCCCGGCATGAACGAAACCGTTCTGCTGGGTGAAATCCGCCGAATACGGCATCGACAGGTCGACCTCGCCCGGCTCAACCCGGGCGATCGAGATGCCGAGCGTCCGCATCGCCGGCTGCCGGTCGAAGGTCGCGGCGGCGACGCTGCGGTAGTCGGGATTCTTCGGCTCGAAGCGCGGCATGGCTCGCCTCAAGCGGTGACCGGTTCGGGAGAGGCAAGCAGTTTTGCGGCGCTCCTTCGGATGGCGTCTTCGAACGGCGCGGACTTGCGCGCCTGCCGGTCCATGTGGACGCCGGTGATTTCGCACGTCGCGGCGATCTCGCCGGTTTCGGCGTTGCGCATCTCGTGCGCGAAGCGGATGGATTTTTCGCGGATATCGAGCAGCGTGCTTTTGATCTCGACAATGTCGCCGGCCAGCAATTCGCGCTTGTAGGCAATGTTCTGCTGCACCGCGGCCATGCCGCGGTTGGACTCCCGCAAGTAAGTCGGCGTCAGCCCGATCCGCACGAACAGATTCCAGTTGGCCTCGTCGAATTTGCCGACATACCACATGATGTTCATGTTGCCGACATGATCGCATTGCCACGGATAGACCGTGCCGCAATAGGTGGCCGCGGATTCCATCGATCGCTCCCGCCCTTGGTTCTTGATACGGTAGCGTATCAGGGTCGGGCCGGGCTAGCAATACGGTACCGTATCAAGAATCGGTGAGGCGTGGCAATCATGACCGACGGCAGAGGCGACGGCTGGATCGAGGCCGGGTTCAGGGAGCTCGCGCGATCCGGCGTCGAGGGCGTGCGGGTCGAGGTTTTGGCGAAAAGCCTCGGCGTCACCAAGGGCGGTTTCTACCGGCGTTTCAAGGACCGCGCGGCGCTGCTCGAGGGCATGCTGCAGAACTGGAGCGAACGGCGCATCGCCGCCATCGAGCAGCAGACGAGCCTCGACGGCCGAAGCGCGCGCGAGCGGTTGCGGGCGCTGATCCAGCTTTATTCGGAGCGCATGAATACCGAGGGCATGGCGGTCGAACTGGCGATCCGGCAATGGGCCAGGTCCGACGAGCCGGCGGCAGCGGCGGTCGCCAGCGTCGACGCGGCGCGGCTGAAGAATGTCGGTGAGCTCTATCGCGCGACGGGGCTGTCGCCCGAGGAGGCCGACGCGCAGGCTTTCCTGTTCTACTGCTTCATCTTCGGCCAGAGCCTGTTGTTTCTCGAACGCGGCCCGCGCAAACGCGCACAGCTGATCGCCAGATCGGCCGAGAAACTGCTCGACGAGGAGGTCTGAGCGCGACCGACCGCTCCCGGGTTCAGGTCAGTGCGGCCAATTCGGGTGAGTTCAGCCCTTCAGGCGGACGACGCACTCGCTGTAGTAACCGCCGCTCTTTTCGATCCATTTCAGGCCGCCGTTGCCGTTGCTGGCCTTGTTGGCGGTGAATTGATCCGCGCAAGTGAGTGTCCGCGCCTTCTCGGGGTCTTCCCTGGAGTATTTCGGCGCAACCATCGCCGGGAACACCACCTGCGCGGTGCCCGGCCCGCATTCCTGCTGGCGAAACTCCTTCCATTTGCGCCCCTTCAGTTTGCCGGACAGTTCCGCGGCCATGTATTTCAGGGCGCATCCGGGGACGGTCTTCTCGGCTCTTGGGACCGCCGCTGTCTCGGTGGGCGGCGAGGAAGCCGGCGCCGACGATTGGTCCTGCGGTTTCTTCGAATCCGCAGCGGGCGCCGTTGCGGTTTCTTTGGGCTCGGCTGCCTGGGCAAGCAGGTATTTCGGATCGTCGGACTGCGCGACGTTTCGATGCGCCGAAACAACCATCGGCACGCGAACGTCCGATGCCGCCGAGGCCGGCTGGGAAATGACGATAAGCCCGATCGACGCGGCGATATTCCAGCCAAGCTTTCCCATGCCCCTCCTCACGACCCCTTCAAATCAGTTTGCGGCTCGCAGGCCCGGGCACCGTCCGGACCTGCCACCGTGTCGAAAGGCGATCAGCCCTTCAGCTTCTTGTTGCACTCGCTGTAATAGCCGCCGCCCTTCTGGATCCACTTCATGCCGCCATTGCCGTTGCTGGCCTTGTTGGCGTTGTACTGGTCGACGCAGGTGTGCATGCGGGCCTTGCCGGCGGTTTCCTTGGAGTATTTCGGATCTACCGCGCTCGGGAATACCGCAGGACCGGCCGGTGCTGCAGGTGCGGCGGCCGGAGCCGCTTCCTTCTTCGGCTTGGCTTCGGCTTCCTTTGGCGCAGCCGGTGCGGCGGGCGCAGCAGCCGGAGCCGCCGCGGCGTCGGCGCCGCACTGGGCCTTGCGGAAATCATTCCACTTCTGGCCGTTGAGCGTGCCGGCGGTCTTGGCGGCCTGATATTTTGCACTGCACTCCTGTGCGGTCAGGGCCTGCGCCGGCGCGGTTGCGACGAACGCGGCAAAACCCGTCACCGCAAAAGCGCACAATAATTTTGCTTGAATGGTCATCCTTGGTCTCCCTGGGGCGTAACGATCGGCAAGTCCGCCATCCTACCCCAGCGACGGCGGGTGACAACGGACGAACCCTCGCGGCGCCAAAATATCGCCCGGCGAAAATGCAGACCTCGATGGCCTCGTTCATCCACGGTTCAGCATTGCGGCGCGACGTTGCACACCCATTCAACCCGAGGTGTTCCCATGATGACGATTTCCTCCCGCGTTGCGGCGACCGCGTTCGCGTCCCTGTTCCTGATCAGCTCGGCGTTTGCGCAGACCACCGCGCCGGCGACGCCTGCACCGGCGACCAAGATGGCGCCTGCGGAAAAGAAGGCCGAGAAGCCGCGGACCGCGGAATCGCTGCAGTGCTCGAAGGATGCCGACGCCAAGAGCCTCCACGGCAAGGAGCGCAAGAAATTCATGTCCGAATGCAAGAAGGCGGCAAAGGACGCCGCCGCCAAGCCGAAGACTTAACAAGCCCAAGACTTAAAACGCCTGCTGCCGCCCTTCCCCTCACGGGCGGAGGGCGGCCGGCTTGAAAACGCGCATTGCTGCATCGCGCTGGCGCATTTGTCCCCCGCGCACGAATTTGTCATAAGGCGGGCGTGAGCCTTATCCCCGCATCGATGGCCTCTGCCATCCCCAGCCGCAGCAAAATCCTCAATGTGCTCGAAACGCTCGTGATCGGCGCCGCCGGGGGCGCGCTGTTTCTCATTGCGCATCTGCCGGGCGGGCTGATTTCCGGCGCCATGATCGCGGTCGGCGGCGCTGCGATCGCGGGACGGCCGCTGGTGGTGCCGGCCCACCTGACCCAGACCGTGCTGGTGCTGCTCGGGATTTCGCTGGGCTCGCTGGTGTCGCGGCAGCTCCTGCAGCATGTGGGGGCCTATCCCCTGACCATCGGGCTATTGGCGCTCGCGACCTTCTGCTCGACCTTCGGCTCGAGCCTTTATCTCCAGCGCGTCCATGGCTGGGACCGCACCTCGGCCTTCCTGGCCGGAAGCCCCGGCGCGCTGTCGCAAATCACCATGCTCGCCATCGAGCGCGGCGCGGACGTGTCGGGGATCGCGGTGGTGCAGACCATGCGCGTGATCATCCTCACCGCGGCCCTGCCGATGTTGCTGGCGCTGACCGGGATCGCGCCGTCGTCTCCGCCCACGGCAGCGACGGCGATCGCCTCGCCGCTCGAACTCGCCGAACTGATCGCTGCCTCGGTCGCGGTCGCGCTGCTGCTGCGGCTGATCAAATTTCCGGCAAGCTGGATGTTCGGCGCCATGATCGGCTCGAGCGTGCTGCACGGCACCGGCATGATCGAGGGCACCCTGCCGCCCTCGGTGCGGGCAATCGCGCTGGTCGGCATCGGCGCGCTGATCGGCTCACGCTTCGCGCGGATGCGGCTCAAGATTCTGCTCAGCCACATCAATGCGGCGCTGGGGTCGTTCGCCGTCGCCATCGCGATATCGGCGGTTTTCGTCGGGGTGATCGCGCTGACCACCCATGTGCGGTTCGCCGACGTCATCGTCGCCTTCGCGCCGGGCGCCATGGACGCCATGCTGGCGCTGGCCCTGACGCTGCACATCGACCCGATCTTCGTCGGCGCGCATCATCTGTCGCGTTTTGTTTTCGTCACCATCGCGACGCCGGGCATCGTCCATCTGTTCGGACGGCCGCAGGAAGATGTCGACGACTAGGTGACGTTGCCCTCATCCCGAGGAGCGCACACCGCGCGCATCTCGAAGGATGGGCGGCATCGGGGCTTTCATGGTTCGAGACGGCGCACCGGACAGCGCAAGCGCGCTGCCGGGAACGCGCATCCTCACCATGAGGTTTAGCGGCGTGCCGTCCTGCGCACGCCCCAGGCCGCGATCGCGGCCATCAGCAGCGAGATCAGCACGTCGTAACCGGCCAGCGACAGGCCGAGAAACTTCCACTGCACTTCGTCGCAGCGGACCACCTTGACGGTGTCGAGACGCTCCAGCAGGTTGCCGGCGCTGCCGAGATTTCCGACCGGGCCGGTGCAGGCGGTCGGCCCCTGCCAGAACCCCCATTCGACGCCGGAATGATAGGCGGCGAGCCCGGCATTGCCGAGCATCACCAGCGCGATGACGGCAAGGCCCGCGACCAGCGCGCCGCGCGGGGTGTCCCTTGCCGCGGCAATCGCGATCACCGCGCCGAGCGGCACCACCAGGTAATGGGCATAGCGCTGCGCGAGGCAGAGCTCGCACGGCTGGATGCCCAGCACCAGTTGCATGAACCACGCCCCCGCCAGCGTCGCCGCAGCGATCGCCGTGATCGCGAGCGCCGCCGTCAGCGCCGGGCTGGCGACGCCGCGCGCATGCGAGGGGTTTGCAATGGTATTGGACGTCACCGGTGATCTCCTCTGGCGCAAGCGTCCTAGCCTGCAGGCCAGCCGCTGTCGAGGCAGGGCCGATCACAGGGCAGTGTTTTGTCAGATCGATGACAGGGTGGCGCGGCTTTTCCCGGAACGGTGCCTCCGTCTCTGCTGCCATGGGCGGCCGGACGAAGCCGTTTCGATCATAGGCGCCCGATCTCTGCGGCATTTCGCTGACAGGCGCGGGTTGACCGGCCCTCCCCGCCCGCTATATTCCGCCGGCTTCGCGACCTCCGGCCTTCCGGCCGATGTGCGAAAAGCCCCTGTGGCGGAATTGGTAGACGCGCTCGACTCAAAATCGAGTTCCGCAAGGAGTGCTGGTTCGATTCCGGCCAGGGGCACCAAGCGTCTCCATAGCAAGGCGCTTGTCCAGTGTTGTATCTCGATCATCTCACCGTCGCAGCATTGACCGTCGATGAGGGTGTTGACCACGTTCGCCGTTCGCTCGGCGTGGTGATGCCGCCGGGCGGCGCGCATCCGTTGATGGGTACGCACAATCACCTGATGCGGCTCGGCGCCCGCCGACGGATCATTGCCGTCGGGTGGTGCGTTCCCGACTGTGATCGAATGGCCTAAGGGTGCACATCCGTCGTCGGGCATGCCCGACCTCGGCTGCCGGCTCGAGCGAGTATCCGTCGAGCACCCCGATGGAACTGCTCTTGCGGCGCGGCTTGCGCCGTTTCTCGATGATCGTCGCGTCTTCATCGCTCGCGGCAATGAAGTCGAGGTCCGCGCAATGAACTTGACGCCGGCTGGTTCCAAAGCCGAGTAATTGGCGCAACCGGATGCGCGGTCTCGCGCCGAAGGTATCAATGCAATCGCCCGATAAGCTCCGATAGATCCGGCCGAGGCTCCCTATTGGAGAGCCGGTCTGGCACGGCGCACGCATTATTAGATATTATAATCTTTGGAAATAGATTATAATTTTTCCGCTGTGGCGAAGCTGTCGGCGTGCGGGCGATGCCGCGCCTCGGTTTGGCCGCTGCGCGAGCGGCCGGGAAGCTGCCTTGCGCCAGTATTGGTTCGATCGCGAGAGACGGCCGAGATGGAAAATACGACAGACGCAGGCGGGCTTGCGCGGCTGATTTCCTCGCATCAACGCATGAGCCTTGGGCACTTTCCGACCGCGCTGGAGCCATTGAAGCGGCTTGGCGAATGGCTTGGCGGACCGTCGGTCTGGGTGAAGCGCGACGACGCCAGCGGCATGGGCCAGGGCGGCAACAAGGTGCGCGCGCTCGAATTCGTGCTTCCCGAGGCGCTGGCGGCGGGCGCCGATATTCTGCTGACGTCGGGCGTCGTGCAGTCGAACTCCGTTCGCCAGGTTGCCGCGGCCGCGGCGAAGGCAGGCCTCGACTGCCATTTCGCGATGATCACCGACCGGGTGGACCGCACCGATTCGGACTATGCGCAGACGGGAAACATCTTCCTCGATCACCTCTACGGCGCGACCCACGAGATCATCAGCGTCAGGGATGACCGCACTGCGGTGCTGGAGCGGATCGCGGCGCGCATGCGCGCGGAGGGCCGCAAGCCCTACATCGTCCCCTACGGTTGCGCCAACCGGCTTGGTGGCATCGGCTACCTCAATGCCGCCGCCGAGATCGCAACCCAGGCCGAAGCGCTCGGTGTGACCGTGACCCACATTGTCCATGCCAGCGGGACCGGCGGCACCCAGGCCGGCCTGATCGCCGGTTTCGCCGCGCTCGGCCTGCCGGTCGATGTCATCGGCATCGACGTCGACGCCGACCCCGCCGGCGTCAGAGGCCGGGTGACGCGTATCCTGCGCGAACTCGCGGACGAAGTGGACCTCGAACCGGAACCGCTCGAAGACAAGATCATCATTGAAAGCGGCTTCTCGGCCGGCGCATATGGTCAGGCAGACGAGCGGACGGTGAATGCGATGGCCATCGCGGCGCGGCTGGAGGCCCTGACGGTCGACCCGGTCTATTCGGGCAAGGGCCTCGCCGGGCTCATCGGCCTGTCGAAAGCGGGCCGCTTCAAGCCGTCCGACAACGTCGTGTTCCTGCATACCGGCGGGACGCCAGCGATCTACGCCTACCGGTCGCTGTTCGGATACGGCAGCCGCGATGATTGACAGGCGACAGGCCAAGCCCGCGACGCGAAAAGCGCAATCGAAGCCGCCGGCGAGACCTGCGCGTAGCGCAGGCCGACCGACCGGCGGAGCCAGCGAACCGTCGCACATGACCGCGAGCGCGTTTGCGACAGAGCGGCTTCGCGAGGCCATCCTGAACGGCGAGTTGGGACCGGGCGACCGGCTCCAGCAGCATTTCCTCGCCGCCAAGCTCGGCTTGAGCCACGTCCCGCTCCGGGAGGCGCTTCAGCGCCTGGAATTCGAAGGCTTCATCGCCATCAGTCCGCGCCGCGGCGCCTTCGTCGTGCCGCTCACGGCCGCCGACGCGGCCGAGATCTTCGAACTTCGCGTCAATCTCGAGACCACCGCGCTGCGCGCCTCCGTCAGGCATCTCTCGCCGGAGCAACTCATTCTCGCGACCGAGATTTGCCGGCACGCCGACGGGGTGAAGGACAAGCTCGCCTACGGCGAGGCGAACTGGCAATTCCATCGTGCACTCTATGTCGCTTGCCAGCGTCCGCGCACGTTGAACCTGATCGAGACCCTGTGGCGCAATGCCAGCCGCTATTCGATGCTGCTGCGGCACCGCGCGCCCTACTTGCGGCAGTCCCAGCAAGAGCATTGGGATATACTGGAAGCGGTCGGGAAGCGGCACCCTGAGCTGGCCTGCCGTCTGCTGCGTGCCCACATCGAGGCCGCCGCCGGCCGAATCCAGAATTTGCTCCTGTCCTGATGCTCTTCGCACGCTCCCCGATGCGGCCGAGGGCTGCGCTCATCGCGGACACCCCGCAGAATTACCGTCGCATCGTCAGACAGTACTGCTTGATCCGCAGCGAACTCGACCCGAAACGGTGAGGCGGTGAGGCATTGCATCGAGCAGACCATCGGTTCGCGGTCCAATACGCTCATTGTCCCGCTTCGTTATGGCTACTCCATGCGCATCAAGGACCCCGCCACGCGCAAGCGATGCCGCGCGCACCTCGACGCGGCGTGCCGTCGTCGTGCGCGGGAGCACCGCGCCAATCTCCCGTTTGGATTGTGAAGCATTTCACACGGGCGGTTCGCGGTTCCTGCCATGTTGCGCGGGCCCGGCTTTCGAGACCGGCCTTTCGTGCCAGCCCTCAAAATTCATCATCCTTGGAGGATCAAATGGCGACAAAATCCGTTCCTCACTTCGCTACCCAGAGCCGGACAATATTGTCCGGTAGCGAAAAGGCGCCGCTCGCCCAAGTCAGCGGCGAACAACCCGCGCCTTCCGCCGCCCGCATGACCGTATCGGTCATCGTACGCCGCAAGACGCCGCTATCCGCGGCGCACAGCCGAGGCGAGCGACGCCTCACCCGCGCCGAATTCAACGCCAACCATGCGGCCGACCCCGCCGCGATCAAGCTGGTCAAGGCCTTCGCCGCGGAGTTCGGCCTGAAGGTCGAAGCCGGCACGCCGGCGCCGGGGCGCCGCACCATGAAACTGACGGGCACGGTCGCCAACATGCAGCGCGCCTTCGGCGTCTCGCTCGCGCACAAGACCATGGAGGGCGTGACCTACCGGGTTCGCGAAGGCAGCATCCATCTGCCGGCTGAGCTGCAGGGCTATGTGGTCGCCGTGCTCGGCCTGGACAACCGCCCGCAAGCGAAGCCGCACTTCCGCGTTTTGGGCGAACTCGACGCGGCTGCAGCCAAAACCGCTCGAAGCCAGGGCTTTGCCCGTGCGCACGCCGCCAACGGCAGCATCTCGTATACGCCGGTCCAGGTCGGCCAGCTCTATCATTTTCCGAAAGACGCTTCCGCTTCCGACCAGACCATCGGCATCATCGAACTCGGCGGCGGCTTCCGGCAGAAGGACATTACTGCCTATTTCAATTCGCTCGATCGAGATCCGCCGAAAGTCGTCGCGGTCCCGGTCGGAGCCGGAAAGAACAGCCCGGGCACCGCCGGCGGCGCCGACGGCGAGGTCATGCTCGACATCGAGGTCGCCGGCGCGGTGGCTCCCGGCGCGCGCATCGCGGTTTATTTCGCGCCCAACACCGACCAGGGGTTTGTCGATGCGATCGCGCACGCGATTCACGACACCACCAACAAGCCCAGCGTGATTTCGATCTCGTGGGGCTCGGCGGAAGTCAACTGGACCGCCCAGGCCATGGCCGCGCTGGATGCGGCATGCCAATCGGCGGCGGCGCTCGGCATCACCATCACCGCAGCATCGGGCGACAACGGCTCCTCGGACGCGGTCAATGACGGCAAGAGCCACGTCGATTTCCCGGCGTCCAGTCCGCACGTGCTGGCCTGCGGCGGCACCAACCTGCAAGGCAGCGGCACGAGCATTTCCGACGAGACGGTGTGGAATGCCCAGCCGCAGGGCGGCGCAACCGGCGGCGGCGTCAGCGACGTCTTCCCGCTGCCGGCATGGCAGGCCGGCGCCAGGGTGCCCAAGCCCTCCAAACCGAGCGGCGGCCGCGGCGTTCCCGACGTATCGGGCGACGCCGATCCCGCCACCGGCTACATCGTCCGCGTCGACGGCAAGACGTTCGTGATCGGCGGCACCAGCGCGGTCGCGCCGCTGTGGGCGGGATTGATCGCCGTGGCCAACCAGCAGAACGGCAAATCCGCCGGCTTCATCCAGCCGGCGATTTATGCCGCCAAGGCGAAAGCCGCCTTCCGCGACATCGTGAAGGGCGGCAATGGCAGCTTCACAGCCGGTCCGGACTGGGATCCGTGCACGGGCCTCGGTTCGCCGATCGCCTCGCAGCTGATCCGGGCGGTCAAACCCGGCTCGTCCATCGCGGCTGCCAGAAACAAAGCCGCTACGCTGAGACAATAGACCCGCATCGCGCGCGGCACAGGGATCGGATGTTTTCGGGGCCTCCGGACGCCGATCCCTGAAGCCTTTGGGATGCAGCGCCGAACCGAAAATTCGCTAGATCTGCGCGGCGACTTTTTCCAGGCCGATCAGGCGGGCCAGCTTGCGCACTTCCTGCTTCTGATCCTCGCGCAGCTGGAACAACAGCGGCATCGCCGCGGATTTCAGCTGCTGCACTTCGGCGGCGTCGGGATCGATCGGCGGCACGCCGGTGGCGTGCGGATCGCCGTGGCGGGCAGCGTGAATCTTCCGGGCCACGGCGCGCAACGCGGTTTCCACCGCCGGCCAGTAATATTCCTGGTCGGATGAGAGCTTCAGGCGTTCCTTGATGCCGGCGATCTGTTCATCGCTGAGCAGCGTGTAGGGCTTCTGCGGGGCCGGCCTGGCGACGAGCTTCGGCTTCGCCGCCTGCGCTTGCGGCTCCGTCATCGGAGCGGAGAACTTCGGCATCTGGATGTCGTCGGGCGCAGCGGACGCATAGGCCTGCCGCAAGGGTTCGCTCAGACTTGCGGTCTGCTGCGGATCGAACGAGGCCAGCGCCAGCCGGGTGACTGCGAGCTTGTCCTGCTTGCTTTCCCGGTTCGCGACCGGGCTGTTGTTGATGAGAGGGGAAGCCATATCCGCCCGGGCGGAAGGCACACTGTCACGGCCGAGAATGCTGGTGGCGGCCGCGCCGGCAACGAGGAGACAGGCCAGCGCGATGATGGTGATGGCTTTGGTCAAGCAACTCTCCGTTTCGGGCCGTCAACCCCGATCACTTTGCCGATAATCGGGCATTAATTAAGGCCTAACCATGAAACCGCCGCGTCGGCAAAAAATCATTTGTCTTGTCAATGGCTTAGGGCGGGATAAATCAGGCCGCGACCGCGAGGTCATAGGCCTCCTGGATATCGGCGACGATATCGGACGCCTCCCACAGCGCATCCGGCGCGACCGAGCGCAGGCTGATGGTCCAATTGCACTTGCTGGTGCGGGGCATGCTGACGATGTCGAATTCGACGTTGCGGCACAGCGGGTGCCGCTCCAGCGCTCGGGCGACCCGGTATCTGATCTCGTCGATGGTCGCAGGGGTCTTCGCAAAGAGCGTCTCAGAGTCCATGTCGCATCCCCTCGAACGGCGGTCTGGCAGACCGGCCATCCGCCAGCGGCGATGGCCGGTCTTGGACCGGATTCTTGGGACGGGATGGTTAATAGCGCGTTAAGGGCGCGACGTTGTTGCGTTCGTTGGCAGCCGGCGCTTCCGCGCACTCCGTCATGCCCGGGCTTGTCCCGGGCATGACGCAAACCGCATCATTTTCACGATTCGATCCGAACGGAGCCCCCTTAGTCGCGGACCACGCGCACCGCGCCGCGGGCGGCACTGGTGGTCAGCGCCGCATAGGCCTTCAGCGCCATCGAGACCTTGCGGGTTCGCTTCGCCGGCTTCCAGGCCTCGGACTTCCGGCCCAGCATGGCCTGCCGGCGTTGCGCCAGGATGGTGTCGTCGACCAGGAGGCTGATCGACCGCGCCGGAATGTCGATCTGAATGCGGTCGCCCTCCTCGACCAGTCCGATCAGCCCGCCTTCGGCGGCTTCCGGCGAGATATGCCCGATCGAAAGCCCGGAGGATCCGCCGGAGAAGCGGCCGTCGGTGATCAGCGCGCAGACTTTTCCGAGCCCCTTCGATTTGAGGTAGCTGGTCGGGTACAGCATCTCCTGCATGCCGGGGCCGCCGCGCGGTCCCTCGTAGCGGACCACGACGACGTCGCCGGCCTTGATCTTGCCGCCGAGGATGCCTTCGACGGCGGCGTCCTGGCTTTCAAATATCCGCGCCGGCCCCTCGAATTTCAGGATGCTTTCGTCGACGCCGGCGGTCTTCACGATGCAGCCGTCCGCCGCGAGATTGCCGGTCAGCACCGCGAGGCCGCCGTCCTTCGAGAAGGCATGATCGATGTCGCGGATACAGCCCGTGGCGCGGTCGGTATCGACGTCCTCGAAGCGGCGCTCCTGGCTGAACGCGACCTGCGTCGGCACGTTGCCGGGCGCGGCCTTGAAGAAGCTGCGGACGCTCTCGCTCTTGGTTCGCTTGATATCCCAGCGGTTCAGCGCGTCATCGATCGAGCTGGCGTGCACCATCGGCAGCCCGCGATTGAGCAGATTGGCGCGGTCGAGTTCGCCGAGAATGGCCATCACGCCGCCGGCGCGGTGAACATCCTCGAGATGCACGTCCGGCACCGAGGGCGCCACCTTGCACAGCACCGGCACCCGGCGCGACAGCCGGTCGATGTCCTGCATGGTGAAGGGTATTTCGCCTTCGTAAGCCGCGGCCAACAGATGCAGCACCGTATTGGTCGAGCCGCCCATCGCGATATCGAGCGTCATGGCGTTCTCGAACGCCTTGAAGCTCGCGATCGCGCGCGGCAGCGCCGTGGCGTCATCCTGTTCGTAGTAGCGGCGCGCCAGATCGACGATCAGGTGCCCCGCCTCGACGAACAGCCCCTTGCGGTCGGCGTGGGTCGCCAACACCGAACCGTTGCCGGGCAGCGCCAGGCCGAGCGCCTCGGTGAGGCAATTCATCGAATTGGCCGTGAACATGCCGGAGCACGATCCGCAGGTCGGACAGGCGGAACGTTCGATCACTTCGACGTCGGCGTCGCTGACGGTGGAGTCGGCGGCCGCGACCATGGCGTCGATCAGGTCGACCGAGCGGATCTTGCCCTTGAGATTGACCTTGCCGGATTCCATCGGGCCGCCCGAGACGAACACGGTCGGGATGTTGATCCGCAGCGCCGCCATCAGCATGCCCGGGGTGATCTTGTCGCAGTTGGAGATGCACACCATGGCGTCGGCGCAATGGGCGTTGACCATGTACTCGACGCTGTCGGCGATGATCTCGCGCGACGGCAGGCTGTAGAGCATCCCGTCGTGCCCCATGGCGATGCCGTCGTCGACCGCGATGGTGTTGAACTCCTTGGCGACGCCGCCGGCCTTTTCGATCTCGCGCGCGACCAACTGGCCGAGGTCCTTGAGATGGACGTGCCCGGGCACGAACTGGGTGAACGAGTTGACCACGGCTATGATCGGCTTGCCGAAATCCTCGTTCTTCATGCCGGTGGCCCGCCACAGGCCGCGGGCGCCCGCCATGTTGCGGCCGTGGGTGGTGGTCCTGGAGCGGTAGGCGGGCATGGTCTGTCCTTTGGAGGTCGGGAGGTCTGACGTTGGACGGGTTCTAGCGGCGGGATCGGCCGCTTGAAAGCGCTTTGTCGGAAGGCAGCTATGCTATCTGGATTTTGCGTCGCGGTATTCGGCGATGGTGCGCGCGACCAGTTCTTCGACCGGCAGCACTTCGGTGACGCCTGAGGTCGAATGCCCCGCGCTCCAGATGTCGCGCCAGCGCGCCGGGCGGTTTTCACGGGCGCCGATGTCGATATCTTTTGCGATGTCGATGGCGCCGCGCAGTGGCAGGTTTTCGGGATCGAGGCCGGCCGCCGCGATCGAGGGCCGCAGCATGTTGGTCTGCAAGCCGGTGAAGGCCGTGGTCAAGAGGATATCGTCGGCGCTGCTCGCAACCAGCATCGCCTTGTATCTGGGGTCGGCCATGCTCTCTGCCGTGGCAATGAACCTGGTGCCCATGTAGGCGAGATCGCAACCGAGCGCTTGCGCCGCGCGCAGACTGTGGCCGTCGCCGATGCCGCCCGCCAGCACGATCGGCCCGTCGAAGAACGCGCGCACGGCGCGGACGAACACGAAGGGATTGAGCCAGCCGGTCTGACCACCCGCCCCCGCCGTCAGCAGCACCAGGCCGTCGGCGCCCGCCGCCACCGCGCGCTCGGCGTGGCGGATCGAGGCGACATCGGCCAATACCAGCGCGCCCACATCGTGCAGCGGCGCCAGCACTGGCGCCGGCGATCCCACCGAGGTGATGACGATCTCGGGCCGGTGCCGCAGCAACACCTGCAGATCCGGCTCCAGCCGCGCATTCGACCGGTGCACGATCAGGTTCGGACAAAATGGCGCGGCGGGCTTTCCGCTCGCGTCCGAAGATTGCCGCAAGCGGCCCTCGATCTCGCCAAGCCAGCCATCGAGCTGTTCGGGGCTGCGGCAATTCACCGTCGGAAACGACCCGATCACGCCGTTGCGGCACGCCGCCGCAACGAGATCGACGCCCGAGACCAGAAACATCGGCGCCGCGATCAGCGGCAGGCTGAGGCGGCCGCGAAAACGCGCCAGAGGGTCGGCTGTGTTCTGGTCTGATGAGGTTTGCAGTTCCGCACTCCGATTTCGATGTGCCAGCGTTAGCGCAACATTGGCACGACCGCAGGCCGCGTGAGAAGCCCCGAAAAACCAACAGCCGTCATTGCGAGCGCAGCGAGGCAATCCATCGGGCAGCGGAAAGAAAGAATGGATTGCTTCGTCGCAAGTGCTCCTCGCAATGACGGGTGTTTGGCGGCGGGGGTTGATTTCCGATTCATTTGGTTTCCGATTCAACTGCCAGGCATCCGAGACATGCATCCGCATTGCCGCGGCGCGATGCGCCCGGGTTTTGCAAGGGTCGCCGCCCTCGCAAAACACCGAGAGGGCGCAGGGAAAGCCGGATGCGCGCTGCACCCGCGGTCTCGTGTGCAAAGGAAGACAGAAAAACGCACACGAGCATACAGGTTCAGCGGAGGCAATCCGGCTTTCCCTGCGCGATGGGTTACGGCTTACTCCGCGCTCTCCCTGGTGACCGGGCTTTCTTGCCACCATCGCCCGCTAGAAGTTTTGCTTCCCGCGAACTTGACGCCAGCGTCGGGGCGCCAGGACCACACGGCTTCACCGTCCGCGCCGCCCGCGCTCGTCGTTCGCAAGGCGTCACGTCCACCGCATCCCACCGCGCGTTCGTGACGATCGCGAGCCGCCCCTCTCATCGGGTGAGACGGGCGGAGTCATGCCGGTGATTTGCGCGATATGTGAAGCGGAATATTTTTGCGCGAGGGGCTGGACAGGGTTCTGGGTGATTTGCCCGGCGGGTTGTTTTGTCGCGGCCCGGGTGCAAGATCGTGCTTGCGCGCGAAGCGAAGCAGGTCGGCAGGGCAGGTCAGGCGCAAGCCGTAACGCGCCATTATTATTCCCGCGGCGGGACACGAGCGGCGGATTACGCCTTCGGCCTGTGCTAGCATCGCGGCAACATTGGCACGACAGAGGCCAAAGCAAAACAGGCGGGAGGATGAGAATGAGCAATCCGCTCTATGCGTTTCCGACGGCGTGCGAACAGACCCTGCGGGCCCTGGCGCGCTATCCGTCGCGGACGGCCTTCGCCTGGCCGGGCGGATCGATCACCTATGCCGGCGCCACCGAGCTGATCGGGCGCATGCAGAAGGTGTTCATGCGGCTTGGCCTTGCGCCCGGGGCGCGGGTCGCCTTCCTCACCGCCAACCGCGCCGACAGCTGGTGCGCGGGCGTTGCGGCGCAATTGTCGCGGCTCGCGATCACCTGGCTGCATCCGCTGGGATCGCTCGAGGACCAGCTGTTCCAGATCGAGGATTCCGACGCCGAGGTCCTGGTGATCGACGCCGCCACCTTCCGCGATCGCGGCGGCGAGCTCGCCAGCAGATCCCCCAACCTGAAGACCGTGTTCACGCTCGGCCCGGCGGAATACGGCGCCGATCTCCTCGCCGCGGCCGAAGACACGGGCGCCACGAGCCCGCGCTGTCTGGCCGGCCCCGACGATATCTCGACGCTGAACTACACCGGCGGCACCACGGGCAAATCCAAGGGCGCGCTGCGCTATCATCGCGAGGCCAGCGGTTTCGCCGGCGCCATCCTGGCCGACTTCGAGATTCCCGATACCCCGCGCTATCTCACGGTGGCGCCGATCAGCCATGTCGCCGGCACCAAGGTGCTGCCGGCGCTGATGCGCGGCGGCACCGTGCACATGCTCAAGGGCTTCGATCCGGAAGCGGTATTGAAGACCATCGCGCGCGAGCGCATCAATTTCACGCTGTTCGTGCCGACCATGATCTATGTGCTGCTCGATCATCCCGCGCTGGAGCGGACCGACCTGTCCTCGCTGGAGCTTCTGCTCTACGGCGCATCCGCGATGTCACCGAGCCGGCTGGTCGAGGGCATCGCGCGGATCGGCCCGGTATTCTCGCAACTTTACGGCCAGACCGAATGCTATCCGGTCTCGGTGCTGCGCAAGGCCGATCACGATCCGAAGACACCAGAACTGTTTTTGTCCTGCGGTTTCCCGATCGCCGCCTGCGAGGTGAAAATCCTCGACGACGACGACCGGGAGGTCGCGACCGGCGAGCCCGGCGAGATCTGCGTGCGCGCGCCGCATGTGATGGCCGAATACTGGAAGCGTCCGGAACAGACCGCCGAGACCCTGAAGAACGGCTGGCTGCACACCGGCGACATCGCGCGATCAGATGAGCGCGGCTACCTATTCATCCTCGACCGCAAGAAGGACATGATCGTCTCCGGCGGCTTCAACATCTTCCCGCGCGAGGTCGAGGACGTGCTGTCGCAGCACGCCGATGTCGCGATGGTCGCCGTGGTCGGCGTGCCCGACGACAAATGGGGCGAGGCCGTCACCGCGATCGTGGTCGCGCGCGAGGGCACACGGCCGAGCGCGGAGGAATTGATCAACCTCGTAAAAGCGCGAAAAGGTTCGGCGCATGCACCCAAACAGATAAAATTCGTCACGGAGTTGCCGATGACCGGCGTCGGCAAGGTCGACAAGAAGGTGCTGAAGGCCGGCTTCTGGGCCGGCCGCGACCGCATGGTGGGATAGCGGCGCGCTCAGTCCACCGGCTGCGGATAATTGCGGATGTCGGCGGCGACCTGCGGGAATTGCGCGGTCAGGAGATCCGGCTTGCCAAGCTCGACGTCGGCCGGAATCACGCCCGGCCACTCGGTGCTGGCGCCGAGAAACCAGCGCTTCTGGCCGATGATGCGCGCGGTGTGAAAGGTATTGCCGGGAATCAGAAGCTGCACGCGGTGGCCGGCGCGCAGGTCCGGGCCGACGATGACGTGCTCGCCCTGCCCGCGCAGCAGCAGCACCTCGATCGGATCGCCGAGGTAATAATGATAGAGCTGGTCGTTGCGGATCCGGTGCAGCCGCACCGGCGCCTGCGGCGTCACCATGAAGTACAGCGCCGATCCCAGCGGGCGGCCGTCGGCGAACGGCGCCGGCAATCCGCCGGGCGCGATCTGCTGCTTGGCACGATAGGTTTCGCGGACGAAGCCGCAGGTGGCGTTCGGCTCCAGCTCCAGCAATTTCAGAACGTCGTCCGGCGTCATGTCATTGATCATCGCGCTGCCTTTACCCCCTGCCGTTTCCGCGGCGCCGACGGTCGCCGGAATGCCCGAACCGAGCAACGCGCTGCATGCCCACGCAGCCTGCTTCAGAAATCGGCGCCGCCCGGAGCCACCGCCGTCAATATCCTGCCGCACTGATTTTTCTCCGCCACCGGTATTGCGGCACTGTCGCGTGGAAACCACAAATGAGCAAGCGGCCGCGCCGAGGTTTCACGTCGCGGCCGATGGTTGGGTTAACAAACCTGCTGCAATGACCGGCGGTTTGGACGCTCACCCCAGCAACTGATCCAGCCGGTCGCGCAGCTGGTCCTGGTGATAGGGCTTTGCCAGACGCGGCAGATCGAGCTGGGCGCCTTCGGGCAGTTCGGCATAACCGGTCGCCAGCAGGATCGGCAATGACGGCCGCAGTTCGCGCGAGGCTGCGGCGAGTTCGATGCCGGTCATCCCGGGCATCACGTGGTCGGTCATCATCAGGTCGATCGGCTGGCCGCTCCTGATGATGTCGAGCGCATGCAGGCCGGAACTGGCGCCGATCACGTGGTGACCGAGGTCTTCCAGCATTTCCGTGGTCGACAGCGCGATCAGGGGATCGTCGTCGACGAACAGGATCACCGCCGAGCGGTTGACCTTGAGCGACTTCGGCGCCGGGCTTTCGATCTCTGGAACGGCGGTCGCGACGGGAAGGATCAAGGTCGCGGTAGTGCCCTTTGCCACCGTGCTGGACAGCTGCAGCGCGCCGCCGAGCTGCACCGCGAGCCCGTGCACCATCGACAGGCCGAGGCCGGTGCCCTTGCCGAGCGGCTTGGAGGAGAAGAACGGCTCGACCGCGCGCTTGAGGATCTCCGGCGTCATGCCCTTGCCGGTATCGATCACCGACAGTTTCAGGTAGCGGCCGGGCTTAAGCGCCGGATCGCTGTTGGCGTGGCATTCGCAGACCCGGATGTCGATCGAGCCGCCGTCCGGCATGGCGTCGCGCGCATTGATCGCGAGGTTGAGAATGGCGAGCTCGAGCTGGTTGGCGTCGACGCGCGCCGGCGGCAAGGCTTCCGGCAGATCGAGCCGCAGCCCGACACGCGGGCCCAGTGACCGTTCCAGAAGATCGATCATGCCCTGAATCAGGCCGCGCAGATCCACCGGCACGGCGCGCAGGTCCTGCTGCCGCGCGAACGCCAGAAGGCGCTGCGTCAGCGACGCGCCGCGCTCGGCGCCCTGCAGCGCTCCGTCGATCAGGCGGCGTAGCCGCGGATCGTCGGGGATCCGCTTGCGCAACAGGTCGAGATTGCCCATCACCGCCATCAGGAGATTGTTGAAGTCATGCGCGACACCGCCGGTGAGCTGGCCGATCGTCTCCATCTTCTGCGCCTGCCGCAACTGCTCCTGGGCCTTTTCGCGCGCGGCGACTTCCTTCATCAGGTCGGCGGTGCGCTGCTCGACGCGCTGTTCCAGCGTTGCCGTCAGGTTCGCCAGCGCCGTGCGCTCCGCCGCCAGTTGTGCCAGCAGGTTCTCGCGCTCGATCTCGGCGACCTTGCGCGCCGTGATGTCGGAGGAAACGCCGACCAGCGATTTGATGCTGCCGTCGGGCCGACGCACCGCGCGGGCCCGCACGTCGACCCAGTGCTGCGATCCGTCCGGCCAGATATTGCGGTATTCGATGCTGTAATCCCCGCCGGTCCTGATGGTCCGCTCCAGCACCTCGCTGCGGCGCGGGCGATCGTCGGGATGAACCGAGGTCTGCAAATCCCGGTACGAAAAGGGCTCGCCCGGCTCGCGTCCGAAAAACCGCTTGCAGGTGTCGGAAGCCTCGAGCTCCCGTTCCGGCAGATGCAGTTCAAGCGCACCGAGATGACCGGCACTCAGCGCGGTCTGCAGCAGGCTTTCGCTCTCGGTGAGATCCTCGAGGATCGCGCGGGTCTGGTACTGGCGGCGACGGCCCCTGACCGCGGAGCCGACGACGCTGACCAGCGTGGTCGGATGGAACGGGCGTTCGATGAAGGTGACGTTGCCGAGCACCTGACCCAGCCGCATGGCGTCGGGATTGCGCTCGGGGCCGCCGCCCTGATGCGTCAACAGCACGATTGGAAAATCCGACCAGGACGGCTGATCGGTCAGCCAGCGCATCAGGCCGCGCAGATCCGCGGTCTTGATCGCCTCGTCGGCGATCACCGCAAGACCGGCCCCGCCCTCGACCTCATGCATCAGGCCCGCGAGATCGGCGCAGACATTGGCATAGTAGCCCGCTTCCCTGATCAGCGCCGCGGCCACCGCTGCGTCGCGTCCGGTCGGAGCCAGGATGACGGCACGCTCGGACGACGCGCCCGGTCTCACGCACTTTGCTCCTGCAGCAACGGCTGACCCTCCCCGACATAGACCGGAACGCCGCGCAGGATGCCCTGGAAGCCGTCGAGCGGCTCGCCGATGGTGAGGCCGCGGTTGTCGATGCGGTATTCGCGAATGGTCGATTCATGCACGCCCGTGCGCTTCTTGATGATCGACATCGCACGCCGCACGCTGCCCAGCGCCTCGAAATAGCGCAGCAGCACCACGGTGTCGGCGAGATAGGTCACATCGACCGGCGCCTTCATGTCGCCGACCAACCCGTGCTGCGCCACCGTCATGAAGGTCGCGGCACCGCGGCGGTTGAGATATTGCAGCAATTCGTGCATGTGCAGCACCAGCGAATTTTCCTCGGGCATCGCCGCCTGGTAGCCGTTGAGGCTGTCGATCACGACGGTCTTGATGCGATCCTCATCGACGCGCTTGCGGACCAGATGGGCGAATTCGCCCGGCGACAATTCCGCGGCGTCCACCTGTTCGATGAAGAGATCGCCGCCGCGCTGCATCGCCTCGAGATCGATGCCGAGCCCCTTCATGCGCGAGAACAGCAGCCCGAGTTCCTCGTCGAACACGAACAGCGCCGCCTTCTCGCCGCGCCTGATCGCGGCAGCGACGAACACGATGGCGGCGAGCGACTTGCCGGTGCCGGCGGGGCCGAGGATGAGCGTGCTCGACCCGGTCTCGACGCCGCCGCCCAGCAACCGGTCCAGCTCGGCGATGCCGCTCGACATCGTGTGGCGCTTAAAATTGCTGCGATATTCCGATGCCACCAGCCGCGGAAATACGTTGAGGCCGCCGGTCGTGATGGTGACGTCGTGATAGCCGCCGCGAAACTTCACGCCGCGATATTTGATGACGCGGGCGCGTCGCCGTTCCGCGCCGTAGGCCGGCGCCAGTTCCTCCAGCCGCAACACGCCATGGGCCACGCTGTGCACGGTCTTGTCGGCGACATCGGCCGTCAGGTCGTCGAGCAGCATCACGGTGGTGTTGAACTTGGCGAAGTAATGCTTGATCGCGAGAATCTGCCGCCGGTAGCGCAGCGAGCTTTGCGCCAAGAGCCGGATTTCGGACAGGCTGTCCAGCACCACCCGATCCGGCTTCGAGCGGTCGACGGCCTCGAATATCTGCTTGGTGGTTTCGCCGAGTTCGAGGTCGGAGGAATAGAGCAGGCTCTGCTGCTGCTCCGAATCCAGCAGGCTTTCCGGCGGCAGCAGTTCGAAGACTTCGATGCCGTTGTCGAGCGACCAGCCATGCGACGCCGCGCCGTCGCGCAGCTCGCGCTCGGTCTCCGACAAAGTAATGTAGAGGCATTTCTCCCCGGCCTTGGCGCCCTCCAGCAGGAACTGCAGCGCCACGGTGGTCTTGCCGGTGCCGGGCGCGCCTTCCACCAGAAAGACGTGACCACGCGAAAATCCGCCCGACAGAATATTGTCGAGCCCCCAAATACCTGACTTTGCCTTGATGGCGATTGGTTCAACCGAATTCATGCGACCCCTCAACCGGGGACGAACGCCATCGGCACCAAACGGTTCCTGGCAAGTGGAACTAATTTTGCGGAAAGAATTCCGGCCACGTCGCCCGCCAGGCCCTGGCCGCGGTCTGGAAATCCTTCGGACCGATCTCGTGGCACTCGGCATTGGCCGCGGGGAGAACCCAGGGTTGCGCGCTCTTCATATACATATGCGCCACGGGAACCAGCCAGGCGGTGTCGTCCAGCGTGCCGGCGCGAACATTGACGATTTCCTCGCGGCCCGCCCGCTCGCCATAAAGCCTGCCGCCGCAATCGCCGCAGAACCAGGAGATGACCGCGACGCCGGTCGGCGAAGCATGGTGCCAGCCCTTCGGCTCGCCCTGCAGGATGCGAAAATCCCTTGTCAGGACCGGCATGTTGAGCGCGAACGCGCTGCCGGAGGCGGTCTGACAATTCGTGCAATTACAGGTGTAGAGCAAGAGCGGAAACGACGCGATCTGGTAACGGATCGCGCCGCACGGGCAGCCGCCGGTCAAGGGAAGCGAGGGCCGCTTGGCGTTCATGATCAACCCCGATTGAAGATCAATCGAAAGACTAGCGCGAAAATCGTCGCGCGACGATGCTGCGTTTCCGGTCCAGTTTCGCCGTTCACCGCTTTTCGATGACGAGGCTTTGGACGGCGCGGCCGAAATAGCCGCATCTATCGGCAAGCCGCGCGGTGGCGAGGCCCGCGCCGTCGGGTCCGATCAGGGATTCCCCGTCGAGCAGGATCCACTCACCCACCGGCTGGCGCGCAAAACTGACGGTGAGATCGGCGTTGATGAAGGTCCACTCGCGGAAATCCAGCGCGGCTGAAGTGCCGTTGCAGAAATCCGCGGCGACCACGGCGCGCATGGCTTGCGAAACCGAAAAACCCTCGACCAGCGGCCGATCGACCCGGTACCAGATCGCACCCGGGCCGGGCACGCCGAAGCGGCCGCGCGCGGCGCGCAGCGAGATGCCCGTCACGAACGGACTGGAGGAGAAGCTCGCGGGCTCGTGTGGCGACTGGTCCGGTCCGGGAAGTTCTACCGGCCGGTCCGCGATATCGGCCGGCAGCGGCAGCGCCTGCGCCCTGATCTTGAGGATGGTCGCGCCGACCACGACCACGTCCCCGGCCAAAAGCCGGACCGCGCAGAGCTGGATCTTGCGGCCCTCCCGCAGCACCTCGCTCTGAAGCGTCAGCGGGGTCAGCGGCACCGGGCGCATCAGATCGATGGTGACGCGTGCGACCTGCATCGGCTGCGGCGTCGGTATCGCCTCGGCGGCCCATGTGACGAGCGCCGCCGGCGCGGAGCCGTGCTGCATGCTGCTGTCCCAGGGGCCGGCGGCGTCGGGGCTCGTGACGACACGATGGCCGTCGACGCGATAGATGGCTTGCATCAAATGGATTTCCGCTTGTCGCCGCCAGCGCTACCCGGATGCCGCGCGCTGCGCAAGCGCTGCTCCGGCTGCCTGGATCGCAGCAGGGAGCGTCTGGGCCTGTCTGGTCGTCAGCTGGCGGCCGCGAGCGATCTTTCAAATCCGTTGGGCACTTCGATATCGACCTCGAGTGTCGATACGTGCTTGCCCCGGTCCATCCTGACGATGACCTTGTCCGGATCGAGCGTGATATGCCGCGAGACCGCAGCGAGGATTTCGGCCCGCAGCACGCCCAGAAGGTCGGGCTGGCCGCGCAGGCCGCGTTCATGCGCCAGCAGAATCTGCAGCCGCTCCCGTGCGACGGGCGCGGAGGCATCACGGCCAGCGAAGCGCCGCAGCAGGTTCATCATGCAGCCCTCCGTCCCAGCAGCCGGTCCATCAGGCCCTTGCGCTCGGCCGGCACCACCATGGCGACGGTTTCGCCCATCAGGCGGCGGGCGGCGTCGACATAGGCGCGGGCCGGCGCGCTGGCGGCGTTGTTCAGGGTGACCGGCGAGCCGACATTGGACGCCAGCAGCACGTCCTGGCTCTCCGGAATGATGCCGAGCAGCGGCGTAGCGAGGATCTCGAGAATGTCCTCGATGCTGAGCATCTCGCCCCGCGAGGCGCGGCCCGAATCGTAGCGGGTGATCAGCACATGCTTCTCGACCCGCTCGCCCTTCTCGGCCTTCACGGTCTTGGAATCCAGCATGCCGATGATGCGGTCGGAATCGCGCACCGAGGAGACCTCGGGATTGGTGACCACGACCGCCTCGTCGGCATAGCGCATCGCCAGCGTCGCGCCGCGCTCGATGCCCGCCGGGCTGTCGCAGAGAATCCAGTCGAATTTGGTCCTGAGCTCCGCGATGATGTTGCCGACCCCGTCTTCGGTCAGCGCATCCTTGTCGCGGGTCTGGGACGCCGGCAGCAACCACAAATTCTCCAGGCGCTTGTCGCGGATCAGCGCCTGCGAAAGCTTGGCGACGCCCTGGACGACATTGATGAGGTCGAACACGACCCGCCGTTCCGCTCCCATCACAAGGTCGAGATTGCGAAGGCCGACGTCGAAATCGACGACCACCACCTTCTCTCCCTTTTGCGCGAGCGCCGCGCCGAGAGCTGCCGTGGAAGTCGTCTTGCCGACGCCGCCTTTGCCGGACGTTACGACCAATACTTTGGCCATTCTTGCCTCCTTGTCGATTAATTCAGCGGTGTAATTTTCATGGTGTCGCCCTCGAGCCAGGCTTGGGCCGGCCGATTGCGCAAGTTGACGTCGATGTCTTCAGCGGTCTGGTAGTAGCCATCGATGGCCAACAGCTCGGCCTCGATCTTTTGACAGAAAATCCGCGCGGCCGAATTGCCGTTGACGCCCGCCATCGCGCGGCCGCGCAGCGCGCCGTAGATATGGATGGAGCCGCCGGCGACGATCTCGGCACCGGAGCCGACCGAACCCAGCACCGTCACGTCGCCTTCGGTAAACACGATCGACTGGCCGGAGCGCACCGGGCTTTCCAGCAGCAGCGAGGTCGGTTTCGGCTTGGGCGCCGCCTCGGGCTTTTTAGGTTCGTTCTGGACCAGCACGGTCGGGCGTCCACCGGTCAGCAGCGGCGGCATGCTGGCCGTGAGATGGGCGGCGTCGACCCCCTCGATACCGAGGATGCGGATGTCACGCTGTTCGAGGCTGGCGACGAGATGGGCAATGGCGGACTGGCTGAGCTCCACCGCAGACAGGTCGAGCACCACCGGCTTGCCGACGAAGAAGCCGGGCGAGCGCGCCAGCATGGCGTCGATTTCCTCGAGCCAACCTTGAATCGGAACGACGGGAGAAAAGACGAACGCAACGTAGGAGCGCCCGCGCATGCGGACCAGCTGACGTGTTTGCTCCCTGGTTCCGTGCATGGTGGACGACTCGCCTTTCCTTATCGAATGGTTAAAGATCGGCGGTCTTGGTTAACGCTTCATTAATGCCGCCCGCTTTTGTTGCTTCCGGCGAGGCTGGCTGGATCGGATTGAAGCAATCGCGCGTGGCGGGACGCGAACGAAGCGCAAACCATGAAGTAGTTATGTCGAGTTTGTGGCAGGATTAACCAAATTTCTTGGTTAACAAAACTAAACCTCAATTCCGTCGGGATTCTGGCTTAATAATGTCTTGGCGCGGTACCATCAAATCTTGGCTATTTCTTCGGCTCGGCGAGGGCTTGGGAAATACCGTCCGTTCGTTCGCGAGCGGGAAAGTTGCCAGGGGACAAGGCAATGAAAGAGGTGGGGACGGCAAGGTCTTGCGAATTCCTTCGCGGGCCTTCGTACTTGATACACGATGCTGATTTTGCGTCGGAATCTTTGATTCAAATTCTCTCGTCAGCATTTGAATCTCGTACAGGTCGCTCCCGTACACTTGCTGCCGACGCTCCTCGCCGCTTCGAACCGTCGTCCAAAAATTCAAAAGAAACGTCAACAGGTCAGTACTGCGGCGCCAACCGGTGACCGCAATGCCAAGCGTCATGAGGAGTGTAGCGTATGAGTAGCCTGAGTGAACAAGAGCACGACAACCTCAATCCCAATGAACCGGCCTATTATGCGCCGCGCTGGCTCCGTGACAGATCAGACGCACGACCGGCGGCTTCGCGCGAAGCTGTGTCCGAGCCGATGAGGACCCCGCCTGCTCCCGCAGCCTCGCTCGATACCCAGCTCGAGAAAGCGGTCTCCAACGCCTTGTGGCACCCCCTCGACCCCGAGGTCATTCACGAGCCTCCGGGGCTCGCGGAGGAACTGGATCGCGGATCGGCGTTGATCACCGTGGCCGGACGCTTCGCCGCGGCTGTCGGCGTCTCCGCGATCGTGGCACTGTTCTTCGTCATCATGGTGCCTGCTTCGCGGCTGCCGGATGGCGGCGGCTCGTCCGGAATCATGCGGTCGATCAAATCCGCACTGCTTCAGCCCGGCCAGCGCGACGACGCTTCGAAGCCCGCGATCGCCGAATTCCAGCCGATCCTCGCGTCGGCGCAGAACAACCAGCCGGCCAGCCAGCCCGCCAAGCGCGAGCAGTCGGACCAGCTGCTTCAACAGTTCCTGCAATGGCGGCAGAAGCCCAACTCAACCGAAACAACGCAATAGTGCACGTGACCAATCAAACGAGGGGAGAAACGAAGATGCCTGATCAAGAGTCCATATTGGCCTTGGTGGGGAGTTTGCGATGACCCCTCGCTGGATGGCCGTTTTAGTCAGCGCCCTGCTCGCGAGCGCCGCGAGCGCGGCGCCTGGCAACACCGACGTCGTTCGCGATCTGGCGAGCCGCGTCGGACCGATCATCGGTTCATCGCTGGCCTGCACCGACATTGCCCGGCCGCGTATCCAGGCCATCGTCGACAAGTTCTCGGCGGTGATCAGGGAGGCCTCGTCCAACGAGGCCGAACGTGACGACCTCACCCAGCTGCTCAATCGCAGCGTCGCGGACGGTCGCAACGCCGTCACAAGCGGAAAGATGGATTGCCGCCTGGCGGACCGCCAGCTTGCCGACCTCGAACGCTCGATCGCCGGACCATCATCGGCCGGCTCCGGGCCGTCGCTGGCGGGCGTAATCGGACCGTCCGCAGCGCAAGCTGCCACATCGATCGCGCCGGTTCCGACAGGCCCCGCGGTGCGCGGCATCACCGATCGCGAGATCCGGTTCGGAATTGCCGCACCGTTTTCCGGCCCGGCCAAGGAACTCGGCCGCCAGATGAAGCTCGGCATCGACACCGCCTTCAACCGCATCAACGACGCCGGCGGCGTCGACGGCCGGCAACTCCGTCTGCTCGCGGCCGACGACGGCTATGAGCCGACGCGGACGCTTGATGCCATGAAGCAGCTCTACGAGAAGGACCAGGTGTTCGGCTTCATCGGCAACGTCGGAACGCCCACCGCGGCCGTCGCGGTGCCCTATGCGCTGGAGCGGCGAACCCTGTTCTTCGGCGCCTTCACGGGCTCCAACATCCTGCGCAACGATCCTCCCGATCGCTATGTATTCAACTATCGTGCGAGCTATGCGGAGGAGACCGATGCGGTCGTGCACTATCTGGTGAAATTGCGCCGGATTCCGCCCCGACAGATCGCCGTCTTCGCCCAGCAGGATTCATATGGCGATGCGGGCTTCGCGGGTGTCGCCAAGGCGTTTCGCACGCTCGGCGCCAACGACGGGGCCATCGTCCGGCTCAACTACAAGCGAAACACCGTGGACGTGGACGATGCTGTCAACCAGCTGAGAGCGCAGAAACCGCCGATCAAGGCGGTGGTCATGGTGGCCGCCTACCGGGCTGCGGCCAAGTTCATCGAGAAGACGCGCGACGCCTATCCCGGCATGATCTACACCAACGTTTCGTTCGTGGGCAGCACCTCGCTCGCCGAAGAACTGGAGTTGTTGGGGCCGCGGTTTGCCACCGGCGTCATCGTGACCCAGGTGGTGCCTGCGGTCGGCGGATATTCGAGCGCGGTGCTCGAATACAAGAATGCGCTCGCCAAATATTTCCCCGGCGAGGCGCCGGATTACGTCTCGTTCGAGGGCTATGTGGCCGCCAACGTGCTGATCCAGGGCCTCAAGCGCGCAGGTCCGCAGGTCGACACCGAACGGCTGATCGACAATCTCGAGGCCATGCGCAATCTCGATCTGGGTCTCGGCACGTCCCTCGGTTTCGGCCGCTCGGAACACCAGGCTTCGCACAAGATCTGGGGAACCGCGCTTGATGAAAGCGGAAAGTACCAGCCGATCGAACTCGAATAGGCCTCGGCATCAGCCTCAAATGTCAAAAGCCCCGGTTCTGCTGAAATCAGAACCGGGGCTTTTTTTGTCTGACCGGGGGAGGCTTTCGCTACACCTCACAGCGCGGGATCGACGGCCTCGTCATATTCGCGCTTGAAGCGCGCGATCAATTCGGCGGCCGGCAGGATCTTGCCGACGCTGCCGACGCCCTGGCCTGAGCCCCAGATTTCCTTCCAGGCTTTCGGTTTTGCCCGTTCGCCCGAGGCGTCGGTGCCGAAACTCATCTTTGACGGATCGGATTGCGGCAGGCTGTCGGGATCCATGCCCGCCGCCACGATCGACGGCTTCAAATAGTTGCCATGCACGCCGGTGAACAGGTTGGAATAGACGATGTCCTCGGCGGCCGAACTGGTGATCATCTGCTTGTAGCCCTCGACCGCGTTGGCTTCCGTGGTGGCGATGAAGGCCGAGCCGATATAGGCGAAGTCGGCGCCCAACATCCGCGCCGCGCGGATGGCACGGCCGTTGCCGATGGCGCCCGACAGCGCAATCGGTCCGTCGAACCATTGCCGGGTCTCCGCCACGAAGGCGAAGGGCGACAGCGTTCCGGCATGGCCGCCGGCGCCGGCCGACACCAGGATCAGGCCGTCGGCGCCCTTCTCGACCGCCTTGTGCGCGAATTTCTGGTTGATCACGTCGTGAAAGACGATGCCGCCCCAGCGATGCGCGGCCTGATTGAGTTCTTCGCGGGCGCCCAGCGAGGTGATGATCATCGGCACCTTGTGCTTCTCGCAAAGCGCGAGATCCTGGTCGAGCCGGTTGTTGGAGCGATGCACGATCTGGTTGACGGCGAACGGCGCCGACGGCCGCTCGGGGTGCGCCTTGTCGTAGGCCGCAAGCTCCTCCTTGATCCGCACCAGCCACTCGTCGAGCAGCGCTGCGGGGCGCGCGTTCAGCGCCGGAAACGATCCGACCACGCCCGCCTTGCACTGTGCGATCACGAGATCGGGCACGGAAATGATGAACAGCGGCGCACCGATCACTGGTAAAGACAGACGGCCCTTGAACAAGGCAGGCATGGACATTCGGTAAAATCCTTTTTGGTTTTCCAGGGATTGGTTGGTTTCCGGGAATTGGCCGTCCGGAGGAGCGGCGGGATTGGGCCAAAGATGCCAGACATCATACCAACAAGGCAAATCCATTGCGCTTGCGCCAAGGCGCTACTGGCACAGCGCGCTGGTGACGTAATTGTCGGTCCGGCAGTCACCGGGCTTCCGGGCCCGGCCCGGGATCAGCACTTTCGCCGAGCAGGTTTCGGCGGAATCGGTGTTGAGGCTCTTGCCCTCTTTATAGCCCTTGGCCTGGCAGAGCTTGTCGGCGCCGAGCTTGCAGTCCGGCGAGCCGTTGGTCGACACCGGGCAGATCATGCGCCCGGACACCATGGAGGCCGGCTTCGCCAGTCGCGACAGGCTGTCGGAAGCGTCTTTTGCCGCGTCCCTGGCGCGCGTGTTCAAATCCTCGATGGTCTCCTGCGGGCCCTTCAACGACGGGAGCTTGTCGAACAGCTTGCCGATTTCGTTGATCAGGCCGGGATTTTTTTCGCGCTCCGGCGCTGGCGTTGACGGCGCGGGCCCGCTCTGCTGGGGCGAGACTTGCTGGGGTGAGGCCTGCGGGGCCGGCTCCTGAACACTGAGCGCGGGTGGTGGCGAAGCGGTTTGCGGCCAGGCAGCGCCGGCGGTGAGCAGCAACATGGATATCCCTAGCGTCGCCCTCGCGATCGCCAGGGTCGCGGTTGCGATCCCCAAGGTCGCAGTCGCGGCCTGCCTCCCCGTCTGCGCGATGATGTTGTCGGGTCCAGCCATCGTGACACCGAGCGTAGCCCGAAGCCGCGAAGCGGCAAAGCCTTTCACCGCGGTGTTCAGATCATTCGAAATGCGACGACAAAACCGAGCACGAGCACGGCCGCGCCGAGCGCAACCCACAGGCCCAGATGTTTCTCGATCCTGATCCGGATCCATTCGCCGTAACGGTTGAGCAGGATCGCGACCACGAAGAAGCGTCCGCCGCGGGCAATGATCGAGCACAGCACGAACAGCCAGATGTTGTAGCCGGCAAAGCCCGAGGTGATGGTGACGAGCTTGTAGGGGATCGGCGTCAGCCCCTTGCCGATGATGATCAAGGCGCCCCATTCGGCATAAGACGCACGGAAGGCGTCGACCTTGCTGCCGAGACCGTAAAACTGGATCAGCCAGTGCCCGATGGAATCGTAGAGCAGCGCGCCGATCGCATAGCCGAGCATGCCGCCCACCACCGAGGTGACGGTGCAGATCAGGGCGTAGAGCCAGGCCCGCTGCGGGCGGGCCAGCGACATCGGGATCAGCATCACATCCGGGGGCACCGGAAAAAACGAGCTTTCCGCGAACGCGACCGCGCCCATGATCCAGAGCGCATAGGGCTTGTGGGCGGCGTCAATGCACCAGTCGTAGATCCGTCTCAGCATGGCGCGATGAACCACCATGGGACGGATTTGTCCATGCCGGGAATTTGCGGAATTGCGCTAAATCTCAGTGGCGCTTGCGGAGCCCGCGGGCTTCCAGCGCGACAATTGGCCGCCGCGCGACCCGCCCGGGCGAAGCCTTGGGCATTTTCAGGGTCGATTTCGGCATTTTCGGCATCTTCTCGGCAATCCCGAGCAGATCTTCACGCCGCGCCATTTCGTGCCAGACGTCCTCGGGCCGCACGCCTGCCGACGCCCATAAGACCGTGAGATTGTAGAGAAGGTCGGCACTCTCGCGGACCACCGCGTCGGGATTGCGGTTGACGGCGTCGATCACGACCTCGATGGCTTCCTCGGCCAGCTTCTTCGCCATCTTGGCCGGGCCGCGCTGGAACAGCCGGGCGGTTCGCGAAATTGCCGGATCGAGATCCTTGGCCGCGAGCACCGCCTGATAGAGCCGTTCGAGCGAATCACTCATTTTCTCAAGCTAATCCAAACCGATGGCCAGCGTGTTAACGGCCACCGCTGTTTTACGAAGAAATCCGCCGGCTACGCGGGGGCGCGGCCGGCGGGTTAAGCGGAGGGCAGGAACATGGTTACCAGCCGGTTGGCAGGCGAAGCAGCGCCAGGCCGCGCGCTGCTAGTTGGGGTAGGGTTGGCCGCCAAACTCGGAACTTCCGCCGTAGGAGCCGTAGCCGGGACCGTAATAGCCGGGACCGCCGTAATACGCGGGGCCGCCGCCGTAATAAACGGGGCCACCATAGCCGTCATAATCGTCATAATAGGCGCGGCGGTTCTGGGCAGCGGCGATGGCGAGACCAGTGCCGACAATGCCGGCAAACGCCGCCGCGGCTGCCGCACCGCCGCCGCCGTGATGATAGACCCTGGCGCGGGAGCTGAAGTCACTGGCTCCGGCGCGAGCCAGTGATGGCTCGACGACGGCAAGCGCCATCGCCGCGACGGTCGCCATCACAGTGGCGCGGCCGATCGATGAAAACACTGCTTTTCGCGCAAACATCTCGAATATCCTCCATGGTGGCGCGGCCCGTCAGGCCGCCTGTAGCCAACCACTGACCCCATGTTAGGTTCCCAAACCGAACCCAGGCTGAACGATCGGTGACGGAATCGTGGCACTCATCGGCCGTTCAGATTCCATCCGGCAATATGTTCGAAAGCCCTGCTCCAGCCGTCATCAAGCGATCATCGCACCCGCGGGCGCTGGAGCCCAAAGTCGAAGTAGTCCAATGCGCGTGAG
>JBGPSI010000010.1:0-50512 GCA_041490045.1 Bradyrhizobium sp.
CTACAAGCTCGAGGTCGTGGAAATCCCGACCAACGTCGCGGTGGCGCGGCTCGACGAGGACGATGAGGTCTATCGCACCCAGGACGAGAAGCATGCGGCGATCATGGCCGAGGTCGAGCGCGCCAATGCGCGGCTGCAGCCGGTGCTGGTCGGCACCGCTTCGATCGAAAAATCCGAAGTGCTGGCCGAATATCTCAAGAGCCACGGCTACAAGCAGATCGATTTCGGCAACGAGAACGCGATGGAGAAGCTTTACGCGGCGGCCCGCGCCGGAAAACCCGCAAAGCTGTTCGCGGTGCTGAACGCGCGCTTCCACGAGCAGGAAGCCTATATCGTGGCGGAGGCCGGCGTGCCCGGCGCGATCACGATCGCGACCAACATGGCCGGCCGCGGTACCGACATCAAGCTCGGCGGTTCGCTGGAAATGCGGATCCTGCACGAGGCCGCAGGCATCGCCGACGAGGCCGAGAAGGCCGCCAAGATCGAGCGCATCAAGGCCGACGTCGAACGTTTTCGCGATATCGTGCTGAAGGCCGAAGAGACCGTCGAGATCGAGTCTGCCAAGGGCTCTAAGCCCGCCAGGACCGTGACAAAACCGGGCGGGCTCTACATCATGGGCTCCGAACGCCACGAATCCCGCCGCATCGACAACCAGCTGCGCGGCCGCTCCGGCCGCCAGGGCGATCCCGGGCGCTCGAAATTCTTCCTTTCGCTGGAAGACGATCTGATGCGGATCTTCGGCTCCGACCGGCTCGATACCATGCTGACGCGGCTCGGCCTCAAGGAGGGCGAGGCCATCATCCATCCCTGGATCAACAAGGCGCTGGAAAAGGCGCAGCAGAAGGTCGAGGCGCGCAACTTCGACATCCGCAAGAATTTGCTGAAGTTCGACAACGTCCAGAACGACCAGCGCAAGGTGATCTTCGACCAGCGCATCGACCTGATGAAGGACGAAAGCGTCGCCGAGACCGTGGCCGACATGCGCCACGCCTTCGTCGAGGATGTCGTCACCAAGCACGTGCCCGAACATGCCTATGCCGAGCAGTGGGATGTCGCCGGCCTCAAGGAAGAATTGAAGCGCGTGCTCGACATCGAGCTGCCGGTCGATGAATGGGCCAAGGAAGAGGGCATCGCCGACGAGGAGTTGCTGTCGCGCATCGAGAGCCGCGTCGACGAGCACATGGCGGCCAAGGTCGCGCAGTGGGGTCCTGACGTGATGCGTTACGTCGAGAAGACCATCCTGCTGCAGACGCTGGATCATCTCTGGCGCGAGCATCTGATCATGCTCGATCATCTGCGCCAGGTGATCGGCCTGCGCGGCTACGGCCAGCGCGATCCGCTGCAGGAATACAAGTCGGAGGCGTTCAGCCTGTTCGAGGCGATGATCGCGCATCTGCGCGAGGCGGTGACGGCGCAGTTGATGCGCGTCGAAATCGTGCCGCCGGAGGAACAGCAGCCGGCGCTGCCGGTCATGGAAGCCCACAAGTTCGATCCGAACACGGGCGAGGACGAATTGGCCTTCGCCGGCGCCTCGCTGGTGCCCGCGGCCGCCGCCGGCCGCGATCCCAAGAACCCGGCGAGCTGGGGCAAGGTCGGCCGCAACGAGGATTGCCCCTGCGGCTCAGGAAAGAAGTACAAGCACTGTCACGGCAGATATGCGTGACGTGTTGCTGCGTTTTCGCAGCGCGCGAGGTTTAAAAAGGTTCCGGTTTCCGCCGGAGCCCTTTTGCTTTTTGGCGTGTGGGGAAAGGCCGGTGGCCCTGCGTTCGCCGATCAGCTCGAACTGTCGATCAGGCTCTCCAGCAGCCGCTTGAGTTCGCTGGTGGACTTGTCGCCGTAATTCTCGACGATGTGTGCCTCCTGGCTCATGGCCAGCGAGTTCAGCCGCTTGCACAGGATCTTGCCGCGGTCGGAGCTGAACATCAGCACCTTGCGCCGGTCATCCGGATCCTGCACGCGATAGACCAGGGCATCCGAAACCATCCGGTCGATCATCTTGGTCAAGGTAGGATGATTGAGCAGCACCGCATCCGCGAGCTCACCCATCGAATGGCCGTTGCCGTCCGAGAGCACCTTCAGGATGCGCCATTGCTCGACCGGCACGCCTTCCTGGCTCAGCCGCGATTCAAGCTGGCGGTTGATTTCCCGGTTGGCCTGCGCGAGCAGGTAGGCGAGATGTTCGGTGATGGGGGAATTTTGACTGGGCGGTTTGGCCACGGCTTGAGACTTTGTTTTGACCCGTTTGAGCGAATGTCTGGCAATTTCTGCTCGATCTATATGCACTTCAATTCTTGAATATTCAATATTTTCAAATAGGATATTTAGCGAATGGGGTGGATACCGGCAACAACGCATCGAAGCGTTGCACGCCGGACGGGTGCGAGAGAAGGAGTTGGTGTGCTCTCAGCAGTGAACGTAGGGGGTCATGGCGGTCACACCATTCCGCCGCATGTGCTGTTCAGAAGTCTGTCGGCGACAGCGACACGTCCTTCCCTGCGTCCGATCGATACCGGCTTCTCCAAGCGCGGCGGTGCGCAAAACAAGTTACGGGTCGGCAATTTCCTGACCTTTTCGGGCTCGCCCGGAATCTGGGGTCCGGCTTCCACCAACAGCGTCCTGATGGCGGTCTCGGAAATCAACAAGCGCGGCGGGATTCTCGGACGAGAGATCGAGCTGTCGATGTATGATGCGGGCGGCCCGATCGAAGAGGTCGCGCTGCGCGCCGCGGAGGCCATCGCTTTCGACGAAGTCGATGTGATCATGGGATCGCATATCAGCGCCGTCCGCGTCGCGCTGAGAAAAGTCACTCGCAATCGCATCCCCTACATCTATACGCCGGTCTACGAGGGCGGCGAACGCACGCCGGGCGTGATGGCGATCGGCGAGACGCCGCGCAGCCAAAGCCGGCCGGCGATCGAATGGCTGGCGGACGCCAAGCACGCGTCGCGCTGGTACCTGATCGGGAGCGATTACGTCTGGCCGTGGCAGTCGCACCGCGCCGTCAAGAAATACATCGCCAACACCGGTGGACATGTCGTCGGCGAGGAGTTCGTTCCGGTCGGCGAGGACAATCACGAGGCCCATCTCGCCCGCATCCGCGCGGCGAAGCCCGATGTCGTGCTGATTTCCCTGATCGGCACCGACAGCATCACGTTCAATCGGGCTTTCGCCGAATGCGGCCTCGCCGCAACCACGCTTCGGCTCGCGGGCGCCATGGACGAGACCGTTCTGCTCGGCATCGGCGCCGACAATACGGAGAACCTGTTCTGCGCTTCGGGATATTTCAATTGCGTCGGCTCGCGGGCGAACGATGATTTCCTGAGCCAGTATCGCGCCACGTTCGGGACCAACGCGCCTCCGATCGGATCGGTCGGTCAATCCAACTATGAAGGGCTGCGATTCCTGGAGGCCGCGGCCGAGCGCGCAGGATCCCTGACGATGCGCCCGCTGCTGTCGGCGGCGCGCAACATCGTCTATGCGGCCGCGCGAGGCCCCGTAACCATCCGCGACGGCCACGCCGAGATGCCGATGTATCTCGCCGAAGCTGACGGACTCGATTTCAGGCTGATCAAGACGTTCTGAGCGCCGAACATGGACCGGCAGACGCCGAGATCCAAAATAATACTTGAAAAGGAAAATATTTCCGTCTGTAATACTCCGCGTGAAGCTTGGCCCGCGCGTTCGAAAGCGCGCGGCCACACGCCAACGGTCCAGTTTCAGGAGAGCATTTTGTCAGTCGTCCTTCCCACCCCAACCCAGCTTCGCGCGGTCGCCGCGCAATGTGGCCTGTCGCTCACGGACGAAGACGTCGCCTCGTTCCGCGGCCTGATGCAAGGCTCGGTTGACGCCTACAACCTGGTCGCGGCCATGCCGGATGAGGTGCCTGTGGTGAAGTATCCGCGGACCCCGGGCTATCGGCCCGCGCCTGAGGAAAATCCGCGCAATGCGTGGTACCGCAAGGCGACCGTCAAGGGCGCGGCCAGCGGCAAGCTCAAGGGCAAGACCGTCGCGCTGAAGGACAACATCATGCTGGCGGGCGTGCCGATGATGAACGGATCGTCGACGCTGGAAGGCTACGTTCCCGATTTCGACGCCACCATCGTCACGCGCATGCTGGATGCCGGCGCCGAGATCGCCGGCAAGGTCCACTGCGAATCCTTCTGCATGTCCGGCGGCAGCCATACCGGCGCGGTGGGACCGGTTCATAATCCGCACAAGATGGGATATTCGGCCGGCGGCTCGTCGTCGGGCAGCGGCGTCGTGGTCGCGCTCGGCGAAGTCGACATGGCGATCGGCGGCGACCAGGGCGGCTCGATACGCATGCCGTCGTCGTTCTGCGGCACCTACGGCATGAAGCCGACCTGGGGGCTCGTCCCCTATACGGGGGTCATGCCGATCGAGGTCTTCGTCGACCACACCGGGCCGATGACGGCGAGTGTCGCCGACAACGCGCTGCTGCTCGAAGTGCTCGCCGGCGATGATGGCTATGACCCCCGCATCAAGGCGCCGAAGGTCGAGGAATACACCAAGGCGCTCGGCGGCGGCGTCAAGGGCCTCAAGATCGGCGTGCTGAAGGAGGGCTTTGAGCAGCCGGGCGCGGAGCCCGCGGTGAACGAGAGCGTGCGCGAGGCCGTGAAGCGATTGAAGAGCCTCGGCGCCATTGTGGAAGACATTTCGGTCCCGATGCATCTGATCGGACCCGCGATCTGGACGCCGATCGGTACCGAAGGCATGACCCAGACCATGATGTATGGCGACGGCTATGGCTTGAGCCGCTCGGACCTGTATTCGACCTCGCTGATGGATTTCCATCGCGGCTGGCGCGGGCAGGCCGATTCGCTTTCCGAAACCACCAAGCTGTTCCTGCTGCTCGGGACCTACATCAATAATTCCTTCGGTCCGCGCTACTACGGCAAGGCCGTCAACGTCTCGCGCCGGCTCAAGGCGGCCTACGACAAGGCGCTCGAAAGCTACGACCTGCTGCTGTTGCCGACCACGCCGATGAAGGCGACGCCGCTGCCGGCGCCCAATGCGAGTCGCGAGGATTACGTCGCTCGCGCGCTGGAAATGATCACCAACACCGCCCCGTTCGACATCACCCATCATCCGGCGATGTCATTGCCTTGCGGAATGGCCGACGGCCTTCCGGTCGGCTTGATGCTGGTCGGCCGGCATTTCGACGAATCGACGATCTATCGGGCCGCTCACGCCTTCGAAGCGTCCGGCGACTGGAAAAAAATGTAGGAGGTCGGCGCTTGCAGCCCGGCCGGATCGCGAGACATGGCTAACGCTTTCGTCGCAGCTTTCGAGATTCTGAGTTTCGGTGCGATCATCGTTCTGGTCGTGCTGGGGCTCGGAATCATCGCCAGCATGATGGGAATCTTCAATTTCGCGCAAGGCGAGTTCGTTCTGCTCGGCGCCTACATCACCTATCTGGCCTACAGCCACGGACTCCCGGTCTGGACCGGGATGGCGGCGGCGCCGTTTCTGGTCGGCGCGCTCGGTTTCGTGCTCGAAGCTCTCATCATCCGGCGCTTCTACGCCGCGCCCATCGTGGCCATGCTCGGGACCTATGCGCTTGGACTGATCATTCGCGAGACCGTTCGCGGGTTGATCGGCGGGCTCTATCTGTCGGTCCCGGAACCGGTCGGCGGATCGATCGATTTCGGCAGCGTGCACGTCTCGGCGTGGCGCTTCGTGATCATCGTCATCACGCTGCTCGTCATGGTCGGCTGCTATCTCCTGCTGTCGCGCACCTCTTTCGGCCTGCGCATCCGCGCCACGCTGGAGAACCCGGCTCTGGCGCGGGCGTCGGGCATTTCGACCGCTTCGATGTACGGCACGACCTTCGCGTTCGGCGCGGCGCTGGCGGGGCTTGCGGGCGCGCTGCTGGTGCCCGTGTTCAGCCTGTTCGCCGATCTCGGCATCCGCTTCCTGATCCAGGGCTTTGTCGCGGTCATGGTCGGCGGGGTCGGATCCTTTATCGGGCCGGTCGCAGGAGCGGCCGTGATTGGAACGCTGAGCGCCGCGCTGCCATGGGTCATGGCGCCGGTTGTCGCGGACATCCTCGTTTTCGTGCTCGCCATCGTCTTCATCAAATTCCGGCCGCAAGGTCTCATGTCTGGCAAAGGGGTCTAATTTTATGCGCAACGATCATGGCAGTCTCAATCGGCGCCGCTTCCTCGGCGGTTTCGCCTTCGCTTCCGGCGCGCTCGCGACCGGGGTGGGGAGCTGGGTGCTGCGGCCGGAATGGGCCAACGCCGCCGCCGGCCCGATCAAGGTCGGCATCGCGACCGACCTCACGGGGCCGATCGCCTATGCCGGCAACGCGGACGCCAATGTCGCCAAGATGGTGATCAAGGAACTCAACGATGCCGGCGGCCTGTTGGGCCGGCCGCTCGAACTCTACATCGAGGATACCGCCTCCAACGAATCGGTGGCGGTCGGCAATGTCCGCAAACTGATCCAGCGCGACAAGGTCGACATGGTGCTGGGCGGCATTACCAGTTCGATGCGCAATGCGATCAAGGATCCGATCGTGGCGCGCGGCAAGACGCTCTACATCTATCCGCAGCTCTACGAGGGCAAGGAGTGCACGCCTTTCCTGTTCTGCACCGGACCCACGCCCGCCCAGCAATGCGACGAATTCATTCCCTGGCTGATCAAGAACGGCGGCAAGAAGTTCGCGCTGCCGAGCGCCAATTATGTCTGGCCGCATACGCTCAACGTCTATGCGCGCAAGGTGATCGAGGCGAGCGGCGGCGAGGTCGTGTTCGAGGAGTATTATCCGCTCGACCAGGTCGACTTCAGCTCCACTGTCAGCCGCATCATCTCCAACAAGGTCGATGTCGTCTTCAACACGGTGATCCCGCCGGGCGTAGGTCCCTTCTTCAAGCAGCTTTACGAAGCCGGATTCCTGAAAGGCGGCGGCCGTCTGGCGTGCGTCTACTATGACGAGAACACGCTCAACATCAATCAGGCCAACGAAATCGAAGGTCTTGCGAGCTGCCTCGATTACTTCAAGACGCTGACCAAGGACGATCCGGTGAGCGCGAAGATCCAGGCCGCCTATGACAAGGATTATCCCGGCAACTTCCTGTTCGCGGCCGGCAGCGCTGCGACGGGCACCTATCGCGGCCTCAAGCTGTGGGCTGCCGCCGTCAAGGAAGCCAATTCGGTCGAGCGCGAGGCGGTCGCCGCGGCCCTCGACCACGCCAAGATCGAGGAAGGCCCGGGCGGGCCCGCCGAAATGATTCCGGGCAAGCGCCATTGCAGGATGAAGATGTACACGGCGGTCGCCAAGGGCGGAAACTACGAGATCGTCGGTCGCAGCGCCGGTCTGGTCGATCCGAAGGAATGCTGAGCGCGGGGGGGCGGCTCATGCGCCGCCTTGCGCAAGGACGGACAGAGGACCAGACAAACTGATGGCTGAGAGCGGACTCGCCGGACTTGTTCCGGCAGGGCAAACAAAAACACGGCGGAAGGTGCTTCCGATCGTGGAAATTCTGACGCTGGCCGTCACGGTGATCTTGCCATTCGTCCTGCAGGACTACCTGACGGTCTTCGCCACCCGTGTGGCGATCCTGGCGCTGTTCGCGCTGTCGTTCGATCTGGTGTGGGGTTACGCCGGCATCATGAGCTTCGGCCAGGCCCTGTTCTTCGGCTCTGCCGGCTACGGCGTGGCGCTGCTCGGGCGCGACCTCAACATCACGTCGATGCTGGTCGTGCTTCCCGCGGGGATGCTGATCGGCCTGGTATTTTCACTGCTGGTCGGCGGCTTTCTGCTGCTGGGGCGGCACCCCTCCAGCGTGATCTTCGTCTCGCTCGGGACCTTGACCGGATCCTATGCCGCCGATCGTCTGGCGCGGGGGTGGTATTACCTTGGCGGGCAGAACGGCATCCCCTCGATACCCTCGATGACGATCGGAAGTTACGAGATCAATGAAGGCCCGGTCTACTACTACCTTGCTCTAGGCATCCTGGTGGTCGTCTATCTGCTCTGCCGTTTCCTGGTACGCTCCCAGTTCGGCCTTGCGCTCGCGGGCCTGCGCGAGAACGAGCAGCGCATCGCCTTCTTCGGCTACAAGGTGCAGCACCTGAAAGCCATCGTCTTCACCGTCGGCGGGACAATCGCTGGCCTCGCCGGCAGTCTCTATGCCTTCCACGAAGGCTTCGTGTGGCCCAACATGCTGGGCGTCGTGTTTTCGACGCAGGTGGTGCTTTACGTGCTGTTCGGCGGATCAGGAACGCTGATCGGCGCGGTGATCGGCGCCGTCATCATCGAAGGTGTGAGCTTCTGGCTCTCGGATAATTACCGCGACATCTGGCCGATCCTTCTCGGCGTGCTCCTGCTGCTGGTGATCCTGTTCCGCCCGCTCGGCCTCATCAGCTTCGTGCTGGGCGAGCGGGAGCGTGTCGGCAGTTTCGGCAGGTCGCCGAAGGAAAGCCGCCATGCCGCTCCTTGAGGCCAAGGGCATCGTCAAGGTATTCGGCAAGCTGACCGCGCTCGACGGCGCGGCGCTGACCGTCTCCGAGAACGAGTTTCATGGCCTGATCGGTCCGAACGGGTCGGGCAAGAGCACGCTGATGAAGTGCGTGGCGGGCGCCGAGCAGCCGACGGAAGGCAGCGTCAGCTTCGCGGACCAGGACATCACGGCATTATCGCCCTCGGAGCGCGCGCGGGCGGGGATGAGCCTGAAATTCCAGATCACCAGCGTTCTGCCGACGCTTACGCTCTACGACAACATCCTGTTGGCCCTGCAGGCGCAGTCATCGCTCGTCGATCTCCTGCTGTCGCGAACCCGCGACGCCCTGCACGATCAGGTCATGACGATGCTGACCCAGTTCCGGCTGGCGGACCGTGCGCAGGACGCCGCGGCGACGTTGTCGCATGGTCAGCAGCAGTGGCTGGAGATCGCGATGGCGCTTGCAAGCAAACCGCGGCTGCTGCTGCTGGATGAGCCCACCGGGGGCATGAGCCTCGAGGAGCGGCGGGTCACCGGCGAACTCTTGCAGCCGATCAAGGCGCATTGTTCACTGGTCATCGTCGAACACGATCTCGATTTCATCCGGGATATCTGCGACCGGTTGACGGTCCTCGACCAGGGCCGGGTGCTGGAAACCGGTACCGTGCCGGAGATCCAGGCCAGCAAGAGCGTCCAGGAGATCTATTTGCGCCGTGCCTGATCATCAGTTCCTCGAAATCAATCACCTCGATGCCGGCTATGGCCGCAGTCAGGTCCTGTTCGACGTCAATGTCGGCATTCCCTGGCGCGGCGGCGTCGCGGTGCTGGGCCGCAACGGCGCCGGCAAGACCACGCTGATGAAGGCGATCGTCGGCGAACTCGCGCTGTCCGGGGGAGAGCTTAAATTCGACGGCAGGGACATCAGCCGCAGCCAGACCGAAGAACGTGTCCGGATGGGAATCGGCTACGTGCCGCAGGAGCATTCGGTGTTTGCCCGCCTGTCGGTGCGCGACAATCTCGCCGTCGGTGCCTTGAATAATCACGATCCGGCGGCGACCGACCGGGTGCTGGCGATCTTCCCAAAACTGGCGCAGCGCCTCGATCAGCCGGCGGGCACACTATCCGGTGGCGAGCGAAAGATGCTGGCGATCGGGCGCGCGCTGCTGGGCGATCCGAAACTGCTGCTGCTCGATGAGCCGACCGAAGGCGTATGGGTCGGCGTGATCGACGAGATTACCGAGCGGTTGGTTGCGCTCGCCAGGGAAATCGCTGTCGTCATCGTCGAGCAGCACCTCGATCTCGCGCTTCGGGTCGCGGACTACGCCTATGTGCTCGACCGGGGCAGGGTCGCCCTGCAGGGCGCGGCGGGCGAGGTACGAAACGACAAGGAACTGCTGCGCTATCTCGCGCCATAGAGCGTTTTCGAGCGAAGTGGATACCGGTTCGCGTGAAGAAAACGCGTCAAAACAAGAATCTAGAGCTTCGGTTCTGATTCAATCAGAACCGATCATGCTCTAGCGCAGCCCGTGTGAATCAGGCACTCCGCAACGGGCGTTGCCGGCGACGCAGCGTCTTTCGAAACGGGAACGAAGCGGCTTACTTGAATGCCTGGAAGCGGCTGTCGAACGAATTCGTCTGAACGATCGGTGCGGAGCCTGCGACCACACTGTCTTTTGCCGCCGGCACCGGGGCAGCCGCGGCCACAGCCGGAGCATAAGAGACCGACGGCTTCAGCGCCGGACGAGCGGCAGCCTGCCTGACCTCAGGCTTCGATGCCTCGGGCTTCGACGCCTTCTTGGCCTCGATCACCTTGGGCTTCGCTGCGGCCGGCTGCGTAGTGGCGGTGGTATCGGCGCTGGCGCCGAAGCCGACCTTGCGCGCGAGGTTGCTGAAGAAGCCTTCGCCGGACTGCGCGCTCGGTGCCACCGACGCTACCCGTGTCGACGGGGCGGGTGCGGCCGCCACCGCCGCCGCTGCGGGCGTCATGGAGGCCGCCAGCGGCTCATCCGGCGAGGTCACCGGTCCGTGCGGCGGGTTGACGGTCGGCGGGATCGTGCCGGGCGCGCGGGACATGGCCACCAGCGACAGACTCTGTCCATCACCGCCGTCCGAAAGCCCCGTAGAGGCATTGGGAATCTTGGAGGCGAACACCTTGTTCATGCCGCCGTCGATGCCGGTGTTCAGGCGCGCGACCGGCGTGCCCTTGGCGACGAGCTTGGCGAATTCGGCGTTGTCCTGCTCCTGCTTTTCGCGGACGGCCTGGGTGAGTTCGTCCGGGATCACATAAGCGGGGCATTTGGCCGACGCCTCGAACACCGGATCGCGCTTGGCGTCCGGCGCCTTCATCGCGTCGAATACGTATTTCTTCTCGCAGAAATCGACCTTCGGCTCCTGCCGCGTCACTTCGAAATGATCGTAGCCTTCCTTGATCATTTTCCAGAACGCCATGTTCGGATTGTTGCGATGCCTGGCCATGTTCAGCGCCGTCATCCGGAAAGGATAGGCTTGAAACTGGAAAGCCCTCTGGCCGCCGAAGAAGGACTCCCGGCCCAGCGAATAGATTTCCGCGATCTGTTCGTCGGTCATCGCGTAACAGCCGCGCGACGAGCAGTCGCCATGCACCATCAGTTCCGAGCCGGTGTGGCCGAGCGAGCGGTCGTAGGCGTTGGGGTAGCCCGTGTTGAACGAGAGATAATAGGCCGACTGCGGATTCATCTGCGCCGGCGAGATATTGTAAAAGCCTTCCGGGGCCTGGCGGTCGCCTTCGCGGACCTTGGGTCCGAGGTCGCCCGACCAGCGGCAGATCGGATAGGTCTTCAACAGCGCGAAGCGACCGGAACGGTCCTGCTTCCAGACCTCGAGTTCGGCCTCTTCCTTGAACAGCCGGACCAGGATCGGCGACTGCATATCCATGTCCTTCTCGCCCATCTCGGCAACGAGCTTGGGCGGCACCGGCTGGTTGGCCTTGGCGTTGGAGGCAAGGGAGACGTCGTCGCTGTTGCAGCCGGCCAGCAGCGCACCGGCCGCGAGCGCGGCCGAGGTAATGAACGCGCGAAGCAGCGAGCGGTGAATCAATGCAAAGCCCCACACCCGACGGGCAATTTTCGCACCCCAATCATAGTGTACATGCCCTGAAGCCATTGACTAAAATATTACTCTTTGACCCCCCGGGTCGCAAGCCGACGCGGGCACCGCGGCGGGTCACCCCCAGCCATGGTCAACAGAAGTTAAATATTGGTGTCTGGGCCTAATTGGGGCCAAACGGGTCGAATCTCGAAAAACCCGAAATTGTTGTCCGGAGGACACTTCTGGCGGCCATTTCGGGCGAAAAAGCCGCCTCAGGCCAGCTTTCGGCCGATATCGAGGAATTTCTGGCGCCGCTGCTTGCGGATGGCGTCGGGATCGAGGTTACGCAGCTCGTCGAAGGCTTGGGCGATCGCCTCGCCCGTGGTCGCGATCATGGCCTCCGGATCGCGATGCGCGCCCCCGGAAGGCTCCGGCAGGATCCAATCGATCACGCCGAAGCGCAGCATGTCCTGCGCCGTGATCTTCATGGAGGTCGCGGCCTCCTGGGCCTTGGTGCCGTCGCGCCACAGGATCGAGGACGCCGCTTCCGGCGAGATCACGCTGTAGATCGCATGCTCGAACATCAGCACGCGGTTGGCGGTGGTGATGGCGATGGCGCCGCCCGACATGCCTTCGCCGGTGATGATCGCGACATTGGGCACCCCGAGCGACAGGCAGGCGTCGGTGGAGCGCGCGATCGCTTCCGCCTGGCCGCGCTCCTCGGCGCCAATGCCGGGATAAGCGCCGGCGGAATCGACAATCGACAGCACGGGAATGCCGAATCGTTCAGCCATCTCCATCAGCCGGACCGCCTTGCGATAGCCCTCGGGGCGCGCCATGCCGAAATTATGCTTGATGCGGGATTCGGTGCTGGCGCCCTTTTCCTGGCCGATCACACAGATGCTTTCGCCGCGGAAACGGCCAAACCCGCCCATCAGCGCTTCGTCCTCGCCGAATTTGCGGTCGCCGGCGAGCGGCGTGAACTCGGTGATGAGCGCATTGACGAAATCGGTGAAATGCGGCCGCTGCGGGTGTCGCGCCACCAGCGTCTTCTGCCACGGCGTCAGATTGGCGTAGAGCTCGGTGAGCGCCTGCGCGGCCTTGTCCTCGATTCGCGCGATCTCGTCGCCGATGTCGCTGCCGGTCGCCGCCAGCGCACGCAGTTCATCGACCTTGGATTCGAGTTCGGCGACGGGCTTTTCGAAATCGAGGTAAGAGCGCATGAGATCCGGCATCAATTCAATATAGGGGCGAACGCGCCTGGGAGCGAAGCGGTTGTGGTTGCGCGAATAAGGCTTGTATCTTCAATTGCTTAGCGCGCAACTCGGGGCGAGGGCCAGGCCTTTTGCCGATTATGCGCCGAGCTGTCGCGGGCGTGAGACGGCTGTTTCGGGTGAGACGGCGCCGAAGTCAAGGCGGCAGAGCGGCGGCTATTTCTCCGCCAGGGGATGCAGGTCGCGCACCAGGCTCTTCAGGCGCTCCTCCACCACATGGGTGTAGATCTGCGTGGTCGAGATATCGGTATGGCCGAGCAGCGTCTGCACGATGCGTAAGTCTGCGCCGTTGTGCAGCAAATGGCTCGCAAAGGCGTGGCGCAGCACATGCGGCGAGACCAGCCGCGGCGCCAGACCCGCGGCGGCGGCGAGCTCCTTGAGGTCACGCGCGAAATGCTGCCGGGTCAAATGGCCGCTCTCGCCGAACGAGGGAAATAGCCATTTCGGGCTCGCTGCGCCCTTCTTCGCGGGCTTGAGCACTTCGACCGCGGCGAGGTAGTCGGCCATCGCCTGCCGCGACGCCTCGTTCAGCGGCACCAGCCGTTCCTTGTTGCCCTTGCCGCGCACCACGATCATGCGGGCGTCGTGCCGCGCCGCCGCGCGCGGCAGCGTCACCAGTTCCGACACCCGCAAGCCGGTGGCGTAGAGCACTTCCAGCAGGCAGTACAGGCGCATCGCGCGAAGCCGCTGCGGCGCAGTCATTTCCGGCGCTTCGCTCCGCGCCTTGGCGTGCGTCAGCAGGCGGTCGACGTCGGCGATCGACAGCACTTTCGGCAGGCCGCGGCCCCGCTTCGGCCCCGACAGGATCGCGGCGGGATCGTCGCTGCGAATTCGCTCGTTGAGGAGAAAGCGAAACAGGTGCCGCATCGCCGACAGCCGTCGCGCCACACTCGACGACTTGAAGCCACGGGTGTCGAGATCGGCCAGATAGTCGCGCAGGCCTTGCGTTTCGGCGCCGGCAAAGCCTTGGCCGCCGCGGGCCAAAAATTCCGAGAAATCGGTCAGGTCGCGGCGATAGGCGTCGAGCGTGTTGGGGCCGGCGCCCTGTTCCGCCGCGAGCATGTCGAGGAACAGGTTGATCAGTTTGGCGTCTGAGGTCTTGACGTCTGAGGTTTTGGAGACCATCCGCCCACCCTAGCGCCTATTTCTTGAGGAATTTATCCGGGGGTACCGTGACGATCATTTCCCGCGGTTTCGGGTTGACGAAGTTCGCCAGCGCGAAAATCACGCCGTAAACGATTCCGACGATCACGGCGACGACCGTCAGAAAGCGGAACAGGCTGGGCATCAACAGGCCTCAGGCGGCGAATTAACCATTGGATGGGGTCTGACTACCAACATGTTCGCCCCGCCGTTGCAAGTCTCTCTGGCAACGGTGTCGGCGGGGGTAGTATAGGTGGCGCAGAACGCCGCAATTCCTGCGGCGATTGAGCCAATTCGATGTCCGAGACCGCTCCATCGGCCAGCGCTGCCGTAACCCCCGAGGCCGAGATCACGGCCGCGCTGGGTCCGCGGTCGATTGTGCTGGTGGGGATGATGGGCGCCGGCAAATCCACCATCGGACGGCGGTTGTCGGCGCGGCTGCGGCTGCCGTTTCTCGACGCCGATACCGAAATCGAGGCGGCGGCTGGCATGTCGATTCCGGACATCTTCGAGACCCATGGCGAGCCGCATTTTAGGGACGGCGAGGCGCGGGTGATCGCTCGGCTGCTCGACGGCGGGCCGGCGGTGCTTGCGACCGGCGGCGGCGCCTTCATGCGCGAGGAAACCCGCAACCGTATCCGAGACAAGGCCGTCTCGATCTGGCTCAAGGCCGATGCCGATATCATCATGAAACGGGTGAAGCGGCGCGCCGACCGCCCGCTGCTGCAAACCGCCGATCCCGCCGCCACCGTCGGGCGCCTGATCGAGGAGCGCGAGCCGGTCTATCAACACGCCGACATCACGATCTGGTCGCGCGACGTGCCGCACGAAAAGATCGTCGATGAATGTATCGAGGCTCTGCACACCCGGCTGTGCGGCAACGCCACCAGCAAAACATCGAACACCCTGAGCGCCACGCCATGACCGCGCCCTTGAAGCATTCCGATTCCGTCACCGTCGATGTCGCGCTCGGCGATCGCGCCTATGACATCGTGATCGGCCGCGACGTGCTGCAGTCGCTGGGCGGCCGCGTCGCCGCCCTGCGGCCTGGCGCCCGCACCGCCATCGTCACTGACCGCACGGTCGCCAAACACTGGCTCGACAAGACCGAGAGCTCGCTGGCGCAGGCCGGCATCGCCACCTCGCGCATCATCGTCGAGGAGGGCGAAGGTTCGAAAACCTATGCCGGCCTCGAGAAGGTCTCGGAGGCGCTGATCGCGGCGAAGATCGAGCGCAACGATCTGGTGATCGCGCTCGGCGGCGGCGTGGTCGGCGATCTCGCCGGCTTTGCGGCGGCGATCCTGCGCCGCGGCGTCGATTTCGTGCAGGTGCCGACCTCGCTGCTGGCGCAGGTCGACTCTTCGGTCGGCGGCAAGACCGGCATCAACTCGCCGCAGGGCAAGAACCTGCTCGGCGCGTTTCACCAGCCGGTGCTGGTGATCGCCGACACCGCCGTGCTCGATACGCTTTCCCCGCGCCAGTTCCGCGCCGGTTACGCCGAAGTGGCGAAATACGGCGTGCTCGGCGACGAAGCATTCTTCGCCTGGCTGGAGGCCAACCACGCCGATATTTTCGCGGGCGGCACGGCGCGCGAACACGCCATCGCCACCTCCTGCCGCGCCAAGGCCGCGATCGTCGCGCGCGACGAGCGCGAAACAGGCGAGCGCGCGCTGCTCAATCTCGGCCATACTTTCGGCCATGCGCTGGAGGCCGCCACCGGCTTCTCCGACCGGCTGTTTCATGGCGAGGGCGTCGCCGTCGGCATGGTGCTGGCGGCGGAATTCTCCGCCGAACTCGGCATGATCCCGCAGTCCGATGCGGCGCGCGTCAAGCGCCACCTTGCCGAAGTGGGTCTGCCGACCCATCTGCAGGACATCGCCGGATTTGCCCAGGAAGGACTGGCCGACGCCGACGCGCTGATGGCGCTGATGGCGCAGGACAAGAAGGTCAGGCGCGGCCGGCTCACTTTCATCCTGCTGCAGGCGGTCGGCCGCGCCGTGATCGCTCCCGACGTCGAGCCGGTGCGGGTGCGCGATTTTCTAAGGGCCAAGCTGGCGCGAAAAAACTAGAGCATGATCCGGGAGCCGGTTTCCCGAACAAGGTCATGCTCCAACCATAGATGAAGTGATCGTCACGTCATGGACTGGCTCGATTTCTCCATTGTCGTCGTCTTGCTGCTGGTCTCCGCGTTCTTCTCGGCGAGCGAGACCGCGCTGACCGGCGCATCGCGCGCCAGCATGCTGCGGCTGTCGAAACAGGGTAATCGCGAGGCGGGTGTGGTCTCCAGCCTGTTTGCGATGCGCGAGCGGATGATCGGCGCGCTCTTGCTCGGCAACAACATCGCCAATATCGGCGCCTCGGTATTGGCGACCGGCATCTTTACGGCTTGGTTCGGCGAAGTCGGCGTGCTCTACGCCACCGGCGTGATGACGGTGCTGGTCGTGATCTTCGCCGAAGTGCTGCCGAAGACCATCGCCATCAACGCGCCGGACCGGGTGTCACTCCTGGTCGCGCGTCCGATGAAGGTGATGGTGTATCTGCTCGGGCCGCTGCTCACCGTGATCGAGGCCATCGTTCGCGTGCTGATGAAAGCGCTGGGTATCAAGATCGGTCACAACCAGCCGATTCTGTCGCCGATCGAACGGCTGCGCGGCGCGGTCGATCTGCTGCATCACGAAGGCAAGGTCGAAAAGCAGGACCGCGACATGTTCGGCGGCTTGCTGGATTTGCGCGAGCTTCAGGTCTCCGACGTGATGGTCCATCGCACCGAAATGGTGATGATCAATGCCGACCTGCCGGCGGAGGATCTGGTGCGCGAGGTGCTGGCGACCGAATACACGCGAATTCCGCTGTGGCGCGACAAGCCGGAAAACATCGTCGGCGTGCTGCATGCCAAGGATCTGTTGCGTGCGATCCGCGCCGCCGACGGCGATACCTCGAAAATCGATGTTTCCACCATCGCGCTGCCGCCGTGGTTCGTGCCGGAGATGCGCTCCGTGTCCGAACAGCTCAAGGCGTTCCGCCGCCGCAAGACCCATTTCGCGCTGGTGGTCGACGAATACGGCGAAGTCGAAGGCATGGTGACGCTGGAGGACATTCTGGAAGAGATCGTCGGCGATATTTCCGACGAGCACGACGTGGTGGTGGCCGGCGTGCGGGCCCAGCCCGACGGCTCCGTGGTGGTCGACGGCTCGGTGCCGATCCGCGATCTCAACCGCGCGATGGACTGGAATCTTCCGGACGAGGAGGCGACCACCATCGCGGGCCTGGTGATCCACGAGGCGCGCTCGATCCCGGAACGCGGCCAGAGTTTCACCTTTCACGGTTTCCGTTTCCGCGTCCTGCGCCGCGAGCGCAACCGCATCACCGCGCTGCGCATCCAGGCGGTGCCGCGGGAGGCCGAGGTCGAGGAGAAAAAGCCGAAGCGGGCAGGGACGTCGTTCTAGAAAAGCGGCGGCGCCCGATTTTGGCGTCGTCCGACAGCGGCGGTCCCAGCCCCGGACTGGTTCCGGGGAATGATCCAGCTTCTAGGGAAGAGCGCTGAACTGGGTTGCCGCGCCGACCGCCAACAGCAGCAGGATGCACATCGGCGGCGAATATGGGTTGGCCGAATTTTCCTGTGAATGGTCTTCCATGACAGCACCAAATCAAAGAGCGTGCGCCCACCAGTCGCGAGCCGATTACTGCATCCGATATGATCGGGACGGCGTAGGAATTCCAGACGAACGGTGCCGTTGCGTCATAAAGGCGAAATAAGCCTCGGCGCGCTGCGGATCGCGGGGCTGCAACTCGGGGAAGGTGAGGGCTTCGTTAACAATCGCCGGTAAATTCTCAGCCGGTTTCCCCCGGCGCCTGCGCCTTGATCGCCAGCGCGTGCACGCTTCCCTCGAGTTCCCCGGCCAGCGTCGCATTAATCATGCGGTGGCGTTCGATCCGGCTCTTCCCCTGGAAGGCCGGCGACACAATATAGACCCTGAAGTGCGTCTCGCCGCCCGGCCGGTGGCCGGCATGGCCCTCATGCAGATGTGATTCGTCCGTGACGTCGAGGCTTTCCGGCTTGAAAGCTTCGCGCAACCTGTTGGTGATAGCATCTTTGGTGTTCATGACGGCGGCATTACGTCCGTAACCGCTTTTCGTCAATGCCGGGATCGAGAGAGAACTATTCGCAATGTCAAGTCTTGAAGCTTTTCGCGTTGCGTTGTCATAGTCAGCCATGGCGATTGATTCATCCAAATTCTTCGACAGCATCCGCATCAAGCCGAACAAGCTGAGTGCGAAGCAGCAGGCGCAGGCGCGCGAAGCTGCCGTCATGTGCGAATGGCCGGAATGCAAGAACAAGGGGCCGCACCGCGCACCCAAGGGCCGGACCCAGGACAAGGAATATTGGCATTTCTGCCTCAATCACGTCCGCGAATACAACCAGTCCTATAATTTCTTCCAGGGCATGAATCCGGACGCGGTCGCACGCTATCAGAAGGATGCGCTGACCGGCCATCGCCCGACCTGGAAGATGGGCGCCAACACCAGTTCCAAGAAGGGCAAGGGCAGCCCCGAGGCCGACCTGGAAGGCGCCGCCGATCCGTTCAGCATGTTCAGCGAGCTCAACGGCCGCGGCCGCTGGCGGCCGGGTCCCGGTGCCGGCGCCGAGGCCAAGGTCGAAACCCGAAAAGTGTTCAATGCCGAGCGCAAGGCGCTGCAGGTGATGGGGCTCGGCACGGATGCGACGCTCGAGACCGTGAAGGCGAAATACAAGGCGCTGGTGAAGCAGCACCATCCCGACGCCAATGGCGGCGACCGCTCCACCGAGGACCGCCTGATCGAGATCATCAAGGCATATAACTATCTGAAGACGGTGGTGCGCGCGGGCTAGCCGCTCTCGTCGCCGGGCCAGGCCGGCGGCGCCGGTGACGGGATCAGCGCGAGCCCCGACCCGCTTGCCGCGGCCTGCGCAAAAATCCTAGCGAAAATCCTTTCGGATCTGTTCGGCCGTCGGCTCGATCCCGCCATGCCGGCGGCGGATCGTCCAGGTTGCCAGCGCCACGATCACCGCGGCGCCGATCACCGCGAGCATCCAGTGCCTGGCGAGCCCGGCATGATGGGGTAGGCCAGCATATTCGTGCAGCGCCGATACCGCCAGTACGCCGGGCAGCACATGCGCCGGCGCCCACAGCAAGACCGCCGGGATGTTGACGGCGTAAAAGCGCAACGGCGCCATGCCGAGCGCGCCCGCCGTCATCGGCACGAAGGCCCTGATCGGCGGCACGAAACGCGCGAAGAATACCGCTAGAGTGCCCCAGCGATGAAAAAACGCCTCGCTCTGGGCGACCAGGCGCGGGTAGTTTGACATCGGCCAAGAGCTGAGGATTTCGCGCTGGGCGCGGTGTCCGATCCAGAACGCCGATCCGTCGCCGAGCAACGCTCCGGCAATGGCGGTTAACAGCGCCCATTCAAGCTGCAGGTCTCCGCTGGGCACCAGCGCGCTCAGCGCCAGGATGATGGTCGAGCCCGGAACCACCGAGCCCACGACCGGAACGGCCTCCAGCAAGGCGGCCAGGAACAGCGTCAGATAGGCGAGCCACGGATGTGCCGAGACGAACGCAATCAAGGGATCGATGAAGGAAGCCACAAAATTCCTGTTTTGGCGTTGTCCAGACCGGTCGCAGACCTAACATAAGTAGCGAGGTGGGTGGAAAGTGCCATCCAGGCGCGGCTTTGGGTCGCTGACGGGGTAATCGGCCGAAAGTACGGCGTGATTCGCAGGGCAGCCTTCCAAAAACCGGGACCAGCCCCTATCTTGATGATAAAGCGACGGAACTTTGATTGGGCCGCGGGCTTCTGCGAACCCCTGCTCTCTGATAGGCTCCGACCAGCACCCATCCGCAGCCATGTTCGCAAATCTGGTTTCGGGAGCGCCCGGGACCTCGGAGGATTGATGACGACCGCCGCCACCACCAAAGTGCAAGAATCTTCCGCGCCCGTGATCACCGGCTTGCCCGACATGAAGGTGTCGGTCCGGCAGGTGTTCGGCATCGACAGCGACCTCGAGGTGCCGGCCTATTCCGAAGTCGATCCGCACGTGCCGGATGTCGACACAGATTACCGCTTCGACCGCGCCACCACGCTCGCCATTCTCGCGGGCTTTGCCAAGAACCGCCGCGTCATGGTGACGGGCTATCACGGCACCGGCAAATCGACCCATATCGAACAGGTCGCGGCAAGGCTGAACTGGCCCTGCGTGCGCGTCAATCTCGACAGCCACATCAGCCGTATCGATCTGGTCGGCAAGGACTCCATCGTCGTGCGCGACGGCAAGCAAGTCACCGAATTCCGCGACGGCATTCTGCCCTGGGCGCTGCAGCACAATATCGCGCTGGTGTTCGACGAATACGACGCCGGTCGTCCCGACGTGATGTTCGTGATCCAGCGCGTTCTGGAAGTCTCCGGCCGCCTGACGCTGCTCGACCAGAACAAGGTGATCAAGCCGCATCCGGCGTTCCGGCTGTTCTCGACTGCCAACACGGTCGGCCTTGGCGACACGTCCGGCCTCTATCACGGCACCCAGCAGATCAACCAGGGTCAGATGGACCGCTGGTCGATCGTCACCACGCTGAACTATCTCGCCCATGACGAGGAAGTCGAGATCGTGCTGGCGAAGGCGCATCACTACCGCAACCAGGAAGGCCGCGACATCGTCAACAAGATGGTCCGTCTCGCGGATCTCACCCGCAACGCTTTCGCCAACGGTGATCTGTCGACGGTGATGAGCCCGCGCACGGTGATCACCTGGGCGGAGAACGCCGAGATCTTCAGCGATATCGGCTTTGCGTTCCGCGTCACCTTCCTCAACAAATGCGACGAGCTGGAGCGGCCGCTGGTGGCTGAATTCTATCAGCGCTGCTTCAATGTGGAACTCGCCGAGTCTTCGGTGAACGTGGCGATGTCGTAGCGGTCGCCTCCGCTTTCGCGGCGACGACGGGTGATGAGACTTAAATGACGACGTCGAATCAGAAGTTCCGCACCGGATCGAAGGAAGCTCCGACCGAGCCGTTCAAGCGCGCGGTCACGGCCTGCCTGCGTGCGATCGCGCGAAAGCCGGAGCTTGAGGTGACGTTCGCCGCCGAGCGGCCGGGATTGGCGCCGGGCAAGGCGCGGCTGCCGGAGCCGGCGCGCAAGATGACGAAGCGCGACGCCGCCATCGTGCGCGGCCATGCCGATTCGATCGCGCTGAAGCTCGCCTGCCACGATCCGAAAGTGCATCGCAAGCTGATGCCGGGTAATCCGCAGGCGCGCGGCGTGTTCGAGGCGGTCGAGCAGGCGCGCGTCGAGGCGCTCGGTTCGCGGCGGATGGCGGGCGTTGCCAAGAACCTCACGGCGATGCTCGACGATCATTTCCATCGCGGCAAGTTCGACGAAATCACCGACCGCGCCGACGCGCCGCTGTCGGATGCGCTGGCGATGCTGGTGCGCGAGCGCCTGACCGGCCTTGCGCCGCCCGCCGCGGCCAGGAAGATGGTCGACCTCTGGCGTCCGGTGCTGGAAGACAAGATCGGCGCCAGGCTCGACCGGCTCGATCGGCTTGCGGAGGATCAGGCGAAATTCGGCGACGCCGTGCATGATCTCCTGAGCGCGCTCGAACTCGGCGACGACCGTAACGCCGAGGCCGACGAGGACGAGAACCAGGACGAGAATCGCGACGGCGAGAACGACCAGTCCGGCGCGGAAGGCTCGCCCGACAGTGACGCCGCGCAGGAAATGAGCGCCGACCAGGCGCAGGCCACGACCGACGAGATGTCGGAGAGCGCGATGGAAAGCGCGCAGGCCTCCACCAGCGACACCTTCGACGACGGCGAACTCGGCGACGACGAGACGCCGGGGGAAGCGACGCGGCCGAATTCGCGCGGCGCCAACGAGCCGCGTGGGCCGGAATATCATGCCTTCGCGCCGAAATTCGACGAGGTGATCGCGGCCGAGGATCTCTGCGACCATGACGAACTGGAACGGCTGCGCAGCTATCTCGACAAGCAGCTCGCGCACCTGCAGGGCATCGTGGCGCGCCTCGCCAACCGCCTGCAGCGCAGACTGATGGCGCAGCAGAACCGCGCCTGGGAGTTCGATCTCGAGGAAGGCATTCTCGATCCCGCGCGGCTGTCGCGCGTGGTGACCGATCCCTATCATCCGCTGTCGTTCATGCACGAAAAGGAAGCGACCTTCCGCGACACCGTGGTGACGCTGCTGCTGGACAATTCCGGCTCGATGCGCGGCCGCCCGATCACGGTCGCCGCTACCTGCGCCGATATTCTGGCGCGGACGCTCGAGCGCTGCGGCGTCAAGGTCGAAATTCTCGGCTTCACGACGCGGGCCTGGAAGGGCGGGCAGTCGCGCGAGGCGTGGCTTGCCGCCGGTAAGCCGGCCAACCCGGGCCGGCTCAACGATCTCCGCCATATCATCTATAAATCCGCCGACGCGCCGTGGCGGCGCGCGCGGAAAAATCTCGGGCTGATGATGCGCGAGGGCCTGCTCAAGGAAAACATCGACGGCGAGGCGCTGGACTGGGCGCACAAGCGGCTGTTGGGCCGTTCCGAGCAGCGCAAGATCCTGATGATGATCTCCGACGGTGCGCCGGTCGACGACTCCACTTTGTCGGTCAATCCCGGCAATTACCTCGAGCGCCATCTGCGCCACATCATCGAGGAGATCGAGACCCGTTCGCCGGTCGAGCTGATCGCGATCGGCATCGGTCACGACGTCACACGGTACTATCGCCGCGCGGTCACCATCGTCGACGCCGAAGAACTCGGTGGCGCCATCACCGAAAAGCTCGCCGAACTGTTCAGCGAGACCCATGGTGCTGCACCCGCAACCTCAGGCCAGCGGCGCAGATTGCATTCCTGACCCTATGCGCGCAGCCCTCAGCCGTCGCCGCTTCCTTCACCTCACGGCGGCGGGGCTTTCGACGCTCGCCATACCGGCCATCGCGCGGGCGCAGCTCGCGACGCAGTCGCCGCCGAAGCCGGTCGTACCCGACGAATATTCCGTCACCGCACCCGTCTCGATCGAGGTCAAGGCAAGGCCGATACCGTCGTTCGATACCCGCGATCATCAGCGGGTCCGTTTCGGCAAGCTCGAATACCGCAGCGGGCTGGTGCTGACCTCGTCCTTCCGCGGCTTCGGCGGACTGTCGGGATTGCGTCTGGACGCCAAAGGCGAGCGCTTCATTTCCATCAGCGACAAGGGAAGCTGGTTCACCGGCCGCATCGCCTACCGGGGCCGCGAGATGGCCGGGCTCGACGACGTCGAGGCTTCTCCGATGCTTGGACCCGACGGCCGGCCGATCACCGCACGCGGCTGGTTCGATTCGGAATCGATCGCGCTCGATGGCGCCTATGTCTATATCACGCTGGAGCGCGTCAACCGGGTGCTGCGCTTCGATTTCAGCAAGGGTTTTGCCAGATCGCGCGGCGAGGTGGTGCCGATGCCGCCGGCGGTGAAGAAGCTGCCGTTCAACAAGGGGCTGGAGGCGCTGGTCATGGTGCCGAGGGGCCTGCCGCTCGCGGGCACGCTGGTCGCGCTGTCCGAGCGCGGTCTGGATGCGGAAGGCAATCTGATCGCCTTTCTGGTCGGCGGGCCTTCGCCCGGGCAATTCAGCGTTCGCCGCACCGAGCATTTCGATGTCAGCGACGCGGTGCTCCTGCCTTCCGGCGATCTGTTGGTGCTGGAGCGGAAATTCTCGCTGGTCGAAGGCATCGGCATCCGGATCCGGCGCATCCCCCTTGCCTCGGTGGCGCCCGACGCCGTGGTCGACGGTCCCTCGATCTTCGAGGCCGATCTGGGCCAGGAGATCGACAACATGGAAGGCATCGACGTCCATGTGACGCCGGAGGGCGACACCGTGCTGACAATGGTCTCCGACGACAATTTCTCGCTGATCCAGCGCACCCTGCTGTTGCAATTCACGCTGGTGGAATAATTTCCGACGCGGGATTTGCCGCGCCCCGGCGGAACGAATCTTGCAGCAACTCCGCCGTCGGCCCACCCCTGCGGTCGATGAAAGCGGAGTGGTCATGCGTAAGTCTTTTGCGTGGATTTGTGTTCTCGGTAGTCTGCTCGTCGCCGCCGCGGCGCGGGCGGAAGACTGGCCGTCGCGGCTGATCAGGGCGACGATTCCGTTCGGCGCCGGCAGCGCCACCGACGTGGTGCCGCGGCTGGTGTTCGATCGCCTCGCCGCCGAGCTCGGCCAGCCCATCGTGATCGAGAACAGGGTCGGTGCCGGCGGCACGCTCGGTACCGCGCTGGTGGCGAAGGCCGACCCGGACGGCTACAGCATCCTCGCCCATTCGTCCGCGCTGACGATCGCGCCCGCGATCTTTCCGAATTTGACGTTCGACGCGACCAGGGACCTCGCCTCGGTGTTGATGATCGGCTCCAGCGCCAATGTGATGATCGTGCCGGCCTCGCGGCCGTGGAAGACCGTGCAGGATTTCATCGCGGACGCCAAAGCAAAGCCCGGATCGATCTCGTTCGGCTCGGTCGGCATTGGCAGCGCGGTGCATATCAGCGCCGAGAAATTCCGTCTCGCCGCCGGCATCGAGGCGACCCACGTGCCCTATCGCGGCGGCGCCGAGGTGATCGCCGACATCATCGGCGGCCGGATCGATTTCTATTTCTGCCCGCTCGCGACAGCCCTTCCCCTGATTCACGCCGGCCAGGTGCGCGCGCTCGTGGTATCGACGCCGAAGCGCGCCGCCGATCTGCCCGACGTGCCGACGCCATCCGAGGCCGGTCTGCAAAACGCCGACAGCGCGATCTGGTTCGGCGTCTTCATGCCCGCCAAGACGCCGCGCGACATCGTCGAGAAATTCCATGCCGCCGGCATGAAGGTGCTCAACGAGCCGGCGATGCAGGACAGCCTGAAAAAGCTCGGCGTCGAAGCGCTGCCGATGACGCCGGCGCAGATGGACGATCTGGTCAAGCGCGAGACCGCGGCCAACATGGAAGTGATCAAGGAGGCCGGGATCAATCAATAGTCCGTCATTGCGAGCCAACGGGTCGCGCGAACGCGTGCCCGATGACAAGCTCCGGGAAGCAATCCAGCTTTGGGTAACAAAGGCAGAAAGCCGGATTGCTTCGTCGCTTTGCTCCTCGCAATGACGAAAAATACTGCCTTAGCTTGCGTTGGGTGCATCTCTAGCCAGCCTTTGAGGTGGTTGAGGGAATGGGCGGGGCATGCCTAGATAAGTGCCGACGTTCCTTCCTCCTGCCCGGATATCCCCCATGAGCGCCCTGTTTTCTCCCATAAAGCTGCGCGGCCTTGCGCTTGCCAACCGCATCATGGTGGCGCCGATGTGCCAGTACTCGGCCGACGATGGCGAGGCCAATGACTGGCATTTCACCCATATCAACACGCTGGCGCTCTCGGGCGCCGCGATGTTCTGCATCGAGGCGACCCATGTGGAAGCGATCGGCCGCATCACGCCGGGCTGCCTGGGCCTGTGGAACGACGCCACCGAGGCGGCGCTCAAGCCGATCCTGGCCTCGGTGCGCAAGCATTCCAAAATCGCCGTCGCGATGCAGCTTGCGCACGCCGGCCGCAAGGGCTCGAGCCATCGTCCCTGGGAGGGCGGACAGCTGATCCCGGTGGCCGAAGGCGGCTGGCAGACGGTCGGACCTTCCGCCGTGCCGCACAAGGAGGGCGAGGCGCCGCCGCTTGCGCTCGACGCGGCGGGTCTGGCGCGCATCCGCGACGCGTTCGTCTCGGCCGCCAAACGCGCCGAGCGGCTCGGCATCGATGCGCTCGAGCTGCATGGCGCGCACGGCTATCTGCTGCACCAGTTCCTGTCGCCGATTTCCAACAAGCGCACCGACCAGTATGGCGGCTCCCTGCAGAACCGCATGCGCTATCCGCTCGAAGTGTTCGACGCGATCCGCGCGGTGTTTCCGGCGTCGAAGCCGATCGGCGTCAAGGTGTCGGCGAGCGACTGGGTCGAGGGCGGCTGGGATTTGCCGCAAACCATCGAATTTGTACAAGAGTTGAAGAAGCGCGGCGTCGACTGGATCGATGCGTCCTCCGGCGGCGTGTCGCCACTGCAGAAGATCCCGCTGTCGCCCGGCTATCAGGTTCCATTCGCGCAAGGAATCAGGGAAGCGACCGGCGTCACCACCATGGCGGTCGGCCTGATCACCGAGGCCAAACAGGCCGAGGAGATTGTGGCGTCGGGCAAGGCCGACATGGTCGCGCTCGCCCGCGGCATGCTCTACGACCCGCGCTGGGGCTGGCACGCCGCCGCCGAACTCGGCGGCCAGGTCGAGGCCCCGCCGCAATACTGGCGCTCGCAGCCCTCGACGCAAAAAGCACTGTTCGGCGCCACCACGTTCGGGGCGCGGTAGGGCTGACGGGTTTCTTTCTTCACCTCTCCCCTTGTGGGAGAGGTCGGTTCGCATCGTCTGATGCGATCCGGGTGAGGGGGTCAGGCCTATCGATGGAGCGCAACCCCTCATCCGGCAGGGACTTCGTCCCTGCCACCTTCTACCACAAGGGGAGAAGCGAACGCGCATCGTGCCACGCGGCGCTCGCATCAGCCGGGTTGTTTTGTCATATCTCGGCCACACGCCCGGCGTGCTATGCTTCCGCTTGCGCGCGACAGACGCGTTTTGAAAAAGCAAAACAACAGCGGGAGGAAACGCCATGGAGATCGGATATTTCACGATGCCCTCGCATCCGCCGGAATGCGGGTTGAAGGAGGGCCACGACTGGGACCTGCAGACCATCCGTTGGCTCGATGAGCTCGGCTACCAGGAAGTCTGGATCGGCGAGCACCACACCGCGCCCTGGGAGCCGCATCCGGCGCCGGACCTGCTGCTGGCGCAGGCGTTCCTGCAGACCAAAAACATCCGCCTCGGCCCCGGCGGTTTCCTCTTGCCCTATCACCACCCCGCCGAACTCGCCAACCGCGTCGCGATGCTCGATCATCTGTCGGGCGGCCGGCTGAATTTCGGCGTCGCGGCATCGGGCCTGCCGAGCGACTGGGCGATGTTCAACGTCGACGGCATGAGCGGGCAGAACCGCGACATGACCCGCGAGGCGCTGGAGATCATCCTGAAAATGTGGACCGAGGATGCGCCCTGGACCTACAAGGGCAAGTACTGGACGGTGAGCAAGCCCGACACGATGTTCGATTTCCTCAAACCGCACATCAAGCCGAAGCAGGCGCCGCATCCGCCGATCGGCGTCGCCGGTCTCTCCAAGGGAAGCGACACCTTGAAGCTCGCGGGCGAGCGCGGCTTCATTCCGATGAGCCTCAACCTCAACCCGGCCTACGTTTCCAGCCACTGGGATTCGGTCGAGGCCGGCGCCGCGCGGACCGGCCGCAAGCCGAACCGCAGGGACTGGCGGCTGGTGCGCGAGGTGTTCGTCGCCGACACCGACGAGGAAGCCTGGAGGCTTTCCGCCGGCGACATGATGGGCCGGATGATGGGTGAGTATTTCCTGCCGCTGCTCGGCCATTTCGGCTTCAAGGACTATCTCAAGCACGCGCCCGACGTGCCGGACTCCGACGTCACTGTCGACTATTGCGCGAAGCGCAACTGGGTCGTCGGCTCGCCGGCCACCGTCGCCGAGAAGATCGAAACCATCTGGCGCGAGGTCGGCGGCTTCGGCACGCTTCTGGTGTTCGGCTTCGACTACAAGCACAAGCCGGAAGCCTGGCACCATTCGCTGACGCTTTTGAAGAACGAAGTGATGCCGCGGCTGAAGCATCTCGACGCGGGGATGGTAAAGGCGGCGTGACGGCTGAGAACTCGTCATTGCGAGGAGCCAACGGGTCCGGCCTTCGGCCGGCGCGATGATAAACTCCGCGACGAAGCAATCCATTCTTTCTTTTTGCGTTAAGCATGGATTGCTTTGCTTCGCTCGCAATGACGGAGGGCGCGGCGTAGTCTCTTCGGTCGTCCCGGCGAAAGCCGGGACCCCCGCGTGAGCGCGATTGCGCTCATCGCGTCGCCGGTTGTGAAAGGCGCTGGTCGACGGCTTTCGCGCCACAACTTCTCCCTGGGTCCCGGCCTTCGCCGGGACAACTCGTTGATGGTGGATCGCCTCCTCACCCTTTCTTCATCTGCGCCACCGCATCCATCGCCGCGATATAGCCGTAAGGTCCGAGCCCCGCGATCACGCCGGTCGCGGCGGTGGAGATCTTGGAATGGCGGTGCAGTTCGTCGCGGGCGTGGATGTTGGAAATGTGCACCTCGATCACCGGGCCTTCGAACGCCTTGATCGCGTCGAGGATGGCGATCGAGGTGAAGGAATAGCCGGCGGGGTTGATGATGATGGCGTCCGCCGTCTGCCGCGCCGACTGGATCCAGTCGACGATCTCGCCCTCGTGATTCGACTGGTGGAAGGAGAGTTCGATGCCGTGACGCTTTGCGGCGTGCTCGCAGCTCTCGCGCACCTGCGACAGCGTCGTGGTGCCGTAGATATGCGGCTCCCGCACTCCCAAGAGATTGAGGTTCGGACCGTTCAGGATCATCAGTCGTTTCATGGCGTGTTCCTCTTTATCTTTCGTCCCGGCCTTGTGCCGGGACCTGTAGCCACCGGCTTGCGTTGGTAACACACAGCGATCGCTCCGGCGCGTCAAGCCAATGACCATTTGTGGTGATGGGGCCGGCGTTCGCCGGAACGAAAAAAGAGGGACGTGTCGCTTGCGCCGTCCTCCGTCGTCCCGGCCTTGAGCCGGGACCCATAATCGCAGGTATTCGTTGTCGAGACACGGCGGCCGCTCCAGCGCGGCAAACCGAAAACCATTTTTGGTTATGGGCCGCGTTCGCCGGAACGACGAGTTGCGCGCGCGTTCGTACCGATTCACATCTCAAACAGCACCAGATACACCGCTTGCCGCTTATAGTCGTCCGTAAACGACCGACGTTCATTTCGTTGCATTCGACACCTCTTGGCTCTGCGAGCCTACTACAGGTGTCCACTAATTCGGAGGAGGCTCATGTTTCCCCCTCGCAATGACGCCGTATCCCACCGGCATCAAGCCGCGGGGCCGTCGGCTGGAGCATCCGTCCAGCCTATGAGGGACCTGTCGGCATTGGAACGACCAGAGGTCGCGACGGAAGATTGATGGGACGATACTTCGGCACCGCATCCATGCGTTGAATTACGGATTCGTGGACAAAGGCATCTTCCGCAATGGGGCGCGGCTCGGCATCCGGTATGTAGTGCCCGAGGTACGACTTGCGCGCTTGCCACTCCTTGTATTTGTCCGATTTCGGCAGGTATTCGAGGACGCGCCAAGCGGCTGACATCGAATCGTGCGGATCGCGCTTGATGTCGGGAGCCACGTAAGTGAATGGGCTTCCTTTCCGTTGGATGCCCCACGCCAGCTGGTTGACCGTCTGCGGATTAGCAGCAAGACCCGATTTCACGGCTTCTTCGATCATCCACAGCAGCGGATATTTGGAGAGACCGCTTTCTTTCTCCGGGTAGCCGCCGCCGATATCGGCGTGTACGCCTGCGAACCATACCTGCAGGATATCCTGGGGCTCTTCATTGTTGGTCTTGCTGAACCTGTTCCGCATGAAGGTTTGCGGTTGTTCCCACGGCTGAAGCCGAAACATCCGGCGCCGTTCGTCGATCGCTATCGCCTGCCGGAAAATTTTTACGCTGGGATTCTGCTGCGTATAGGCAAGCTGGAGCAGGCTGGGAAGGTAAAGCCTGTCGGGACGAGGAACGATGACGCTTGCGACCGTGTCCCACACGCCGACGAATTTGATCGTCGGCCACCTGGCGGAAAGAATGCGCGCGAATTGCGCCGCCTGATCGTCGCGAGTAACGGGGCCGCCTTGTTCCGCTTCACTGCCGCCGTCGACGAGTTGGCTCGAATCCAGCCCCAATCCTCCTTGTTCGGTGTCCGAACTGAATTGCTTGTAGGCGGTCAACCCTGCACCGGAGAGATTGCTCTGCTGCGGAGATACCAATCCGACCTTATGAACGAGGCCCGCCAGAACGCGCACGGTATAGGCGCCGCGGCTGAACCCGAACAGAAAGATGTCGTCGCCGTCTTCGTAATTGCGAACCAGGAAATCGTAAGCCGCGAGCACGTTGTCATCGAGGCCATACCCCGTCGCCAGACCGAGAATGGTGATGGTGTCCTGCCACACCTTCCGCCACGGGTCCGGTCGCGCCAGCGTGCCGACGCCGGGATCGTAGAACACGAGCTGATGCGGCTCCGTCTTGCCGGTCTTCCGGAGCATCCGATACAGCTTGAGCACATTCGAGATGTTTTCGCTGATCTCGTTTCCGGTGCCGTCACAGCAAATGACGATGTTCTTCATCGAAGAAGCCCCCAGCTTGCAGGATGGATTTCGCTTCGCTCAACCCGCCCTAGAAACGACTCTACGTCCCCGCCGTCGTCCGCCCATCCCCCGCTCCATCATCCGCACCGTCGTTAGCAACAGCCCTGCATACCTCCGCGGATCGATCCGGTCAGGTCGCGGATGCGGTTGAGACGGAAATAGATGGTGTTTGTGTACAAATCGAGATGGCGGCGCTGCGCCTGGATGGCCGGGACAAGTCCTGCCATGACGGGGAAGGGAGCGCAAACCTCGCCGCGCGAAATTCCGACCCTATCCGACTGGTTGTTGCCGCTTTCTTTCCCTAGTCTCCGCCACAACCCGGGCGGGTGATGACGCGTCCGCCCGCAAAACACACATGGAGGACATCGTCATGACCACACGCCGTCAGTTTCTCAAGGGCGGATCGGCCGCCGTCGCGACCGGGATCGCCTTCTGCAGTTGCGGCCTGTTGCACCGCGCGCAGGCGCAAGGTGCGTCGCAGCACAAAATTCCCGTCATGGTCGGCGGCAAGCGGGTCAAGACCATCGACGTGCATGCCCATTGCGTGATTCCGGAAGCGGCAAAACTGCTGGGGCCCGCGCCAGCCTCGACCGTGCGCGGCGCCAACGAGGTGGTGATCTCGCTCGACAAGCGGCTCGCCGCGATGGATGCGCAGGCGGTCGACATGGAGGTGCTGTCGATCAATCCGAACTGGTACAAGGCCGACCGCGAACTCGCCGGCCAGATCGTCAAAATCCAGAACGAAAAACTCGCCGCGCTGTGCGCCTCGAAGCCGGACCGGTTCGCCGGTTTTGCCTCGCTCACCCTGCAGGCGCCCGATCTCGCGGTGAAGGAACTCGACGCGGCCGTGAACCGGCAGGGGCTGAAGGGCGCGGCGATCGGCGGCAATGTCGACGGCGTGGCGTTTTCCGATTCCAGATTCCACCCCGTCTGGGCCAAGGCGGAGGAACTCGGCGTTCCCCTGTTCATCCATCCGCAGGGCGTGCCCGAACTCAACAAGCTGCTCGCCGGCAATGGCTGGCTCGCCAACGCAATCGCCTATCCCGCGGAGACGTCAATCGCGCTGTCGCACATGATCTTCGAGGGCACCTTCGATCGTTTCCCGAGGCTGAAGGTGATCGCCGCCCATGGCGGCGGCTTCCTGCCGTCCTACGCCGACCGTTCCGACCACGCCTGCCTGGTCAACCCCGGCGGCTGCGACCCCGCCATCAAGCTGGCGAAGGCGCCGACCGAATATCTCAAGCAGGTCTATTTCGATTCACTGGTGTTCACGCCGGAGGCGATCCGTCATCTCGCAGCCCAGGTCGGGCCGGGGCAGATCGTGCTCGGCAGCGACTATCCGTTCCCCTGGCAGCTCGCCCCGGTCGACCACGTCTTTGCCTGCGACTCCCTGAGCGACGACGACAAGGCCGACATCCTCGGCCGCACCGCCGCGAAGCTGTTCGAGATGGAGTCGTAAGGAACCAATTTCCGTCATGCCCGGCCTTGTGCCGGGCATCCACGTCCTTGGCAGCGGGCTACGGCCGGTGAGCTTCCCCTCACATCCCGAATACCGCGACCGCGCGGATCGGCGATCCCGTGCCGTCGCGCATTTTCAGCGGCAGGCCGATGAAGGTGAAGAGGCCTTCGCCCAATAGCGCTTCCAGATTGCACAGGCTCTCGATGTGGGTGATGTTCAGATCGCCGCAGGCCTTGTGCACCAGCGAGTTGACCTTGCCTTCCGGCCCCGGCCGCATCGAGTCGATGCCGAAATGCACCACGCCCTGCGCGGCCAGCCATTGCGTGGCCGCGATGTTCACGCCGGAATTCTCGCTCGCATATTCCTTGCGCGGAAAGGTGCGCGCGTGGTGGCCGGTGCACAGCAACACCGTGCCGCCCTTCGGCACCGGAAGGCCGCTCTTCTTCACCGCGGCTTCGAGATCGGCCGGCGCGATCTCGGCGCGCGGGGCGATGTGGCGCAGGTCGATGCAGATGCCGGGCACGATGCAGTTCTCGAGCGGATATTCGGAGATCGGCTGGCCGCCCTTGTTGAAATGCCTGAAGGCGTCGATATGGGTGCCGGCATGGTCGGGCATCGAGATGAACATCGAGGACAGCCCGTGCACGTTGCCGGACGCTGCGAAGGATTCCTCATGCGTGGTCCAGACGCCGTGGATGATCGGCGGATGGCCCGGATAGGTCGGGCTCTTGTGATAAAGCTCGCGGCTGAGGTCGACGATCTTCACGCTTGGGTCTCCCGTCGTTCTCGATGTTGCCGGCAAGGCTATCCTGCGTCCGCGCAAAACAAAACGGCCGGGGCTTTCGACCCGGCCGTTCAAAATTCAATCGCTGAAACGTAAAGCTCAGCTCGCCTTCTGCTCCGGCGCCGCCGCCTTCTTCTTTTCGATGGCGCGCTTCAGTTCGAGCGCGCGGGGCGAGAGCACGTCGGCCTTGGCCTTCAGCAGGAACGCATCGAGGCCGCCATTGTGGTCGACGCTCTTGATGGCGTTGGTCGAGACGCGCAGGCGCACGTTGCGGCCGAGCGCGTCGGAAATGAAGGTGACGTTGCACAGGTTCGGCAGGAACCGGCGCTTGGTCTTGATGTTGGAGTGGCTCACCTTGTGGCCCACCAGCGGGCCCTTGGCCGTCAATTCGCAGCGCCGCGACATCTCAAGAAATCCTCTGCCAGCCCCGGGCTCAATTAGGCCCTCGGGGGGTTCAAAATCACGTCCATCTAGGGAGCGGCGGACGTATAGGGCGAGATGCCCGGGACGTCAAGGTTTTGGGGGTCAAAAGCTGGTTTCCGGGGCCATTCGGCGGGCTTTCGGCCATCATATAATCGGCGCATTCCCCGCCGAAATGATGCCCATACCAAATTCCGGCGCGGGCTACAGAAATTGCTGAAAAACGCGTCGATCCGTTGTTTGCCCGGTATTTTCGCTTAAATGACATTCCATCCGCGCCGAAGTAGCAGGACCGCCGCCAGGTGACCATTTTCAGTATGATTTTACCCCGGCCCGGCCGAAGGGCGCTGCGGGGAGTGGGCAATCTGTCTGCCTTGTCCCTGACCGTGGCGCTGATGTCGGCCGCCGCGCCCGCTCCGGCTGCGGCGCAGGGCCGGCTGGATGCGCAATATGAGGCGACGCTGGCCGGCATTCCCGTAGGCCGCGGCGCCTGGACCATCGACATATCAGACGACCAGTTCTCGGCCGCCGCCTCCGGCGGCACCATGGGGCTCTTGAACGCCATCGCTGGCGGTTCCGGCACCGGGGCTTCCCAGGGCCGCGTCGTCAACGGCGCGCTGGTCGCAACCGGCTATACCGCCTCCACCACGACCTCGAAGAAGACCGAAGCCATCCACATCACGCTGGCGAACGGCAACGTGAAGGAATTCGGCATCGAGCCGGAACCGCCGGTCGATCCCGACCGCCTCCCGATCACGGACGCGCATCGCCACGGCGTCTACGATCCGATGACGGGATCGATGCTGCGCGTGGCCGGCACCGGCGATCCGCTCACGCCCGAGGCCTGCCGCACCGGCGCCGGGATCTTCGACGGCCGCATGCGCTACGATCTCAAGCTCGATTTCAAGCGCATGGAAACCGTCAAGGCCGAGAAGGGCTATCGCGGCCCGGTCGTGGTCTGCGCGGTCTATTTCACCCCGATCGCGGGCTATATCCCCGACCGCCCGGTGATCAAATATCTCACCGCCCAGCGCAACATCGAGATTGCGTTTGCGCCGGTCGCGGGAACCCGCATCCTGGTGCCGTTCTGGATGAAGATCCCGACCCCGCTCGGCCCCGCGAGGCTGGAAGCCACGAGCTTCATCACGGCGGCCTCGCCGCCGCGGGTCGCGAAGACGAATTGAGGGAAGTTCGCTTTCCCTTCTCCCCTTGTGGAATCCCTGTTGACTCTTCCCCGCTTCTGATTCGACTCGTGGGGCTTAGGAATTTTAAGGAATTCGCCGCCAAACCACGGCTTGTCGATCGCATCCGAACTTGATCTAGTGCCGCGGTGCGTGTTCCACGCGAGATGTTGCGGTGAACGTATCAGGAGAGCAGGAGAGTCAGCGATTCGGGCGCGATTCGTTCCGGACTCGTTCCGGAACTTAAGCCGCGACCACTCAAGCCTCCCTTGAGCGTCGCATTGTGAAACACTATCGGCGGAAAGTGCCCTTTTCGTCATTGCGAGGAGCGAAGCGACGAAGCAATCCATACTTGCTTCGTTGCCCCATCGATTGCTTCGCTGGCGCTCGCAATGACGTTTGAACGCCAGCAATAAAAGAAACACCTGAAAAATATGGCTTTCTCTTCCCCCTTCGCGCACGACCGGGCTCCCGGCGCCGGCGTTACCGCCGTGCTCGGTCCGACCAATACCGGCAAGACGCATCTGGCGATCGAGCGGATGGTCGCGCATTCCTCGGGGCTGATCGGCCTGCCGCTGCGCCTATTGGCGCGCGAGGTCTACAACAAGATCGTCGCGCGCGTCGGGCCCGAGGCGGTCGCCCTCGTCACCGGCGAGGAGAAGATAAAACCGAAGAATCCGCGGTTCTGGGTCTCCACCGTGGAGGCGATGCCGCGGGATCTCGACGTGTCGTTTCTCGCGGTCGATGAAATCCAGATCGCGGCCGATCTCGAACGCGGCCATGTCTTCACCGACCGCATCCTCAACCGGCGCGGCCGCGACGAGACGCTGCTGCTGGGCGCGGCCACCATGCGCCCGATCATCGAGCGGCTGTTGCCCGGCGCTTCCATCGTCACGCGACCGAGATTGTCGCAGCTGGAATTCGCCGGCGACCGCAAGATCACCCGCCAGCCGCGGCGCACCGCGATTGTGGCGTTTTCGGCCGACGAGGTTTACGCCATCGCCGAACTGATCCGCAGGCAGCATGGCGGCGCCGCCGTGGTGCTGGGCTCGCTCTCGCCTCGCACCAGAAACGCGCAAGTATCGATGTTCCAGAACGGCGACGTCGATTATCTCGTCGCCACCGACGCGGTCGGCATGGGGCTCAATCTCGACGTCGATCACGTCGCCTTCGCCTCCGACCGCAAATATGACGGCTACCAGTTTCGCCGCCTGAATCCGGCCGAATTCGCGCAGATCGCAGGCCGAGCGGGGCGTGCCACGCGCGACGGCACGTTCGGCACCACGGGGCGCTGCGCGCCGTTCGAGCCGGAACTGGTGAACGCGCTGCAGAACCACACCTTCGACAGCGTGAAGGTGCTGCAGTGGCGCAACGCGAAGCTGGATTTTTCCTCGCTTGGCGCCCTGCAGGTGTCGCTGGCGCTGACTCCCGGCCACGACGCGCTGACCCGGGCGCCGATCGCCGAGGATCTGCGCGTGCTCGACCATGCCGCGCGCGACGCCGATGTGCGGGACATGGCCCATGGCGCGGCCGCCGTGGAGCGGCTGTGGGACGCCTGCCAGATTCCCGATTACCGCAAGATCGCGCCCGCCGCCCATGCCGAGCTGGTCACCACTTTGTTCGAATTTTTGATGAAGCGGGGCCGGATTCCCGACGCCTGGTTCGCCGCCCAGGTCGAGCAGGCCGACCGCGCCGACGGCGATATCGACACTTTATCGGGCCGGATCGCGCAAATCCGGACCTGGACCTTCGTGGCCAACCGGCCGGACTGGCTGGCCGACCCCGAACATTGGCAGGGGATTACGCGCGAAGTCGAAAATAAATTGTCCGATGCGCTGCACGAACGGCTCACGGAGCGTTTCGTTGATCGCCGTACCAGTGTATTGATGCGCCGCCTGCGGGAGAACAGTGTTTTGAATACCGAAATCGGCAAGACCGGCGAAGTGATCGTAGAAGGCCATGTGATCGGCCGGCTCGACGGGTTCACCTTTGCGCCCGAGGCGGCGGAGGCGGGCTCCGACGCCAAGGCGCTGCAGGCGACCGCGCAGAAGGCGCTGGCCGGCGAAATCGACGCGCGCGCCGAAAAGCTCGCTGCCGCCCCCGACGACCAGTTCGTGCTGACCTCCGACGGAACCATCCGCTGGACCGGCGATGCCGTGGCAAAACTGATGGCGGCCGACGACGCGCTGCATCCGCGCATCCGCATCATTTCCGACGAGCGCCTCTCCGGCGCGCCGCGCGAGGCCGTGCAGGCGCGGCTCGATCTCTGGCTCAAGACGCATGTCGAGAAGCTGCTCGGGCCTTTGTTCGACCTCAACAAGGCCGAGGACATCACCGGCATCGCGCGCGGCATCGCCTTCCAGCTGATCGAGGCGCTGGGCGTGCTGGAGCGATCGAAAATCTCCGCCGAGATGAAGGATCTCGATCAGCCCTCGCGCGCCTCTTTGCGCAAATACGGCGTGCGCTTCGGCGCCTATCACATCTATCTGCCGGCGCTCTTGAAGCCGGCGGCGCGTTCGCTGGCCTCGCTGTTGTGGGCGCTGAAACTGGACAATGTCGACCTGTCGGCGCTCTCGGTCGCGCAGCATCTGGCCGGAAGCGGCCGCACCTCGTTTCCAGTCGACAAGGCGCTGCCCCGCGACGCCTATCGCGTGCTGGGCTATCGCCAGTGCGGCGAGCGCGCGGTGCGGGTCGATATCCTGGAGCGGCTCGCTGACCTGATCCGTCCCGCTCTGGCCTGGCGCGAGACCTCGCCCGGCGAAAAGCCGGCCGGGGCGTTCGACGGCCGCGGTTTTGTCGTGACGCAGGCGATGACGTCCCTGACCGGTTCGGCCGGCGAAGATTTCGCCTCGATCTTGCGCGCGCTCGGCTACCGCATGGAGCGCCGCGCGCCGCTGCCGCCGAAACCGGCGGTGGTCGAAACGCCGGCGGCGGAGGCTGTGCCAGCCGAGGCTGTGGCGGAAACGGCGAGATCGTCCGCGACGCTGCTGCCCGATGTCGCGTTCGCAGACGAACCGGCCGCGAGCGAGCCGTTGGCCGTCGAAGCGGCTTCCGCGCCTGAGGTCACGGCCGAATCGGTCGAAGCCGCCGTGGCGGACGCGCTGGAGGAGCCCTCGGTTCAAGCGGCGGCGTTCGAGGCGCCGGAGCCGGCCCCTGCCGAAACAACGCCCGAACCCGCTTCCGCCGAAGCAACGCCGGAGACCGCGACTGCCAGCGAAGCCGCCCCGGCGGAGGCTGCTGCCGATGTCGCGGCCGCCGCCGCGCCCGAAGCCGCCGCAACGCCCGAACTGGTCGAAGTCTGGCGCCCCGGCGGACGCTCCGAAGAGCGTCGGCCGCGCCACGACCGCAACCGTCATCGCCATCACGACCGTCCCGCGGAAGGCGCATCGTCCGCCGCCGTGGCGGGCGAGCCGGGCGATGCCGCAAAAGGCGAGCGCCACCGGCGCGGACGGCGCGACCGTCATAACGAGTTCCGCAAGCTACGCGCCGATGCGCCGGCAGGCGCTGCGCCGGCGGCCGCCGATGGCGCGCCAGCGGCTCCGCGTGAAGACAAGGGCCAGCCGCCGCGCGAGCGTTTTCAGGGCCGAGATAAGGGCAGGGACAACGACAAGGGCAGGGATCGGGATAAGGATCGCGGCAAGTTCGGCGGCGGGCGCGACAAGGGCGGCCGCGACAAAGGCGGGCGCGATCGCGACAAGGGCGGCCGTGACAGCGGTCCGTCGCACCGGCAATATGCCACCAGCGCCGCCCCGCGCGAGCGCGATCGTCCGGTCGATCCCAATTCGCCCTTCGCGAAACTGGCGGCGCTCAAGGAACAGCTCGCCGCCAACCGCAAGGACTGATCCTTCCAATGGTGTTGCTTGGAGCGCCAGCGTCTCGATAAATGGTTGTGGCATGCGCGCGTGGTCAAGGCGCGCAGCTCGGCTGCCGCGCTGGTCGAGGCCGGCCATGTCCGCATCAATGGCGTCCGCGAAAAGGCGCCGGGCCAAAGCGTGAAGGCCGGCGACGTGCTCACCATCGGGCTCGATCGCAGCGTGCGCGTCCTCAAAGTGGTCGGATTTTCGGAGCGGCGGGGCGACGCCGCGTCGGCGCGGGTGCTGTACGAGGATTTGCAGAACGGCCGGGAATAACTAACTGCAAATACTTACTGCAATTAAGCAACAAGGCCGGGCAAAACGCCGCTCCGGAGGGCAGCGCTTCACTTGCGGCTGCGGTGTTCCTGCGCTAGGCAACCCACTCAAAACTGACCGTTTCGGAGCCTTGGATGACCTACGTCGTCACGGAAGCCTGTATCAAGTGCAAATATACCGACTGCGTCGAGGTCTGCCCCGTGGACTGCTTCTACGAGGGCGAGAACATGCTGGTCATCCATCCGGACGAATGCATCGATTGCGGCGTGTGCGAGCCTGAATGCCCCGCCGACGCCATCAAGCCGGACACCGAACCGGGCCTGGAGAAGTGGCTGGAGGTGAACACCGAGTACGCCAAGAGCTGGCCGAACATCACCCAGAAGAAGGAATCCCCGCCCGATGCGAAGGATTTCGAGGGTGCGGAAGGCAAGTTTGAGAAATATTTTTCTCCGAAGCCCGGAACGGGAGACTGACCTAAATCCGGCCCAAGTCTGGCCGAAGTCTGGCCGAAGTCTGGTTTCCACTTAACCCTAATCCCGGTCTGATCGCCAAAAACGCCGCCCAAACGCCCCAGACAGGGCGTAAATCATTGATTTTCGCGGAAAATGTGCTATATTGCGCACATTCAAGCCGAACCCGTCGGCCGCGTATATGGCCCCTATGGGTTCCCGTGAAAAACATCGAACAGGGGCGTGGCAGTTCCGCGCGCAGGCTGTGTCACAGAAAACGCGTAAAAAGAGTGCTTCCAAGGTAACGAAGAAATCCGCTGCGGCCAGCCGTAGTGCAACCAAGAGCCGTGCCCGGGCTTCTCTTAAGGATACCCGGACTGCCACCAAGGCCTCGGCTGCCAAATCCTCAAAGAACAAAAGAAGCGCAATGCCAAACAAGACTGCTAAAACTGCCGCGAAAGCGACGGGTTCGAAGGCGACTGCCTCGAAGGTCGCTCCCAAGACTGCTGCCCCGAAGGCCGCTGCCGCCAAGCCCCCGATCAGCAAGGCGGTCGCGCACAAGCCCGTCGCCGCCGCCAAGCCGGCGACCGCCGCCGCGCCGCGCGTGGAGGAGCCGAAGAAGGTCCTGACCCAGCGTCAGGGCTTCAAGACCAATGAGTTCGTGGTGTACCCCGCGCACGGCGTTGGCCAGATCCTGGCCATCGAAGAGCAGGAGATCGCAGGCGCCAAGCTTGAGCTGTTCGTGATCAATTTCATGAAGGACAAGATGACGCTGCGGGTGCCGACCGCCAAGGTCGCCAATGTCGGCATGCGCAAGCTGTCGGAGCCGGTGCTGGTGAAGAAGGCGCTGGAAACCCTGAAGGGCCGTGCGCGCGTCAAACGCACGATGTGGTCGCGCCGGGCCCAGGAGTATGAAGCCAAGATCAATTCCGGGGACATCGTGGCGATCGCCGAAGTGGTGCGCGATCTCTATCGCTCGGAATCGCAGCCCGAGCAGTCCTACAGCGAACGTCAGCTCTATGAAGCGGCGCTCGACCGCCTGTCGCGCGAAATCGCCGTCGTGCAGCACGTGACGGAAACCGAAGCCGTGAAGGAAATCGAAAGCCAGCTCGCCAAGAGCCCGCGCCGCGGCGCCAAGGCCGAAGCCGAAGTCGAGGCCGATGGTGAAGCCGATGCGGATGCCGACGGCGACGATGCCGCCGTGGCCGACGAAGCGGCGTAAGCAGCGCCTCGCAAGACTCCAAACAATCAAAAGCCCGGTCGCAAGCCCGGGCTTTTTGCTGTCTGCGGCTTGCCCGCTCGTCATTCCGGGATGCGCCACTTGGCGCAGGCCCGGAATCCATAACCACGATCGGGAGCATGGATTCCGGGCTCGCGCTTCGCGCACCGCGGAATGACGACGGGGGTTGATGGCTGAATGTCATTGCGGGAAGCCAACGGACGCGCGCCCCGGGATGACGCGCTTGCGTGGCGTCAATCCACCACGATCTTCACGAGATCGCGCACCTTGACCTGGGCGTGAGCATCGAGCCCATTGAGCACGCGAAAACGTTCGGCGGGGCGGTCGACGCCGGCCATGCGGTGCGACAGCGATTCGACGGTATCGCCCGGCTGCACGGTGATGACCTTGATGCGCAGCGGCCGCGCCGCCTGGATTTCCTCGAGCGTCAGGCGGCGGAAGGAATTGACGGTCTCGCGCGCGTTGCGCTCGCTCTCGGTGCTCTTCTGCTTGGTGGCGAAGATGAAGCGGTAGACGTCGGTGCCGAACCGCAGCGCGTAGACCTTGAACTGCCATTGATCGCCATGGGCGCTCGCCGATGCGGCCGGGAAGCCGTTGATGGTGATGTCCTCGGTCGACGACTTGTCGACCCCGTCCATCCAGCCGGAATTGAGATATTCGCCGAGCGACTGTTCCGCCGGCACCCGCACGACGTCGAAGCGCATCGCCTGCGTGCCGCCCTCGCGCACGCCGATCACAGCCTGCGCGGTGTTGTCCAGCGTGAAGTTGTCGGGCGCGGTGAACGTGAAGCCGAGCTTGGGATGCAGGAAGCGGTGACCGCGGACGAATCCCTCGCTCGGGTCCTCGCCATAGACGATGTTGTCGATCGCGGTGAGATAGGTTTCGCGGTCGCGCTCGCCGCTCTCGGGCGAGACATATTGCCGCGCGCTGTTCTGCGCGTTCTGGACGCGCTCGGGTGTCGCCGGATGCGATGACAGAAAATCCTGCGCGCGCGGATCGATGGAGGTCTTGCCGACCTTCAGTTCGGCATTGCGTTCCATCGAGGTCAGGAAGCGCGCCGCGCCGTAGGGGTCGAAATGGGCGCGCGCCGAAATCCCGACGCCGATGCCGTCCGCCTCGAATTCCTGGGCGCGCGAGAAGCTCGCCATCGTCAGCTTGGTCTTGGCGAGCGCCAGCGCCGTGAGGTCGGGATCGTTGCCCATGTCGGTGACGACGCGGGTGACGATCGCCGCTTGGCGCGCCTGGTCCTCGCGGATCGCGGCGTGTTTTGCCAGCACATGCGCCATCTCGTGGCTCAGAACCGACGACAATTCGGAGGTGTCGCTGGCGAGCGCGATCAGGCCGCGCGTCACATAGAGCTGGCCGGTCGGCAGCGCGAACGCGTTCACCGCGCCCGAATTGAGGATCGTCACCTTGTAGCCCTGATCGGGACGGTCGGAAGCCGCCACCAGCCGGTCGACGGTCTTTGTGATCAGGGCTTCCACCTTCGGATCGTCATAGGCGCCGCCATAGGAGGCCAGAATGCGCTCATGCTCGCGTTCGGCGGCCGGCGTCTGCACCACGGTGCGGTTGGGCTTTACCGGGCTTGCCGCGGGCGCCGCGGTCTGAAACCGGCCCATCTCGCCGCAGGCCGCAAGCGCGAGCGCCGCGCACAGCAGGACCGGCGCAGCCCAAAGGCCGCGGCTCATCCTTCCCTCGCGCCGTCCCGCCAACTCCGCCACTTCAGCTACTCTTGTCTGTCCGGCAGGCCTGGCTCCCACCAAGCCCAGTCCGACTGCCTAGTTCCCCAGCACTTCGATCTGCCCCGCATGGAGCGCTTCGATTCGTGGTCCGCCACGCGTCTCGATCCAGCCGCGGACGCGAATCCGCTTGTTTTCGAGAGACTTAAGCACGATGCCACCAGCCTCGAAAGCCGGCAGCGCGCGTTTTGAAATAGTCACGGCAAAGTCCCGTGTCCAGTTCCGTCCGAAGTTCAGATAAGTCGTTGCCCCGGCCTGTCTGACGGACAAAACCTTGCCCTCGACCACCATAAATCGCCCGATCCCGGCCAAAATATCGCCCGCACTTTCCGCGTTTTTTATGGCCGATGAATCGGCCCAGACGCCTAATTTGGCCTCGCGGCCGGCGGCTTCGGCAGCGGCCAGCACCGAGGCACACTCCCTGTCGGTCAGGCTGCCCGACACCAGCGCCGCGCCCTGCGCCAAAAGCTGAGCCTGCACCGGGGTTTGCGAGCCGGCGAGAAAGGCGAAGGCGGGCTCGCGGCCGTAGCGGTCGGGGGTGTCGTCCTGTCCCGACAAGGTCACCTCGCGCCCGGCCACGATGGCCGACAACGTCGAAATATTTTTCGATTTTTCGGTTCCCACCGGCTCGACGCCGGCGAGAACCACCTCGCGGCCGTCCTCGAGCCGAAAGCTGCGGGCGTCGATGATGGCGGCGACGCGGCCGTCGCCCTGCGACTGAAAAGAGCAACCCGCCGCGACCGCCGGAGCAATGCCGGCAACCAGGCTGCAGATAGAGCACACTGCGACAAATTTGCGGCAAGGTGATGCCAATGTAGCTGCCGACGTTTGATGCGGCTCCGTGTTCAACCGCGTCCGCCTGGAGCGCTCTCCTGCGACCAATTGGAAGGAACCAAACACGTCCTTTGACTTGGGTTTAATCCCTAGTTTAAGTACCACGGCATGTCTGCGAGGACGAGGTAATGGAGCAGGAGCGCAAGTTTTTTGTTGCCGCCGGCTCTGCGGCGTTTCAGCAAGCAGCAGCGGACAGCACATGAACGATTTTTTTCGGCGCCAGCTTGCGGATTATGTCGAATACCATCGTGATCGCTGGAATTGCGCGATGCACGTTTTCGGCATCCTGTTCCTGTTTCTGGCTGCGGTTCTCCCCCTCAGCCTATGGTACGTCCCCATATTTGGTGGCTCAACCAGCGTGGCGACCATCGCGGTGTTGCCGGTTCTGATCTACTGGTTTCTGCTCGACGCGGCACTCGGGACCGGGATCATCGGCGCCGCCGTTTTGTTGCTTTCAGCCGCTGCGATGATCGCCAACCATGTGGGCGCGGCCGGCGTGTGGTCGATTACTGCGGTGTTGATCGTCATCGGCGTTACCTTCCAGGTCGTCGGGCACCGGGTGTTCGAACGCCGACAGCCTGCGTTGGTGGACAATCCGACTCACTTGCTGCTCGGACCGATGTTCGTGATGGCGAAATTATTCATCGCGCTTGGTTTCAGGCGCGATCTGGCGGTCATTATCCAGGAGCCTCCGCAAAAAACACCTTACGATTCTTTGCTTGGTCCCGAGAAACTTCAAGGCGAGCCAAACCTGCACCCATGACACGGATACTCGTCACCGGCGGCACCGGCTTCATCGGGCTGCACCTGGTCTCGGCGCTCGTCGCGCGAGGACGACGAGTGAGAGTTCTCGATCTCCAGGCTCCCGCATGCGCTCTGCCAGGGGTGGAGTACATCCAGGGTTCGGTGCTTGATCCGGACCGGGTGGATCATGCCCTGGAGGGCGTCGGTGAGGTTTACCATCTTGCCGGCCTGCCCGGCATGTGGATGCCCGAGAAAAGGGATTTTCATGCCGTCAACTACGGCGGTACGGAGGTGGTGATAGCGGCTGCGCGCAAGCGCGGTGTTGCCCGGTTCCTGCACTGCTCGACGGAATCCATTCTCTTCCGTCGCGCCTCGTCGGAAGGCGACGTCGCGGATGATGCGCTGCTGCCTGCCGATGACGCTCCGGGTCCCTATACGCGGTCGAAAGTGCTCGCGGAGCGGCTCGCGATGCAGGCTGCGGCATCCGGTTTTCCGGTCATCGTTGGCTGCCCCACGATGCCGATCGGGCCTCATGATCGCAATCTCACGCCGCCCACTGCCATGCTCCGGCATTTTCTCGGCGGACGATTTCAATTCTACGTCGATTTCGCCGTGAATCTCGTTGATGTGCGCGATGCGGCCGCAGGCCTGATCTTGGCGATGGAACGTGGAAGGGTTGGGCACCGCTACATTCTTGGCGGTGAAAGCCTGCCGCTGAAGAAAATTCTTCAGCTCGTGGCTGATATCAGCGGTCGCCGAGCTACGTTGATTCCGGTTCCCGGCCGTATCGCGGAAACATTCGCCGCAATGCTGGAGCTGATCGCCGATCACGTGACGCACAAGGCTCCCTCCGGCACGGCGGAAGGTGTTCGAATCGCATTGCGCGCCCGCGCGCTATCGATCGAAAAAGCGCAGCGTGAGCTAGGCTACGCACCCCGACCCGTCGAGGCGGCGTTGCGGGAGACGGTTCTTTACCTACTTGGCGCTGAAGACAATCAGTACGAACCCGGTTCATCGCCGGATCGGGATACCCGATCCCTTCACCCCAATCGCCGGTATGGCGTTTAACGTAATCGCGGAATACGATCCGCAACGTGTTGCAGGAAACCTCCAAATTGCTGGATTTCGTCTGGAGCGGCTGGACGGCCACCTGGCCCACCCAATTGCTCGCTATCATCTGGATCGTCTGGCTCATCAGTTGGGTCGTCGCATCGTTCTGGTCCGGCCGGACGCAGAAACAGGTGATGACCTCCGATGCGCGGACCTACCGCATTCCCATCTTCGCGGGAGGCATCCTTTTCACACCCTGGATCGCGCAGCTTCTGGGAGAAAAGCCACTCTGGCAGTTTGGCGATCTCGGGATCTATGTGGCGTCGGCCCTGACGCTGGCAGGCATCTCGTTCACCTGGTGGGCTCGAATCCATCTCGGGCGTTTTTGGTCCAACGCGATCACGCGCAAAGAGGATCATCGTGTCATCGACACCGGCCCGTACGGACTGGTGCGCCACCCGATCTATACCGGCCTGATCGCAGGAATGCTGGTGACGGGTGTCGCGGTCGGCACGGTAACCGCAATGCTCGGCGCGGTGCTGATCTCGCTCGGCATGTGGCAGAAAGCGCGCATCGAGGAGGGGTTCCTGATGAAGGAGCTCGGGGAGGAGGCCTACGGGCTTTATCGCCGGCGCGTTCCGATGCTAGTGCCATTCCTTCCAGGCAGCTGAGGCCGACAGCAGACCCGACCAGAGGTCCGGGCTGAGCCAACAGGCGTCAGCAACAACGCATGGTGCGTGTCTGCTAGAGCCAAGGACATCCCGATTCACGTTCAGAGCTTCACCCGAATTCCACGCGCTACACTCAATAGGAATGCGGCACGACGGTCTGCGGCCCGCCGCTATAACGATGCGACGTCCTGCCTCTCGGCATCATTGCAAAGGCTTCGCTCGCGGTCGTCGGTCTGGCCGCGTGAGGTACGCTTGATTTGGGTCCGCCCTGATACACGTGCTGGTCGATGCGGACCGCATCCTGCGCCATGCTGGATGCTGTCACGAATGGTACAACGAGAACCAATGCGAAAATGTATCTCATCGTGTTTCTCCGTCGCCTGATCGAATATCCCGGAGAAGCCTGACCATAGATATCGTCAAGCGTAATGATGCAGATCAATGGGTCAGCAGTTCTGATCGAATGTTTCAACCAGCACATCGCCCCATCAATTGTCTGCTTCGGATCATAAGACAAAATTCTCAGGGTGAGCGCGTGCGTCTGCTTCACCCCCGAAAGGGGACATCACGTCTTACAAGTACATGCTACCGCATAGGCGGCCATTTCGCGGGGGCGGTAGCGGCCGGCAGCAGGTGGCGCGGGATGATCACGCGCTGGCCGGCGGTCAGCCGTGCGCTGTCCGGCATCTGATTGATCTGGGTCAGCGACCAGAGCGGCACGTGGTGAAGCTCGGCAAGCTTTGGCAACGTATCGCCCGGTCGGGCGGCCAGCGGGATGCCGCTGTCCCACAACTCGATCGGCCTGTCGGGAGGAACGACATAGCGCAGCGGCACCGCCTCGCCCTCGGCCTTCGCGGGTGTCGCCGAGAGCTGGACGATCGCGTCGACCAGCTGCTGATGGATGGAATCCATCTTGTCGATATTGATGTGGGTGACCTCCTCGTGCCTTGAGAGGTCGAAGCTTGCGTAGTGCCCTTGATAGCCCTGCTTCGCGACCACGTCCCCGCCGCCCAAAACACTGTTCGAAAGGAAAACGTTGATATAGCGCTCGACGTTGAGCGGCACCTTCGGACTGGCGTGCGCCGGGTCGATGGTGACGACGAGGCTCACCGGGATGTCTTCCTCGCGCAGGATGTCCGCGAACGTCAGGGCGCAGAGCCCGCCCATCGAGTGGCCGATCAGGACGATCGGAGCCGGATCCTTGCGGTAATCGAGAATGGCCTGCGCGGCAATCAGCCGGCAAATCGTGAACTCGTGGACATCGGCCTTGATGCCGGCTTGTTCGAGCTGATCGGTCAGCTTATCCATCCCGCGCGAAAAGATCGGACCGAGCGCACCGCGGAACAAATAGACGCGCCCTCGCGGAGGCGCCGCGGCTTCCGGCGGCTCAGGCGGCGCGACAGGCAAGTCCGTCGCAGCCGCAGGATCGCTCGACGTCATGACGGGTCGCGCCAATACCGGCTCCCGACCGGCCAGGAGGACGCAGGCAGACAGCATGGCGCCTGCCACGACGGCTGCAAGCTGAGTTGGCTTGACCATGCGCTTTCCGCTCGCGTCTTCGACGTACGGCACGCCTAACCGTGGCGAGCGAGAGGAATGCCCCCAAGTCCCACCGGGTGCCTTGTCGCGGAAGAATGGGCGGAATTTGCGGCGCGCGGCCGGAATGGAGCCTCGGTTCAATCAGAACCGAGGCTCCGCGTTTTGCTTTCGCGAACCGGCATCCACTTCGCTAGAAAACGCTGGAGGCTCAATTGCGTGCGGTCGCGGCCCTTGCCGCACTCCTGGCCGGCTTTGCCGCGTGCGCTTCAGGTCGCGGCGCTTGCGCCCCTGGGGTCACCCTCGTTCCGCCAAACGTCACCGCATCGATGGCGCTGATCACCTTCCGCTGCATGATCTCGCTCTTGTCGATCGTGAGGTGCGCCATGCCAATCCTGCCCACGTCGATATTGTCGAGTTCACCATGGAATTGCCTGGTCTTCGCAACCGGTTCGCCGTTTCCATTGGCAACATAGAAGTTGATATAGCGCCCCACGCGTCCTGCCAGGCTGGTGCGGAACACCGAATCCAGGCCGATCGCGAGTTTGACGGGGGCACCGAGGCGATCCAGCCGTGCCACCATATCGGGCAGCGCCGTCGCACCGGAGGAGTGCCCGACCAGAACGATGGTCTTGGTTCGCCCGCTCCTGTATTCAGCCGCCGCTTGGTCCGCGAGCGATGACCACGAGAGGTAGTTGGCTACGGTGACGTTGAAACCCTGCGCCTGCAGTTTGGCCCCGATGTCATCAAGCCCCAGGGAAAAGATGTTGAGCACGCCGCGGAGAAGATAAACGTGGGTGTCGGCGGCCGCAGAAGGCGCTGCGTTCCCGGGGCTGGCGGAGACCGGAAGTGCCAGCAGCAGGATGGCGACCGCTATCCTCTGCAGCGGACGCAACCACCGTCCCGATCGGACATGAATCAAGTCCACAAATCCCATGTCGTCACCCACTTCTTCGACTCTCTTCGGCTCCTGAGCCGGCGGGACCGTAGTCCTCGCCTGCTCGCATCTGCAACAGGGGGCGGTGCGACGCCTGATTTTTCCCGACAGCACGTGTCTCCGTTGCAACACCGACCGGGATTTCAGGTGCGGCAGGGATTGCACGGGAACTCGCGCCTGAGCGAGCATACAGCCGCCCGTTCGTTCCTCACAGCTGCAGGGGGGCTAATCTGACGCTCGTCCCGGCATCGCCGAAGGGGTCTTCCGATCAGGGCGGTTCTGCTCGCAAATTGGGCTGGTCGCGAAGAACCCGATCGCTGGTATTCTTTGAAATCGTTTTTGCCGACAAAGGGGAGATCGATGGAGATCAACGGCATCGCGCATATTTTCCTGACCGCGTCGAATTTCGAACGTTCCCGCGAATTCTACCGCAAGCTGCTGCCGTTTCTCGGCATGCAGCCGGTCATCGACACCGAGACGACGTTCTACTGCGTCGGCGGCCGCACCGCCGTCGGGATCAGCGCGCCGTCGCCCGAACACGCGGGAGCGGCCTTCGAGCAAAAGCGCGTCGGCCTGCATCATCTCTGCTTCCGCGCCCGCGAGCGCGCCGACATCGACGAACTGCACGGCTTTCTCTGCACGCTCGGCACGACCATCATCCGCGCGCCGCGCGAGGACCAATGGGCGCCGGGCTATTATTCGCTGCTGTTCGAGGATCCCGACGGCATCCGGCTGGAGCTCAACCACGTGCCGGGGAAAGGATTGCTGGCGTGAGCGGCCGGCGAAGCCGCGTGCGCCAACTATTTCGCAGGTCGATCATTCCGCTTAGCGGAAATTGAAACGGATCGCACGAGCACTGCGTCCCGCGCGCGGCTTGCCGCTGCTTGTCGCTTGCGGCATGATCTCGGCAATCAGACAAAACGCCGCGAAATCAATGCGGCAGGTCGACAGGGAGGTTTTGGATGAAACGGATTCTTTCGGGCGTTTTCGCCACCGTGCTGGCGCTTTCCGCCACGAGCGCGCTCGCGCAGAGCAAGCCTCCGCTAAAACTCGGCGGCATCCTCGACATGTCGAGCCTCTATGCCGACATCACCGGCGTCGGCAGCGAGACCGCGGCGAAGATGGCGGCGGAGGATTTCGGCGGCGAGGTGCTCGGCCGCAAGATCGAGATCATCGCCGCCGACCATCTCAACAAGGCCGATCTGGCCGCCAACATCGCCCGCGACATGCTCGACAATCAGGGCGTCGAGATGATCTACGACGTGGCGGCTTCCGCGACCGCGCTCGCCGCCGGCGAGATCGCGAAAGCGCGCAACAAGATCATCATGTTCAACGGCCCCGGCTCGATCCGCCTCTCCAACGAGGCCTGCGGCCCCTACACCGTGCACTATGTGTTCGACACCTTCGGGCAGGCCAACGTCACGGGGCTTGCCGCGGTCAAGCAGGGTCTCGACAGCTGGTTCTTCCTCACCGCCGATTATGCCTTCGGCCAGGATCTGGAAAAGGACACCACCAACGTCGTGCTGAAGAACGGCGGCAAGGTGCTGGGCAGCGTGCGCCATCCGCTCAACACGTCGGACTTCTCCTCCTTCCTGCTGCAGGCGCAGGCCTCCAAGGCCAAGGTGATCGGACTTGCCAATGCCGGCGGCGACACCGTCAACGCGATCAAGCAGGCCGCCGAATTCGGCATCATGAAAGGCGGGCAGAAGATGTCGCCGCTGCTCGCCTTCGTCACCGATATCGACAGCATCGGGCTCGAGACCGCGCAGGGGCTGTTGCTGGCCGAAGCCTTCTACTGGGACCTCAATGACGAGACCCGCGCGTTCTCGAAGCGCTTCATGGAGCGCGTCAAGCGGCCGCCGACCTCGGCGCAGGCCGGCGTCTATTCGTCGGTGACGCATTATCTGCAGGCCGTGAAAGCCGCGGGCACCACCGATTCGGCCGCGGTCATGAAGGTCATGAAGGACACGCCGATCAACGACTTCTTCGCCAAGGGTGGCCGCATCCGCGAGGACGGCCGCATGGTGCACGACATGTATTTGTTCGAGGTCAAGAAGCCCTCGGAGTCGAAAGGCCGCTGGGACGATTACAAGCTGCTCGCGACCGTGCCGGGCAACGAGGCGTTCCAGTCGCTGGAAGCGTCACGCTGCCCGCTGGTGAAGAAGTGACGGCCGAAGGCCGTCATTCCGGGATGGTGCGTTAGCACCAGACCCGGAATCTCGAGCTTCCGGGTTCGATGCTGCGCATCGCCCCGGAATGACGGGACCTAACAAACAACAACGAAGGCAAAACTCATGAACGACATCGTCCTCCAAAACCTCGACCAGGGCCTGCTCACCATCACCATGAACCGTCCCGACCGGCGCAACGCGCTCAATCCGGACATGACATTGGGGCTGGTCGAGGCGGCGCGGCGCGCGGCGGAGGATCACGAGGTCCGCGCGGTGCTGCTGAAGGGCGCCGGCGGCACGTTCTGCGTCGGCGGCGACGTCAAATCGATGGCGGAGGGCCGCGCCCCGTTGCCGTTCGAGGCCAAGAAAACCAATCTGCGGCGCGGCATGGAAGTCTCGCGAATCCTGCATGAGATGCAAAAGCCTGTGGTGGCGCAGCTCGACGGCGCGGCCGCGGGCGCCGGGCTTTCGATTGCCCTGTCCTGCGATCTGCGTGTCGCCAGCGCGTCGTGCAAAATCACCACGGCGTTTGCCAAGGTCGGATTGTCAGGCGATTACGGCGGCACTTACTTCCTGACGCAAATGCTGGGCAGTGCCAAAGCGCGCGAGCTTTATCTGATGTCGCCGGTGCTGACCGCGCAGGAGGCGCTCGCGCTCGGCATCGTGACAAAGGTCGTTCCCGACGCCGAGGTCGAGGCGGCGGCGCGTGAGCTGGCGATGTCGCTGGCGCAGGGCCCGTCGGTGACGCTGGGCTATATCAAGCGCAACATCAACAACGCCGAGCATCTGTCGCTGGAAGCCTGCTTCGACGCCGAGGCGATGCATCACTCGCGCTCCGGCGAGACCGCCGATCACAAGGAAGCCGCCAA
>JBGPSI010000011.1:0-50472 GCA_041490045.1 Bradyrhizobium sp.
AGCCGACCAGGTCGTCGGTGGCGCAACCGGCCAGATCCTCGACGGTCTTGATGTCGTTTTCGCCGAACTTCACCAGCATCTTCGAGGTCACGCCGGGCACCGTCTTCAAAGCGTCTTCCACACCGAGCTCCTTACGTTTGTTTTCGAGCTCGCTTTCGAGCTGTTCCAGATATTCGCGGGCCCGGCTCTGCAGCTCGTTGGCGGTTTCCTCGTCGAAGCCTTCGATGCCGGACAGTTCCTTGACGTCGACCATCGCCAGTTCCTCCACCGAGGTGAAGCCTTCCGACGCCAGCAATTGGCCGACCACTTCGTCGACGTTGAGCGCTTCCATGAACACGCGGGTGGAGTTCTCGAAGTCGGCCTGGCGGCGCTCGGATTCTTCCTGTTCGGTCAGGATGTCGATGTCCCAGCCGGTGAGCTGCGAGGCCAGACGCACGTTCTGGCCGCGCCGGCCGATCGCCAGCGACAACTGGTTATTGGTGTCGGGCACCACGACTTCGATCCGCTCGCGATCCTCGTCGATGACCACCTTGGCGACTTCGGCGGGCGCCAGCGCGTTGACGACGAAGGTCGCGATGTCGGGTGACCACGGAATGATGTCGATCTTCTCGCCCTGCAGCTCGTTGACCACCGCCTGGACGCGCGAACCGCGCATGCCGACGCAGGCGCCGACCGGATCGACCGAGGAATCCCTCGAAATCACCCCGATTTTCGCGCGTGAGCCGGGATCGCGGGCCACCGCCTTGATCTCGACGATGCCGTCGTAGATTTCCGGCACTTCCTGCGCGAACAGCTTCGCCATGAATTGCGGATGGGTGCGGGACAGGAAGATCTGCGGGCCCCTCGTCTCGCGCCGCACGTCGAAAATATAGGCGCGGACGCGGTCGCCGTTGCGGAATACCTCGCGGGGCAGCATCTCGTCGCGGCGGATAATGGCTTCGCCGCGGCCCAGATCGACGATGACGCTGCCGTATTCGACGCGCTTGACGATGCCGTTGACGATGTCGCCGATGCGGTCCTTGAATTCCTGATACTGCCGGTCGCGCTCGGCCTCGCGCACCTTCTGCACGATCACCTGCTTGGCGGATTGCGCGGCGATGCGGCCATATTCCAGCGGCGGCAGGGTATCGGCGATGGTGTCGCCGATCTGCGCGCCGGGATTGGCGCGGCGGGCGTCTTCCAGCGAGATCTGGTTCGCCGAGTTCTCGACCTGGTCGACCACCAGCATGTGGCGCGACAGCCGCAACTCGCCTTTTTTGGCGTCGATTTCGGCGTGGACGTCGGTCTCGCTGCCGTAGCGGGCGCGCGCCGCCTTGGCGATGGCGTCTTCCATCGCCGCGATCACGATGCCGCGGTCGATCGATTTCTCGCGCGCGACCGCGTCTGCGATCTGCAGCAATTCGAGTTTGTTGGCGCTGACAGCTGCCATGGCTCTAGTCTCCTCTCGTGGGATCGGTGTCGCCTCGCCGCAGTCGTTCCGCGGCAAGGCGGTGTTCCTTGGTATTCTTCGGGGCGGGCGTCTTGTTCGGATTCAATTTCGGCTTCGGTTTGTTGCTCTTCGCGGGATCGCTTTTTTTGGCATGAGGCGGCGGGGGCGGTTCGAGCCCGAGCGACTGGCGCAGTTCGCGTTCCGCGGCCTTGCCGCGCCGCATCGATTCCGCGATCAGCTCGTCGGTCAGAACCAGCCTAGCGTCGGAGATGTCTTCCATGACCAGCAGGACATCGGTATCTTCGCCCGCCCGTGTGTCATCGCGATGTAGGTGGACGGCATCGCCTTCGACGCCGCCGAGCTTGCCGCGGAACCGCTTGCGGCCCTGATGCGCGACCGCCATCTCGATCTTCACGAGATAGCCGGTATAGCGCTCGAAATCGGAGCGGCGCACCAGCGGCCGGTCGATCCCGGGCGAGGAAATCTCCAGCCGGTAGGCCCGTTCGATCGGATCGGCGACGTCGAGTACCGGAGACAACGCCTTTGAAATCGCTTCACAATCCTCGATCTGCATCGATCCGTCGGGCCGTTCCGCCATAATCTGGACGGTGCAGCCGCTTTCCCCGGAAATCTTGATCCGCACCAGCCGGTAGCCCATCCCCTGCAGCACCGGACCCGCGATCGCCGACACCCGCGCCGCTGCGCCCGGCTCGACGACGAGGCGCGGCTCGGCCAGCAGTTCGATGTCTACGGAACCAGCGGTTGGATCGGTCATATCCAGTGTCAAAACTTGCCTTTGTGCGGTCTGGTCGTCTGAGGCGATCTAGCTTGCGTTGGGTTGGGCCGGGCCTTGAACGCTGTCCGGCCGGCTGCCCGGGCCGGACATGGCGGTCGCACTCCCCGGGCTCGTTCAGGTAATAAAAAAGAGCGGGTCCCGGGGGGCCCACTCTCAATACGCGATCGTATGAGAACCATAAGTTGCGCTGATATAGCGGTTTTTCCCCGACCCGGCAAGGCCCGCGGGGCCGCAAAGCAGGGATTTTACGGCCTTATTTGGCGGGTTTCAAAGCTAACCCCCCGTTCACCTAGCCGACCTAGATTGCCCTTCAACGCCCGTCGATCCGTCGGGTTTGGGTATGGTTCATGACGGCCGCTATCCCTGAGATCCCCGGGCTCGATGAGATCATCAGCAATGGCGATCCCCGGCGCCTCGCCGAGGTCTCGCGAGGGATCACCGAGCTGTTCCTGCGGGGGGCTGCGAACCTGCGGCCCGACCATGTCGACCTGTTCGATGGAATTCTGATCAATCTGGTCCCGCATACCGAAATCGCCGCGCGCACCGATCTGGCGGAACGGCTGTCGCTGCTCGGCAATGCCCCCCGCGCGCTGGTCGGGCAACTCGCGCGCGAAGACGAGATCCTGATCGCGGGCCCGCTGCTGCGCCGGTCGCCGGTGATCGATGAGGCCGCCCTGCTCGAAATCGCGGGCATCAAGGGCCAGGGCCACTTGCTGGCGATGTCGGAGCGGCCGACGCTTTCTCCCGGCCTCACCGACGTCATCGTGAGCCGCGGCGACCGCGAGGTGGTCAGGCGCGCCGCCGGCAACGCCGGCGCGCAATTTTCGCCGACCGGATATTCCGCGCTGATCGAGCGCGCGAGCCATGACGGGGTGCTGACGCTCACGGTAGGCCAGCGCGACGATCTTTCGGAGGCCCGGTTGAAGGATCTGCTGGAAGGATCGATCGACATCATCCGCCGCCGCCTGATGGAGGTGGTCAAACCCGTCAGGCAAGCCGCGATCAGCCGGGCGATGAACGAGATTTCCGGCGCGATCGAGGTGGTCGAGAGCCGACGCGACTTCGTGCCGGCGCAGCGCACGATTCTCGCGCTGCATCGCGCCGGCGAGTTGAACGAAGCCGCGGTGCTCGGCTTTGCCAAGGCGTACAAATACGAGGAAGCGGTGGCCGCGCTTTCCGCGATGTCGGGGGTGAAGATCGCAACGCTCGACCGCCTGATCGCGGGAGACCGCTACGATCCGATCCTGATCATCGGCAAGACCGTCGGTCTCGAATGGGCGACGGTGCGTTCGCTGATCCTGCTCCGGCTGGGACCGAGCCGGGTGGCGTCGCCGGCCGACATCGAAAGCGCGCGGGTGAATTTCGGCCGCCTGATGCCCTCGACCGCCGAGCGGGTGGTGGTCTTCTGGCAGACCAAACAATCGGCGTGAGTTCAGGCCGTCATTGCGCGGGCCTGCCGGATCGCGTTCACGCATCTTCCCAAAAGCCACGCGACATGGCTAAGCTGATCCCAAAGGCGCGGGAATACAGCGCCAACAGGGAGATCGAAATGCTGACGGACGCCGACATTCAATTGCATGCCGACAAGATCCGCGACGACGGATACACGGTGATCGAGCGCGCTGCCGATCCCGCTCTGGTCGAGGGATTGAAGCAGGCGCTGGAGCGCACCGAGCGCGAGCACGGCCTCGGTTGCGCCAAGACCTCGTTCGAGGGTTTCAAGACCGTCCGCATCAACAACCTTCTGACCTATGACGACATCTTCTGGGAAGTGCCGCTGCACGAAAGCGTTCTGCCGATCGTGGAGCGCGTGCTGGACAAAGAATGCCTGCTGTCGTCGTTCTGCTCGCTGGTGCTCGGTCCAGGCCAGGAGGCGCAGCCGATCCACGAGGACACGCAACTGATTCCGCTGCCGCGCCCGCACATCCCGATCACAGTGAATGCGATCTGGGCGCTGTCGGATTTCAGGGACGACAATGGCGCGACGCGGATCTTGCCGGGCAGCCACAAATACGATTCGTCGCCGGAATACGGCAAGGATTACGACGCGGTCACCGCGACCATGCCGGCCGGCAGCGTGATGTTGTTCGACAGCGCGCTCTGGCATGGCGGCGGCGCCAATACCAGCGATGCCAGGCGGTTCGCATTTTCCTGCGCCTATTGCTGGGGCTGGATGCGGCAGCAGGAAAACCTGCAACTCGGCGTCCCCCAGGAGACCGCGAAGCGGTTTCCGCGGCGCCTGCAGGAACTCTGCGGCTACAGCGTCTACAAGGGACAGTTCGGCCACATCGACAATCGCGATCCGATCGAATTGCTCGGCCGTGACCGCGGCAAGCGCATGGTGTGGGAAGCCACCGACATCAAGAAAGCGCGGATGGGAGAGGCCGCGAAGCAGTAAGTTTTGGTGTCATTCCGGGGCGATGCGAAGCATCGAACCCGGAATCCATAACCACGATCGGGAGTATGGATTCCGGGCCTGCGCCAAGAGGCGCATCCCGGAATGACGGTGAAGGAATCAGCCCACCCTTCGAAACCGCAGATACGCCGCCTTCCGCCCTTCGCGCTCGGCCTTGGCGCCGTAGCGCGTCATCGTGTAGTCGGCCCACGGTTCGCGCCAGTCGACCGCGCGCTCGGCGGTCCAGAGGAAATCCGGCGAGCGCGCCAGATGCGAGAGCGTCCAGGCGCTGTAATCGTCGATGTCGCTGACGAAACGGAATTCGCCGCCGGGCTTCAGTACGCGCGCCATGGCGGCGACGCTGGCGTCCTGCACGAAGCGCCGCTTCCAGTGCCGCCGCTTCGGCCAGGGATCGGGGTGGATCAGGTCGATCCGCGCCAAAGAACGCGGCGGCGCCCACGCCAACAGTTCGGCGGCGTCGCCGGCGAACAGCCTGATGTTGCCGATATTGTTGGCTTCGATCTGCGTCAGGATCTTCGCCATGCCGTTGACGTAGGGTTCGCAGCCGATGAAGCCGGTGCCCGGAAAGGCGCGCGCTTCCGCGATCAGATGCTCGCCGCCGCCGAAACCGATTTCGAGCCGGACGGCATCGGCCGGCGGATCGAACAGGCCGGCGAGATCGGCCGGGCTTGGCCCGCCGATGTCGAGCGCAAGCCGCGGCAGCAGGTGTTCGATCAGGTCGGCCTGGTGCGCGCGGAGCTTGTGGCCCTTGCGGCGGCCGAAAAACGAACCGTGCGGGTGGAGCGCGCCATCGTCGGACCATGCGTCGCGCCCGGCGGAATCCTTGTCGGCGACGCTCATCGCAGCGTCTGGTACAGCCGATGCAACAGCCGGGCCCTCGGCTCGATCGACGAGATGTACATCTGCTCGTAATGGGTATGCGCGCCTTTGCCGTCGACGCCTAATCCGTCGAGGGTTGCGGTATGCGGTGCGGTGAAGTTGCCGTCGGAGCCGCCGCCGGTCGACGTATCCACCAGGTCGAAGCCGATTTCCGCGGCAAGCGTTTTGGCGTGCTCGAAAAGTGCGGCGCCGGCATTGCCCTTCTCGTAAGGCGGACGATTCAATTCACCTGTCACCTTGACGCTGACGCCTTCGCTGCGCGATTTCAGATTGAGGATCTTCGGAACCAGCTCGTCGGCATCGGCGATGGTGGGAACGCGCATGTCGACCTCGGCATAGGCCTCCTCGGCGATGACGTTGGGTTTGGTGCCGCCTCGGACCACGCCGACATTGACGGTCACGCCGCGCTCAAGATCGTTCATGGCCTCCAGCGTCTGGATGATATTGCCGAGTTCACGGATCGCGCTGCGGCCGTCCCCGGGCCGCGTTCCGGCATGTGCCGGGACGCCTTTGACGTAAACCTCGAAGCGCGCGACGCCCTTGCGCCCGGTGACGATTTTTCCCCCGTCGCGGGCGGGCTCGGTCACCAGCACATATTTGGCCTTGCGGCCCTCGGTCTCGATCAGCGCGCGCGAAGTCGGGCTGCCGATCTCCTCGTCGGAGACGTAGAGCTGGGTCACGCCCAGCGGCGATCGCGCGGCATCGACGCAAAGCTGCCGGAAGGCGTGGTAGGCCAGATAGGCGCCGCCCTTCATGTCGTAGATGCCGGGCCCGAAAGCGCTGTCGCCCTCGACCTTGAACGGCAGACGCTCGATGAAGCCCATCGGGTGCACGGTGTCGAGGTGGCTGAGGATCAGGATGCCCGGCGCATCCTGGCCCCATGACGACCGCGCCACCAGATGATCGCCGCAGCCGGAATGTCCGGCGATGCGCTCGATCGTGGCGGGCAGGTCGCGATAGCCGTCGGCGACCATGTCCGCCAGCCGGTTGACCTGTTGGGGCGCTTCGGTCGGCGTCTCGATTTCGACCCAGCGGCGGATACCGTCGAGGATGGCCATGGAATCGAAAGGATTGGGGGTCGTCAGCATGTTGATGGCTCGCGAAGATCATTCCCAGGCACGCCAGGTTTGGCGGCGACCCTGAATCTCGAAATTCCGGATTCGCGCTTAGGCGCGCTCCGGGATGACGGCATATTGCAGATTGTGATGTCGCTCAAACCAAAACGACTTGAACTCAGCGCTTGTCGGGTCCTTCGCGCGCGGCGATCTGTTCGACCAGTTCGACGATGCTGCGCCGGAGCTTGGCGTCGGCGATGCGCGTGAAAGCGCGGGTCAGCGCCAGGCCCTCGGAGGTCGCCAGGAAATCGGAAACGTAAGTCGGCGAGGCGCCTTCGCTGTAGCCCTCGGTGCTGGCGGTGCCGCTGGGACCACCCTCGAACAGAAACGAAACCGGCACCTGCAGTATTTCGGAGATCTGCTGGATGCGGCTTGCGCCGACCCGGTTGGTGCCCTTCTCGTATTTCTGAACCTGCTGGAAGGTGAGGCCCAATGCTTCGCCGAGCTTCTCCTGGCTCATGCCGAGCATGATGCGACGCATGCGCACGCGACTGCCGACATATTTGTCAACAGGGTTGGGCGCTTTGGTCGACATCTCCAACACTCCTTGGATGCGCCTGAAGGCACGCCTGAGGGCGAGGCAGGACGAATTATGCCTCAGGCGCCGGTACCGTCAAATCTTGCTCGGAAGCGTCGGGGGGAAATGCAGATAATTTGAGCAACGAACTGACTGGGCTGTTCTCGAACAGCGCGACAGAATGCGAATGGCACGGTCGGTCTGTCAACTCTCGATTTCCGGTCGCCGATGATTCCGCCTGGTTAACCGAAACCAGGGGCGAAGAGTGAGGCCTCAGGAGGTCCGCTTCGCGGCGCGCCGCCGGATGACGAACAAAAAGGCGGCCGCCAGCATGATCGCAGCGGGAATGTCGCCGTTGCGTGCGTAAACGGTCGGCGCGATGGCCGACGGCAGGTCGGCATCCAGTACACCTTCGACGCCGAGACCGAGCCTCGCGACAATACGTCCCACGGGATCGATGACCGCGGAAATGCCTGTATTTGCCGCACGAACCACCGGCAGACCCTGCTCGATCGCGCGCAGCCGCGCCTGCTGCAGATGCTGGTAGGGACCGGTGGAAATTCCGAACCAGCCGTCATTGGTCAGGTTGACGATCCAGCCCGGACGGTCGCCGCGCGACGCAACGTCGGAGGGAAAGATGGCTTCATAACAGATTAGAGGTAGCGCGCGCGGCGCATTCGGGATGTCCATCGGGCGGCGGCGCAGGCCCGGAATGAATCCGCCCTGAACCTTGGTGAGCTGCACGAGGCCGAGCTTTTCCATCCAGTCCTGGAACGGCAGGTATTCGCCGAACGGCACCAGATGCAACTTGTCATAGACCGACAGCACGCTGCCGTCATGGTCGATAACATAGATTGAATTATAGGCACGCGTGATCCGGCTGCCCGGCGGCAGATCGGGGGCGCGCACCGAGCCGGTGATCAGGACGGTGCCCTTGGGCAACAAATCGGCGATCTGCGCCATCGCATCGGCTTCGCGCGTCAGGAAAAACGGGAAAGCGGATTCCGGCCAGATCAGGATGCTGGCGTCGTGCACGCCGGTCGAATGCGGGCCGGAGGCGCGGTCGGACAACGTCAAATATTTCTGCATCACTTCCGCCTTGGCGGCGTAGTTGAATTTGACGTCCTGCTGCAGGTTGGGCTGCATGATCCGCAGCTTGACCTTCGCCACGTCAGCCGTCGGATGCAGGCTGAGGCGAACGCCGCCGAAAATTCCCATGGCGAGGAGCAGCGACAGCGCCGCTGCCGGCGCGATCCAGGGCGTGCCTCCGCGCCGACCGCCGTCGATCAGCACGGCGGGGCTTGCGAAGATCGCCACGCTCAGGAACGTCAGGCCCCACATGCCGATCAGCGACGCTGTCTGCGCCAGCGCCAGCGGCTCCGACAGCGCGTAACCGAATGTGTTCCACGGAAAACCCGACAGCACATGGCCGCGCAGCCATTCGCTGATCGTGAGACTAAGCGCTAGCGCGATCACCCGCGAAGCGCCCTTCGTCCAGATCAGGCGCGCGAGCGCAAAGCCCAGAGCGGTGAACAGCGCGAGATAGGCCGGCAGGCCCAGCACCGCGAACGGCAGCAGCCAGGCGAAGGTCGATGCATCGACCAGGAACGCGTAACCGATCCAGTACAGGCCCGGCACGAAATAGCCGAGACCGAACCACCAGCCGGCCATCGCCGCCGCCGGCACGCCGCGCAGCCGTCCGGCGCCGGCGCCATCGATCAGCCAGACCATGACCGGAAAGGTCAGGAACAGCACCGGCCACGCATTGAACGGCGCCATCGCGAGCGCCGACAGCGCGCCGGCGGCGAGTGCGATGCCGGCGCGTTTCCAGCCCCACGCCAGGATGATCGCAAGAGCGAGCGTGCGGAGTTTATCCAGGGCGATCACTGCGAACCGGCTCCATCGCCGGATGGCGGCGGGCTCGCATTGTCATTGGCCTGTGCCGGTCCTTGCTCCGGCGTGGCCTCGCGGCGACGGCCCTCGCGCGGTGCCCGCACCGGCGGGCGTTCCTTGCGTGTGGCGATGCGCAGCCGCTTGACGCGCCTCGGATCGGCATCGAGCACTTCGATTTCGTAATTGCCGGGGCCGGAAATCACCTCGCCGCGCACCGGCAGGCGGCCGACATGGGTCACCAGATAGCCGCCGAGCGTCTCGACCTCCTCGCCGGCCTCGCCGGTGACGAAATCCTCGCCGATCACGGAGCGGACGTCGTCGAGGCTGGCGCGCGCGTCGGCAATGAAGGAATTGTCGGCCTGCCGCACGATCGCCGGCGGCTCGTCGCTGTCATGCTCGTCGTCGATCTCGCCGACGATCTGCTCGACAATGTCCTCGATCGACACCAGCCCGTCGGTGCCGCCATATTCGTCGACCACCAGCGCCAGATGGATGCGCGAGGCCTGCATCTGCGCCAACAGATCGATCGCCCGCATCGACGGCGGCACGTAAAGCAGTTTTCGGATGATGTTGCTTTCCGACAGCGGCAGCGCGAGATCGACCGCGCGCAGATCGAGGCCGGCGGGGAACGGCTTCTTGCGCCTGGTCTTGCCCTTGCCGTCCTCGGATATGCGTGCTCGTGCGGTCATGAACGCCAGCAGATCGCGGATGTGCACGATGCCTTCGGGGTCGTCGAGGGTCTCGTTGTAGACCACCAGGCGCGAATGCGCGGCGCTTTCGAACAGGCTCATCAATTCGCCGAGGGGAATGTCCCGCTTGACCGCGATGATGTCGGCGCGGTGGACCATGACGTCGGCGATGCGCCGTTCATGCAGGCCGAGGATATTGCGCAGCATGGTGCGCTCGATGGCGGAAAAGCCGACCTCGTCCGGCGTGGACGCATCGAGCACCACCTGCAGATCGTCGCGGACCGATCCGGGTTTCCAGCCGAACAGCGTGCGGATCGCCCGCGTCAGCCAGTTGTCGGCGGCGGGACGCAGCACTTCGCCCTGCGGCACCACCGCCGGCAGGTTGCGCGTATTGCGCGGATTGTCGTGGGTAGGTTCGGAGTCCGCCATTTCAGTTCATCCGCTCCCGGCCCGCAGGGGGATCTCGGTCCGCATACGGATCGGGAATGCCGAGTTGCGCGAGAATCTCCGTCTCCAGAGCCTCCATGACCTCGGCCTCGTCGTCCTTTTCGTGATCGTAGCCGATCAGATGCAGGAAGCCGTGGACCGCCAGATGGCTGAGGTGATGGTCGAACGGCTTTTGCTCGTCATCGGCTTCCTTGCGCGTCGTCTCATAGGCGATCGCGATGTCGCCGAGCATGCGCGGCGCGTCGTCCGGGCCACTCGCGCCGGTCGGCTGCAGCGCCGGAAACGACAGCACGTTGGTCGGCTTGTCGATGCCGCGCCAGTTGCAGTTCAGCGTGCGGATGCCGGAATCGTCGGTCAGCATGACCGCGAGTTCAGCCTCGCCTGTATCGGCATCGGCCATCTCGGCCGCCGCGGCGATGGCACGCTGGATCACCGCTTCGGCGTCGGGCTCGCTCTGCCAGCCGTCGGCGACGACGAGAACCTCGGTCATGGGAAGGGCAGTGTGCGCCATCGCTCCGGAATTTCTTTTGCGCCCCGAAATCGCTTCCGGCGCGCTTCTCGCGGCGGATTTTCGCATCAAGGCTTGCTGGTTGCCGGCCGCTGCGGCAATCCTTCATAGGCGGCGACGATCCGTGCCACCAGTTCGTGGCGGATCACGTCTTCGGCCGTGAATTTCACCTGCGCGATGCCCTCGACGCCGTCGAGCAGCTTGGCGGCTTCCGCCAGGCCCGAGGTCTGCCCGTTCGGCAGGTCGACCTGGGAGGGATCGCCGGTGATGATCATGCGGCTGTTCTCGCCGAGCCTCGTCAGGAACATCTTCATCTGCATCGAGGTGGTGTTCTGCGCCTCGTCCAGGATGATGGCGGCGTTGGTCAGGGTGCGGCCGCGCATGAAGGCGAGCGGCGCGATCTCGATCTCGCCGGCCTGCAGCGCGCGCTCGACGATTCGGGAATCCATCAGGTCGTACAGCGCGTCGTAGATCGGCCGCAGGTAGGGATCGACCTTCTCGCGCAGATCGCCCGGCAGGAAGCCGAGCCGTTCGCCGGCCTCGACCGCGGGCCGCGACAGGATGATGCGATCGACTTCCTTGCGTTCGAACAATTGTGCGGCGTGCGCCACCGCGAGCCAGGTCTTGCCGGTGCCGGCCGGGCCGATGCCGAATACCAGCTCGTGGCGTTTCAGCGCGCGAATATAGGAGTCCTGGGCGGCGGTGCGCGCCCGCACCGGACGCTTGCGCAGATTGATGGTCTCGAACGACGATTTGGCGGTCTTGGTGTCGAATTCGAACAGCGAGCCCTGCGCGATCACGGCACGGATCGCGCCCTCCACCTCGCCCTGGTCCAGATCGTGGCCCTGGACGGCCTGCGCATACAGCGTCTCCAGCACGCGCCGGGCGGCGTCGCAGCCGTCGCGGGATCCGGCGATGGTGATGTGATTGCCGCGCGAATCGACGACGACGCCGAGCCGGCGCTCGACCAGCGCCAGGTTCTGGCCGTAGGGGCCGACCAGCGCCGAGGCGCCTCTGTTGTCGTCGAAGTCGATGACGACTTGCGTTTCGGGTGGAATTTGCATGTCGCGGTCGAGTTTGCGGCTGGGAGCGAGCGAAGGCGAATCCGATGCGCTTTTTGGCAAGGGTTCAGGCTCCCATTCTCGTTTGCGATGGTGCAGGCAGGCTGCCGCGCGTGCGCGAAGAAGGCACGAGCTGGCCGAGCAGGCTGTAGCGTTCGAGGCTTTCGACCTTGACCGGCAATATTTGTCCGATGATCTCAGGCGAGGCCATCACATGCGCCGGCTGTAGATAGGCGGTGCGGCCAACGATCTGGCCCGGATTGCGGGCTGCGCGTTCGAACAGCACGTCGACAATGTTGCCAATCGCAGCCTGATTGAAGGCCGATTGCTGGCTGTCGATCAACTCCTGAAGCCGCACCAATCGCTCGCCCATCTCTTCCGCTGACACCGTCTCCTGCATGTCCGCCGCCGGCGTCCCCGGCCGCGGCGAATATTTGAACGAATAAGCGCCAGCGTATCCGATTTGCGTGACAAGCGCGAGGGTGGCGGAGAAATCTTCCTCGGTCTCGCCGGGGAAGCCCACGATAAAATCCGATGAAAATGCAATACCTTGGCTTGCATTGCGAAACCGGTCGATGACGGCCCGGTAGTCATCGGCGGTATGTTTGCGGTTCATGGCGGCGAGAATCCGGTCGGAACCGGACTGAACCGGAAGATGCACGAACGGCATCAGCGCCGGCAAATCGCGGTGCGCTTCGATCAGAGTATCGTCGACGTCGCGCGGATGGCTGGTCGAATAGCGCAGGCGGGCGATGCCAGGAATATCGGCGAGCCGGCGCAGCAGGGTGCCGAGCGACCAGGTCCGCCCGTCCGGACCTTCGCCGTGATAGGCGTTGACGTTCTGGCCGATCAACGTGATTTCGCGCACGCCGTGGTCGGCCAGCCGCAGCACGTCGTCGATGATCCTGGCGACCGGACGCGACACCTCGGTGCCGCGCGTATAGGGCACCACGCAGAAGGTACAGAACTTGTCGCAGCCTTCCTGCACGGTGACGAAGGAGGAAATGCCGCGCGCGCGAATCGCTTCGGGCTTCGGCGGGGCCAAAAACCCGAATTTGTCCTCGACAGGGAATTCGGTCTCGAGCGCACGGCCCTCGCGCTTCGCCCGCGCCAGCAATTGCGGCAGATGATGGTAGCTCTGCGGACCGACGACGACATCGACCACGGGGGCGCGGCGGATGATTTCCTCGCCTTCCGCCTGCGCGACGCAGCCGGCCACCGCGATGTTCAGCGTCCGGCCGCCGCGCGCGGCGTCATCCTTGGCGACGCGCAGCCGCCCGAGCTCCGAGTAGACCTTCTCGGAGGCCTTTTCACGGATGTGACAGGTGTTGAGGATCACCAGATCCGCGTCATCGACGCTCGCCGTCTCGACAAAGCCCTCGGGCGCCAGCGTGTCCACCATGCGCTGCGCATCGTAGACGTTCATCTGACAACCATAGGACTTGATATGCAGCTTGCGCGGCGGCTTCATGGAACCTGAATGCTGTGTGGAAACGGCGCCATTGCGGCACCGGGCTCAAATATAGGCTGAGGGGGTGAAAATCCAGCGTTTGGAGCTGGTTTATAACGTCATTCCGGGGCGCGAAGCGAACCCGGGATCCGGGATTCCCCGATATGCAGTAACACATCCGAGGTCCGGTGCCCGCGCACCACCCCGGGATGACAGAATTGGTCGCTCAGGCCCCTATGGGTTCGGCGTCGATCCGCCTGATCAGATCGGGCAGTTGCCGCATATCGTCGAACGCCATGACGGCGCCGGCGGCGCGCAGCGTGTCGGCATGGCCCGGCCGGCAATGGCTGCCGCCGTGAAATCCCAGCACGGTCATCCCGGCAGCCCGCGCGCCGGTGATGCCGGGCACGCTGTCTTCGATCACCAGGCATCGCTCGGGCGGGACCTGCATCTGCCCGGCGGCGAACAGAAACAGGTCCGGCGCAGGCTTGCCGCGCGCGACCTGCGTGGCGGAAAAAATGTGGGGCGCGAGGCGATCATAGAGGCCGGTGCAGCTGAGCCCGTGGCGGATCTTATCCGGCGTGCCGCTCGAGGCCACGCATTTGGGCAGGCCGATGGCGGCGATCGCCTCGCCGACATGAGAGATCGCCCTCAAATCGCCGGCGTAGAATTGCAGAGTGGCTTGTTTGACCTGCGCTTCGAAATCGTCCGGCAGCTTGCGGCCGATCTCGGTTTCGATCGTCTGCCGCGCCTCGCGATCCGATACGCCGAGAAAGCGCTCGAGCACCTGATCGGCCGTGATCGGGTAGCCGTGCCGCGTCAGGGTTTGGGCATGGGCGCGACAGGAAATGACTTCGCTGTCGACCAGGACGCCGTCGCAATCGAAGATGACGAGATCGAGTTTCCGGTCGCTCTTTTGACGCGTATTCTTCACGCGAACCGGTATCCACTTCGCTCGAAAACGCTATGGCTCAGGATTTGTCGTCTTCCAGCGGGACGCAATACAGTTCCAGCCGGTGATCGACCAGCTTGTAGCCGAGCTTGCGGGCGATTTCGGCCTGCAGCTTCTCGATTTCCTCGTTGGTGAATTCGATCACCTTGCCGTCGCGCAAATTGATCAGGTGGTCGTGGTGGCTGTCGCGCATCTGCTCGTAGCGGGCGCGGCCCTCGCGGAAGTCGTGGCGTTCGATGATGCCGGCATCCTCGAACAGCTTGACCGTCCGGTACACCGTCGAGATCGAGATCTTGTCGTCGACCGCGACGCAGCGGCGGTACAGTTCCTCGACGTCGGGATGGTCGGCCGCTTCCGCCAGCACGCGCGCGATGACGCGGCGCTGTTCGGTCATGCGCATGCCGGTGGCGGCGCAGCGGGCTTCGATGCCGGTGGCCTTGAGCGCGGGGCTGGATTTCAGTGCGGTCATCGGTTTTGCCTTGGGTAACAGCGCAGGGATGCGCCAAAACTGCCTTCGAGCCGCCTGGCTTTGCGGAGCAGGCGGCTTGGCGGGGACCTCATGCGCCATTTAATCGTTCGGAACTTTGATCCGACGCAAACCGGCCCCGTTTTTTGCGGATCGCGCTCCGTGCCCCCTTGTGCCACCGCCCGGGCGTCACGACAAGTCACGGCGCATCAGCAGGGCGTTCAATTGTTCCCCGCTCGCCTGCTGGTAGTAGCGTTCCCGGCGGCCGACAATGGTAAATCCAGACCGTTCATAAAGCCGCCGGGCCGGCTGATTATTTTCCTCGACCTCGAGGAAGACGGTGCGCACGCCGCGGCCGGCGAGATGGCCAAGATGGGTCAGGAGCAGGTCGCGGGACAGGCCGCGGCCGCGGTGGCTCGCGGCGATCGCGATCGAAAGTATTTCGGCCTCGTCCGCCGCCAGCCGCGATACGGCGAAACCTATGATCTTGCGGCCGATTCTCAGGCGATGCACCAGCGTGTTGCGCTCGGCCAGCATGACCTCGAATTCGGCTTCGCCCCAGCCCCGGTGAAACGATTCGCCGTGCAACTGGGCCAGCTTCGGCGCGTCGCGCAGGGTTGCCGGCTCGACCAGGGCCGTGCCGCCGCCCCACCATCCGGACAGCCATGCCATCATGGCGGGGAGGGCTGCGAGGCTTTTTGCAGCGGGTCCTTTTGCGGCTTGGCGTCGGGCGCGCGCAGATAGAACGGGCGGGCCGGCGCGGTCGTCGGGGAGACCGCGGCCCCCAGCCAGGCCACCCAGGCGATGTCAGGTGCTGCTTGCGTATCCACCTTGAACGGCGGCGGCGCATCCGCGGGCCAGCGGTCGGCCAGCATCCCGGCGGCGTTGCCCACCAGATGCGCCGCGCCGAACCTTGATGCGCCAAGCGCCTCCTCGATCGGTCCGACCTTGGGCCCGATCAACGAACTTCCGTCGCCGGCGACCGCCTGAAAATACACATGGTCATGTCGCGCATCGATTGCCGAGATCACCGGATGTTCGGCGTTCTGGCTGACGACGGGGGCGGCGTAGGCCGTCAGCGTGGTAATGCCGACCACCGGCTTGCTGGCGGCCAGCGCAATGCCGCGCGCGGCGGAAAGTCCGACCCGCAAGCCGGTGAAGCTGCCGGGACCGGTGGTCACCGCGATGCGGTCGAGGTCTGAAAAGGCAATGCCGGAGGCCTTCATGACTCGCGCGATCAGCGGCATCAGCGCTTCGGCATGTCCACGCTTCATGCGTTCCGATTCCTGCGCGATCAAATGGCCGGCATCGGTGTCGAGAACGCCCGCGGCGCAGGCGTCCAGCGCGGTATCGATGGCGAGTATCAGCATGATTTCTCTCTACCACGGCTTGTCGTGAATTGCGCGCGCCACTTACGGGTTATTCGCGGGCGTGTTTTCGCGAATTTCAGTCGGCGCCACTTCGACTCTCGGATGTATCTTGCCGCATGCTCCCGCATTTGTCGCATCGTCAGGCAACTCGAAAACGCCTGCGGCGCAGGCATAACTCGACCAACATAGCTGCAGCGCCAAGCGGATTCCGTTGGCGCTGCGTGGGTTAAACAAATATTGGAAGAAAACTGCAAAATTGATCCATGAGATTTGTCGAGCGTTCGAGAGAATATCTCCACGATCAAGCCGACGGACACAAACGCTTCGCTCTCCATCCCCCCACTCATTCCCAGGAAGTCATCAGATGTTGCAATGGCGCAATAGTCAGGCCTCGTCGAACGCTGTGGCGCAGGCCGCGGCAATCAGCAAATCGCAGGCCGTGATCGAGTTCGAGATGGACGGAACGATCATCACCGCCAATCAGAATTTCCTCGATGCGCTCGGTTATCGGCTCGAGGAAATCAAGGGCAAACATCACTCGATGTTCGTTTCGCCTGAGCTGCGCGACAGCGCCGACTATCGCAAATTCTGGGGCGATCTCAACCGCGGCGAATTTCAGTCGGGGGAATACAAGCGCCTCGGAAAGGGCGGCAGGGAGGTCTGGATTCAGGCTTCCTACATCCTGTTCTCGACCGCAGCGGCAAACCGTGCCGGGTGATCAAGTTCGCCAGCGACGTCACCGCGAAAAAGATGCGCAGCATGGAAGACGCCGGCAAGATCGCGGCCATCGGCCGCGCGCAGGCGGTGATCGAGTTCAATCTCGACGGCACCATCATCACGGCCAACGACGCTTTCCTCAATGCGCTCGGCTACTCGCTCGCCGAAATCCAGGGCAAGCATCACGGCATGTTCGTGGCGCCTGAAGAGCGCAACAGCGATGCCTATCGCGAATTCTGGGCGAAGCTCGGCCGCGGCGAGTTTCAGTCGGGGGAATACAAGCGCCTCGGAAAGGGCGGCAAGGAGGTGTGGATTCTCGCCTCCTACAATCCGATCCTCGACGATGCGGGAAAGCCCTTCAAGGTGGTGAAGTTCGCCACCGATGTCAGCGAACAGAAGCTCAGGAATGCGAATTTCGAGGGCCAGATCGAGGCGATCGGCAAGTCGCAGGCGGTGATCGAGTTCAGCATGGACGGCATGGTGCTCAATGCCAACCAGAATTTCCTGAGCACGCTCGGCTATACGCTCGCCGAGATCAAGGGCAAGCATCACAGCATGTTCGTGCCGCCCGACGAGCGCAACAGCGAGGCCTATCGCGAATTCTGGGCGAGTCTCAACCGCGGCGAATTTCAGTCGGGCGAATACCGGCGGATCGGCCATGGCGGCAGGGACGTCTGGATTCAGGCCTCCTACAACCCGATCCGGGACCTGAACGGCAATCCCTACAAGGTGGTGAAATACGCCACCGACACCACGGCCCAGGTGATCGCGCGCAAGAAGAGCGACGCCGTGCGCGCCATGATGGAGCAGGTCGCGGCGGGTGCCGAGGAGCTGAATGCGTCGGTGCGCGAAATCTCGCAGGCGATGGTGAGATCCAAGGACACCGCGACCGACGCGGTGGAGCGGGTGGAAGCCGCCGATCAGCAGGCGCAACGTCTCAGCACGGCGGCCGGATCGATGAGCAGCATCGTGGAGTTGATCGGCGATATCACCGGCCAGATCAATCTGCTGGCGCTCAACGCCACCATCGAATCGGCGCGAGCCGGGGAAGCGGGCCGCGGCTTCGCCGTGGTTGCCGCGGAGGTCAAGAATCTCGCCAATCAGGCCAAACAGGCCACCGACAAGATCGGCACTGAAATCGGAAACCTGACCGGGATATCATCCGATGTCGTCAACGCCCTGAACTCGATCAAGGCCGCGATTCAGAGCGTGAACGAATACGTGTCGTCGACCGCGGCGGCGGTCGAGGAACAGAGCACGGTGACGAGCGAGATGTCCTCGAGCATGCGCCGCGCCGCGGAAGAAGCGGCCGGCATCGGCATGGCGGCGTAACTTGTCTGTCATTCCGGGGCGATGCGCAGCATCGAGCCCGGAATCTCGAGATTCCGGGTCTGGTGCTTGCGCACCATCCCGGAATGACCGGGATGGATCACATCGGCCGGACTTCGACGACGTCGGGCACGAAATGCTTCAACAGGTTCTGGATGCCGTGCTGCAGCGTCGCGGTGGATGACGGGCAGCCCGCGCAGGAGCCCTTCATGTTGAGATAGACGATGCCGTCCTTGAAGCCGCGGAAGGTGATGTCGCCGCCGTCATTGGCGACCGCCGGGCGCACGCGGGTTTCGATCAGATCCTTGATCATCTCGACGGTCTCCGCGTCGGCCTTGTCGAAGAACTCGCCGTCTTCATCGGCGGCTTCGTCGCTGCCGGCGCTGCCGTCGGCCAACAGCGGCGCCCCGGACATATAGTGCTCCATGATGGCGCCCAGGATCGCGGGCTTCAGATGCTGCCAGTCGCTGCTATCCTTGGTGACGGTGACGAAGTCGGCGCCGTAAAACACGCCGGTGACGCCGGGCACGCCGAACAGCCGTTCGGCGAGCGGCGAGCGCGCGGCGGAGTCGCGGCTGGTGAATTCCATGGTGCCGGTGTCGAGCACGACGCGGCCCGGAATGAATTTCAGGGTGGATGGATTGGGAGTGGCTTCGGTCTGGATGAACATGGCTTTCTCCGGCGTCGCCGGTTCAAGGCCGGCGCGTGGCTTACCCAATAGCAGATGGCGACGGCGGATGCACGATCAAGGGGCGCAGGGCAGGGTTTCGCAACGGGATCAACGGGCTATCTCTTTGTTTGACGCGTTTTCTTCACGCGAACCGGTCTCCACCCCGCATCGAGTGCGGGGCAGGCTTCGCTCGAAAACGCTATGCCCCTTGAAACTACGACAGCGCGTCGATTTCCGCGTCGCTCAAATCGCCCGGTATGATGGTCACCGGTATCGGGAACGAGCCGACCACGGCGGCGATCATGGTGATGAGCGGGCCGGGGCCTTCCGGCCCCGGATTGGCGGCCAGCACCAGCACGGCGACATCGGTGTCCTTGTCGATGACGTCGAGGATCTGCTCGGTCGGATCGCCCTCCCGGACCACGCGCTCAGGAGTGATCGCGGCGATGCCGTTGGCGCGACGGGCGGCACGGTCGAGCGCAGCGTCGGCTTCCTCATGCGCCTCGGCGCGCATGACTTCGGCAACCCCCAGCCATTGCTGGTTCTGGTCCTCGGTCTCGATGATGCGCAGCGTCACCACGCCGCCGCCGACCCGCATCGCCCAGCGGCTGGCGTAATAGACCGCGCGGTCCCATTCGGCGGTGTCGTCGACGATGACCAGGCATTTTGGCTTGTGACCGCTCTCGTAGCTTCGTCGCTGGGTGGTCATGCAGGTCCCGGTGCTGCGCCAAGCAGAGCGCATCGTGCCACGGCGCAGCCATGTCAGACAAGCGGCAGCGCTCGCGCGTATTCCGCAAAAGCGGGTTCCGGTTCTGCGACTGGAATACGCGCAGCAACAGTGTGCGCTGCGTCAATTGGGTGATGAGAAGGACTGGTGGATGTTTTCTTCAACCTTGCCGCAGTGGAAGTGCGCCCCCTCTCCCATGGGGAGAGGGCTGGGGTGAGGGGGTACGGTCTATCGTTAGATCCTAACCCCTCACCCGGATTGCTCCGCAATCCGACCTCTCCCTATGGGAGAGGTGAGATCGCAAGCTGCGAAGGCCTCTTACCAAGGCCCCGATTGTTTGCGAACGAAACCGACGATGTCCTTGGTCGCCTTCATGGTCTCGGCGGCGATTTCGCGCGCGCGGTCGGCGCCGTCGACCAGGATCGCATCGACATGGCCGGGGTCCGCCACCAGCCGCTTCATCTCGGAGGCGATCGGCGACAATTTGGCGATGCAAAGCTCGGCCAGCGCATTCTTGAAGTTCGAAAACTGGCCGCCGCCGAATTCGCCGAGCACGTCCGCCTTGGTCCGGCCCGACAGCGCGGCATAGATGCCGACGAGATTGTCGGCCTCGGGGCGGGTCTCGAGACCCTTCTCCTCCGACGGCAGCGGTTCGGGGTCGGTCTTCGCCTTGCGGATCTTCTGCGCGATGGTGTCGGCGTCGTCGGTGAGATTGATCCGCGAATTATCCGACGAATCCGACTTCGACATCTTCTTGGTGCCGTCGCGCAGGCTCATCACCCGCGTCGCCGGTCCCGTGATCAGCGGCTCGGGTTGCGGAAAGAACAATCCGTCGTTGAAGCCGTGGCCGCGGATCGAATCGCCGAAATCATTGTTGAATTTCTGCGCGATGTCGCGCGCGAGCTCGAGGTGCTGCTTCTGGTCCTCGCCGACCGGCACATGGGTGGCGCGATAGAGCAGGATGTCGGCCGCCATCAGTACCGGGTAGTCGTAGAGGCCCACGGACGCGTTCTCGCGGTCTTTGCCGGCCTTCTCCTTGAACTGGGTCATGCGGTTGAGCCAGCCGACCCGCGCCACGCAATTGAAGATCCAGGCCAGCTCGGCATGGCCGGAAACCTGGCTCTGGTTGAAGACGATATGTTGCTTCGGATCGATGCCGCTGGCGATGAAGGCCGCGGTCACCTCGCGGGTGTTGCGCGCGAGTTCCGCCGGGCCGCCCCACACCTCGACCGGCTGCGTCAGCGCGTGCATGTCGACCACGCAATAGAGACAATTGTGGGTCTCCTGCAGCTTCACGAAGTTGACGACCGCGCCGAGGTAATTGCCGAGATGCAGATTACCGGTCGGCTGGACGCCTGAAAAAACCCGTTCAACGAATGCCATGTTCAGCTTTCCGTGCGTGCTAGAGCATGATCCGGAAAAGTGGGTACCGGTTTTCCGAAAAGATCATGCTCAAACAAAGATATTCTCGCGCCGTCCATTGCCAACAGGCGCAGCGCGCCGTCCAATGCCACGCGGGGCTCACTCGCGCAAGTCGGCAGGCCGGCTTTGCCGGAACGCGTTAACCGCTTCGTCCGGTCTGATGACGCCCGAAAGGGCCAGAAGCAGGCCATAAATCGCGATGGCGCCTGCTATCAGCACCATCAGAAACGCGGCTTGCGCGAGACCGTGCGCGTCGGTGCCCGGCGTCGGCAGGAACCGTGCTGTCAGCCACAACAGCCCACCCATCGCCAGCGCCGCCGCGACGATGCGCGGCAGCCGCCGGCGTGCCGCGGCGTCGATCGAAAATCCGAACGTCGCCGCGCTGCGCCGGATCAACGCGAGCGAACTGCTCCACGCGCCGAGCGCAATGCTGGCCGCAATTCCGTTGGCGCCGAACCACCGGCCCAGTACCAGCGCCGAGATGATTGCGACCGCAAATCCCGTCAGCGTGGCCAACAGCGGCGTGCGCGTATCGTGGCGGGCGAAAAAGGCCGGCGACAGCGCCTTGACCAGCACATGCGCGGGCAGGCCGAGCGCCAGCCACATCAGCGCCTGCGCGGTGGCCACTGTGTCGGCGGCGGTGAAGAGGCCGCGCTGGAACAGCAGCCGCGCGATCGGTTCGGCGAGCACGATCAATCCGAGCGTGGCGGGCAGCGCGAGGCCTGTGGCGAGTTCGAGCGCGCGCGATTCCGCGTGCGCCACTGAGCTGTGATCCTCGCCGCGCAGCGCGCGCGTCAGTTCCGGCACCAGCACGGTGCCCATGGCGACGCCGACAATGCCGAGCGGCAGTTCGACCAGGCGGTTGGCGAAATAGAGCCACGACACTGCCGACGGCTGCGACGACGCGATCACCGCGCCGGCGACGACAAGCAATTGCGGCGAGGCGCTGGCGATCATGCCGGGGATGGCGTGACCGAAAAATCCGCGCATCTCGGCGTCGAAGGAGACGCGCAGCGGGGTCGCGACATCGCCGCCACGGCGCAGCACCAGGATCGAAAGCTGCAACAGCCCGGCCAGGCCGACGGTGGCGGCAATCGCCCGCGCGGCAAAGGCCGCATCCTGCCGCCACAGGACAAGCGCGATCATCACCGCGATCAGGGCGATGTTGAACAGCAGCGGCGAAAACGCCGTCAGCGCAAATCGCCCTTGCGCGTTCATCAGCGCCATCATCACCGTGACCGGCCCCGCGAAAGCGAGATAGGGCAGCATCAGCCGGGCGTTGTCGACCGCCAGTTGCAGGGTCGCTTGGCCCGCGAACCCCGGCGCCAGCGCGGCGATGACGAACGGCATCGAGAGGCCGACCAGCAAGGTCGCGACGATCAAGGCCGCGCTGACGGTGCCGAGTACGCGGCCTGCGAAGGCTGAGGCCGCTGTCGCGCCCTCGGCCTCGCGCACGCGCAGCCAGGCCGGCACCAGCGCCGCGTTCAGCGCGCCCTCGGCCAGCAACCGCCTGACCACATTGACCAGCTGGAACGCCACCAGGAAGGCGTCGGCGACCGGGCCCGCGCCGAGCAGCGCCGCGATCATGGAATCGCGCGCGAAGCCCAGGAGCCGCGAGGCCAGCGTGCCCGTGGACACCGTGAGAAAGGACCGGATCATTGGGGCTCTATAACACCGTGGCTTGCTGGCGCGGGGTCGATCGTGATAGGCCGCTGCACCCTCTTTCAGCCGCTAGGAAGCGGATTTTCCGCTGCCGCGCAATCACCGACCACAGGACCGATCAATGACTGCAGCGAAATACGACGTTCTCGGGATCGGCAATGCGATTTTCGACGTATTGGTGCAGACCGACGAGGGCTTCCTTGCCAGTCACGGCATGACCAAGGGCGGCATGGCGCTGATCGACGAGGCGAGGGCGGCTGCGATCTACCGGGACATGGGGCCTGCGACGGAGATGTCCGGCGGCTCGGCGGCCAACACCATCGTTGGGCTGGCCAATCTCGGCGCCCGCACAGCCTATGTCGGCAAGGTCAAAGACGACCAGATCGGCCGTCTTTATACCCACGATATCCGCGCCGCCGGGGTCGCGTTCGAAACCCGCCCCGCGGCCGACGGTCCCGCCACGGGGTGTTCCTACATCCTGGTGACGCCGGACGGCGAGCGCACCATGAACACCTATCTCGGCGCCGCGCAGGAGCTGAGCCCTTCCGACATCGACGCCGCCGAGGTCGCAGGCTCCAGTTTCGTCTATCTCGAAGGCTATCTCTGGGACCCGAAGAACGCCAAGGATGCCTTTGTGAAGGCCTCGACCATCGCCCATGATTCGGGCCGCCAGGTCGCGCTGACGCTGTCGGACTCGTTCTGCGTCGATCGCTATCGCGGCGAATTTCTCGAGCTGATGCGGGGCGGCACGGTCGATCTCGTGTTCGCCAACGAAGCCGAACTGCATTCGCTGTACCAGACCTCGGATTTCGAAGGCGCGCTGAAGCAACTGCGCGCCGACGTCAACCTCGGCGTCGTTACCCGCAGCGAGAAGGGTTGCGTGGTGGCCTCAAGCGATCGCGTCACCGCGGTGCCGGCGTTTCCGATCGACAGGATGGTGGATACCACCGGCGCCGGCGACCTGTTCGCCGCCGGCTTCCTGTTCGGCCTGGTGCGCGGCGCCGGCCATGAGGCGGCCGGCCGGCTGGGCGCGCTCGCCGCCGCCGAAGTGATCCAGCACATCGGCGCGCGCCCGCAGGCCTCGCTGAAGGAACTGGCGCAGCAGAACGGATTGCCGGTGTAGGGGGTTAGGAGGGCACAAGCTCTCAACCGTCATGCCCGGGCTTGACCCGGGCATCCGCGTCTTTCTTGAAACAGCGAAGCGCGAATTTCGGGTGAGGGGGGAAGAGCGGCGGGTACTCATTCATCCCCTCGGTGTATAATAACCATCCGAGCGTTTAGATTGTGGACAACACGCATTATGGAATCTCAGGGATTCCGATTTGCATGTCTGAGCGTTTTACCCTCGGGGGGATGGTGACCTCCAACTTGCGGAAGGCATCTCAATATTTCTTATATGAGTTACGCGAATTGGCAGCGACGCTCATTTCAATCACGTTGGGAGTTGGGATTGATTACCAAAATGACGATCAAGAACTACCGCTGCTTCGTCGCTCCGGCGGTCGTTGAGTTCGCCCCCGGCTTCACAGCCTTTGTGGGGGTAAACAATGCCGGAAAGTCCGCCCTCATACGGTTCCTAGTCGAATTCCGACAGCTATTCGAATTTCTGCAAAATCCCAGCGTTCTGAACAATCATTTATCGAACCAAAGAAGCCATGCTCTCAACATTCTTCACGTGTTTGACCCACAGGAAGCCTTCTCAAACCTAAACGAGGGTCCCATCGAGCTTGAATTGGATTTCTCGTACGAGGAGCCGCTTGCCCGACGAAGTTGAATTAGATGAAGTTCTCCGAATAACGACGAATGTTGCTGCGGTGATAGATAGTGAGAGGCCTTCTGCGGGCGCGCAACTAGAACCGAAGCGCCAAGCGTTAGTTGACCTGTTCAACCGAAGACGACTGAAGCTTCACGTCCTAGAGCGTCGCGCGACAGAAAACTATTTTACCGACGTTGCCGTTAAGCAGACTTTTGGCGCTAGCTTTCGCGCGCTTGCACCATTTGAAAAACTGAGCGACGCAAACCCGCATTGGGGAAAAGGCCAAAACTGGCAACTTGCGTCTGCGTCAGCTGAGGCAATTTACAACACGGACCTCGGCAGATTTTTGATGACCCTCTGAAGAGCCGCATACTGCCGATAAATGTCGCCATCGGAACTCATAGGTTTCCGAACTCCACCTTGGATGCGGCTAGGCCACTTCGCCGCGATTTTAACCCACGGGCGTGAGCATTCCGTCGTTTCGATAACCTCTTTTGCTCAAAACGTAGACGAGTGGTTTCATGAGAACTATGGGTGCGGAGGGGAGTACCCGGTATTTGAAAGTGAATCTGATAGCCCAACTTACGAGACCTACGGCGAACCCTATTAGTTCATACAAGGTTGGAACGGACGCAAGCGGCAAATCATGCTGCCCGTTCACATCAAGGCCGATCGGCTTGTTGCCGAGAAATGGATTTAGGGGGCGTCGACGTTGGGCACGTAGTTTTCGCTGGTCTTCGCCACCAAAACTTCCGATTTTCCGAAATTCCACTTGACCCCACCCCCAAATCACCAATAAATCCCTCCCCGTCCTGTCCCACAGAGGGGCGTATCCGGATCGTCAGAGACGCGGGGCGGGATGCGGTGGACGCGGCAGCGTCAGGCGTGACACGTGATGGCAGGGCGGGCTCGCAAGAGTCCGTGAGCGATCAACGGCGCGCTGACGAACGGCGCCATGCCCGGCGAAGCCTTTTGGCGAAGACGGGTTGCTGCGTACGGCGAAGTCGTGTGGTCCTGACGCCTCAAGGTTGGCGTCAAGTCCCGCGGAGGCGAAGCCGGCCCAACCGGGCGTCGGGCCAGCCATCATCCGCGGGGCGACGGTGACAAACAAATCCTGATCGCCGGGGAGATCACGAAGTAAGCCGTAAAGCCATTGCGCAGGGAATGTCGGATTGCCTCCGCTGAACCTGTATGCTCGTGTGCGTTTCCTTCTCCCATTTTGCACACGGGACCGCGGGTGCAGCGCGCATCCGGCATTCCCCGCGCCCTCTGATTCCTGGGCGTGAAACTTCCCAAGCAAACCTCGGGCGCATCGCGCCGCGAGAACGCGGGGTTATGTCCATCAACGTCATTGCGAGGAGCACTTGCGACGAAGCAATCCATTCTTTCTTTGTGTGGCGCGATGGATTGTTTCGCGGAGCCTGTCATCGGGCGGCGCTTCGCGCCGACCCGTTGGCTCGCAATGACGGTCGTTACCAGCGAATCGCGCCGCGAGAACGCGCGGTCATGCGCGGTGATCTCCCCTCCCTCCACGCGCCCTTGCGCGTGGCGGGGAGGGGTCGGGGGTGGGGGGTCTCTCAGCTTGCTCCTCTGGCAGCGAGTGTGCCGAGGCACCCCCCAACCCCGGCCCCTCCCCACCGCTTCGCGGGGGGAGGGGAGATTTCACGCCGTCTTCGCGGCCTTCAATCCGAGCTTCTCCTCGACCGCCTCGCGCATCAGGAATTTCTGGATCTTGCCGGTGACCGTCATCGGGAATTCGTCGACGAATTCGACGTAGCGCGGGATCTTGTTGTGGGCGATCTGGCCCTGGCAGAAGGCGCGGATCTCCTCGGCCGTCAGCGTCTCGCCCGAGCGCACCCGGACCCAGGCGCAGAGTTCCTCGCCGTAGCGGTCGTCGGCGACGCCGAAAATCTGCACGTCCTGGATCTTGGGATGGCGATAGAGAAATTCCTCGATCTCGCGCGGGTAGAGGTTCTCGCCGCCGCGGATCACCATGTCCTTGATGCGGCCGACGATGTTACAATAGCCCTCGGTGTCGATCACGGCGAGATCGCCGGTGTGCATCCAGCCATTGGCATCGAGCACGTCGGCGGTTTTTTCCGGCTCGTCCCAATAGCCGAGCATCACGCTGTAGCCGCGGGTGCAGAGTTCGCCGCGTTCGCCGCGCGGCACGACACGGCCTTCGAGATCGACCACCTTGACCTCGACATGCGGATGAATTCGCCCGACCGTGGACACCCTCCGCTCCAGCGGATCGTCGGTGGCGCTCTGGAAGCTGACCGGGCTGGTTTCGGTCATGCCATAGGCGATGGTGACGTCGCGCATGTTCATCTGCTCGTTGACGCGCTTCATCACCTCGATCGGGCAGGGCGCGCCGGCCATGATGCCGGTGCGCAGCGACGACAGGTCGAATTTTGCAAATTCGGGATGGTCGAGTTCGGCGATGAACATGGTCGGCACGCCGTAAAGCGCCGTGCATTTTTCCCGAGCGACGGTCTGCAGCGTCGCCAGCGGATCGAACCCCTCGCCGGGATACACCATCGCGGCGCCGCAGGTGACGGCCGCAAGATTGCCCATCACCATCCCAAAACAGTGATAGAGCGGAACCGGAATGCAGATGCGGTCGTTCTCGGTCAGGCGCATCGCGCGGCCGACGAAATAGCCGTTGTTGAGGATGTTGTGATGCGTCAGCGTGACGCCCTTGGGTGAACCGGTGGTGCCGCTGGTGAACTGGATGTTGACGGCATCGTCGAACTGCAGAGTTTTGGCGAGTGCCGCCAGCGCCTCGCGATGGCGCGCGCCGCCCATATGCGCCACATCCTCGAATGCAATGGTGCCCGCAGCCTTCGGCCCGCCGACCTGGATCACCGCGCGTAGTTGCGGCAACCGCGCCGCGTTCAGCGCGCCGGGTTGCGAGTTCGCGAGCTCCGGCAGCAGCGTGTTCAGCATCTCCATGTAATTGCTGGTCTTGAAGGCAGTCGCCGTGACGATCCCGGCGCATCCGACTTTTGCCAATGCGAATTCGAGTTCGCTGAGGCGGTAGGCGGGATTGATGGTGACGAGAATGAGCCCGGCCTTGGCCGCGGCGAACTGCGTCAGCGTCCATTCCGGCCGGTTCAGCGACCAGACGCCGATCCGCGCGCCGGGCTCAAAGCCGAGCGCGAGAAAACCCGCGGCCAGCGCATCGACCCGCTCGGCCAGCTCCTTCCAAGTCCACCGCACGCCATGGCTCGGCGAGACCAGCGCCTCGCGATTCTCCCAGCGCCGGGCCGCGAGATCGAGGCTGTGCCCGATGGTGTTGCCGAGCAGCGGCGCGTCGGCGACGCCGCAAACATAGCTATCCGCAATTTCAGTCAAGGTGGCTTCTCCAGTGCGTCGAGACGCGCGTGCCGAGGGATTTATCCGCAAAATCCGGTCGAGGGCAATTTCCCGGCGCCATCGGTCTGACGGCGCCGGGAAGGGGTGACGACTCTAGGCAGCCTTCTGACCGGTCGCGTCGAGCCCCGCATAGACGCCGGACTCGAAGCCCGCAAAGGCTTCCAGGCACTTGCCGTCCGCGAATGGCAGCACCTGCATCAGGATCACGCCAGTGATATCGCGCGCCGGGTCGATCCAGTAGTAGGTGTTGGCAAGGCCCGCCCAGGCGAGGCTGCCGGGACTGCGGCCCTCCGCCGTCTGGGCGGTCGTGATCAGGAACGAGAGCCCCCATTTCTTGACCATGTCCGGATAGAGATCGACATCGTTGGTGGCGAAGGCGACCGCCGAGGTCATCTTGGTCATGGTGAGGTCGCCGATGTGGTTCTCGCCCATCATCGTGACCGTCTCGGGCTTCAGCAGCTGGTTGCCGTTGCCGCGGCCCTTGTTGAGGATCATCTGGGTGAACTTGATGTAATCGCCCGCGGTGCCGTAAAGGCCGCCGCCGCCCATGTGGAATTCCGGATCCTGTTCGAGTTCGAACGGCATCGGCGCCAGCGATCCGTCGGGGTTGCGGCCGTGCATGGCGACCAGCCGCTGGCGCTGGGATTCGCCGATCTTGAAGGCGGTATCGGTCATGCCGAGCGGGTTGAACACATGGTCGCGCAGATAGGCATCGAGCTTCTTGCCGCTCACCGCCTCGACCGCCTTGCCGACGTAATCGATGTTGATGCCATATTCCCAGCGCGTGCCGGGGTCCGTCATCAGCGGCAGCTTCAGCGCGTCGTTCTTGCAGGTGGTGACGGCGGGCAGTCCGGTTTTTTCCAGATACTGCACCATGTCGCCATTCCACATATTGTAGCAGAAGCCGGCGGTATGGGTCATGAGATGGCGCAGCGTGATCGGGTTCCTCGCCGGCCGCAGCATCGGCTCGCCATTGGCGTCGAAGCCTTCGAGCACCTGCGGCGAAGCGAGGTCGGGCAGCACCTTGCCGATCGGCTCGTCCAGCGCGAGCTTGCCCTGCTCGACCAGCTGCATGGCGGCGGCGCCCGTGATGGCCTTGGTCATCGAGGCGATCCAGAACACGCTGTCGGGCGTCATGGCATCGTCCCTGGACAGGTCGCGTTTGCCGAACGCGCCCTGGTAGATCACCTCTTTGCTGTTGGCGGCCATGGCGACGACGCCGGGAATTTCCTTGGCGTCGCTTTTCTGCCGCAGGACCTGATCGATCTGAGCCTTGCTTTGCATGGGGCACCTCCCGTTGTTTTTTGAAAGTGCCCGATCTTCCCCCCGGCCGCCGTGTCACGCAAGCGTGAGCGGCGAGGTCAACCGGTCCCGATCTCGTGATCGCCTCCGGAGCGGAGAGTTTGTACTGAAACACTCGGCATAATTGCGTGGATGGGGCGCGCATTAACGGTGACCTCATCCTTCTTCGGCGATATCTTGCGAATCTCCTTTCCGGAGCCCATTTTGTAGTAAGGCGTTCAGATCGCAGCACAAACAGTGCTTCCGATTGAGTAATTTGATGAAAATGATTGCGGCCAACGGTGCCGCGAGGGGCAGGCAATGATTTCGACTTGGAGCGAATGGAAGCGGTATCCGCGGGCGGGCCGCGGCGAAAATATTGAAGCACCGATCAGTCCCGGCATTTACGAAGTCCGTTACGCGGGAACGGGCGCGCTGCACTCGTTCGGCGCGGTCGACAACGTGGCCCAGGCGCTGGCGCTGCTGCCGGTCGGTTCCAAATCATGGTTCGGACGGCGCGAAGCGGCGGCCTTGCCGGACCTCGAATATCGCACCTGCGCAACCTCCACCAAGGCAGACGCCAAGGCCGCGGCGGAGCGCATGATCGGCCGCCGCGAGGCCTATATGAGCGGCGCGGCCTGAACCGAGATCGTCATTCCGGGGCGATGCCAACGGGTCCGCGCGAAGCGCGGCCCGATGACAGGCTCCGCATCGAGCCCGGAATCTCGAGATTCCGGGTCTGGTCCTTCGGACCATCCCGGAATGACGGCATTACTGCTCGTCTCTGAAACTTTGATCGCAGCCCCCAAAATTGCTCGAGGCAGCCGCGCTTTTGCGGCCGATGCATTGTGGCCGGTTTCAGCCTATACTTGCTTCCAATACCCAAAAAAATCCCAGGAGTAGCGCCATGACCCCGACCGCTGCCGCACGCGCCCCGCAATCGTCCGCGCCATCGCTGCGCACTCGTCTGAAGGATCCCTCACTGCTGCGCGAGCACTGTTATGTCGACGGCGCCTGGGTCGGCACGCCGGCGCATCCCGTGAACAATCCGGCTAGCGGCGTCGAAATTGCAAAAGTGCCGCAGATGACCGCCGCGGATACCACCCGCGCGGTCGAAGCCGCCGAGCGCGCATTTCCTGCCTGGGCGAAATTCACCGCCAAGCAGCGCTCCAATACCTTACGCAAATGGTTCGAGCTGATCGTCGCCAACCGCGAGGATCTGGCGCTGATCCTGACCTCCGAGCAGGGCAAGCCGCTGGCCGAGGCGCTCGGCGAAGTCGATATCGGCGGCGCCTATGTCGAATTTTTCGCCGAGGAAGCCCGCCGCGTCTATGGCGAAACCATCCCGACGCAGCGCGCGGATGCGCGGCTGCTCGCGATCAAGCAGCCGATCGGCGTTTGCGGCGCGATCACGCCGTGGAATTTTCCCAATTCGATGATCACCCGCAAGGTATCGCCGGCGCTCGCCGCGGGCTGCACGGTGGTCCTGAAACCCGCCAACGAGACGCCGCTCAGCGCGCTGGCGCTGGCGGCGCTGGCCGAGAAGGCCGGCGTGCCGAAGGGTGTGTTCAATGTCATCACCGGCGACGCGCCGCCGATCGGCAAGGTCCTGTGCGAGCATCCCGCGGTGCGCTTCGTCGGCTTCACCGGATCGACCGAGGTCGGCAAGATCCTGTACCGGCAGGCCTCGGTCGGCGTGAAGAGGCTCGGGCTGGAGCTCGGCGGCAATGCGCCGTTCGTGGTGTTCGACGACGCCGATATCGATGCCGCGGTCGAAGGCGCGATGGTCTCGAAATATCGCAACATGGGTCAGACCTGCGTTTGTGCCAACCGCATCTATGCCCAGGACAAGATCTACGATCAGTTCGTCGAGAAACTTTCGAAGAAAGTCGCGGCGTTGAAGATCGGCGATGGCGCCGAGCAAGGCGTGACGCAGGGGCCGCTCATCAACATGGAAGCGGTCGACAAGGTCGAGAAGCACATCGCGGATGCGGTCAAGCATGGTGCCAGGATCATCACCGGCGGAAAGCGCCATTCGCTGGGCGGCACGTTCTTCGAGCCGACGGTGCTGGCAAACGTCGCAGCCGACGCGCTGGTGTCGCGGGAGGAAACCTTCGGGCCGCTGGCGCCGGTGTTCCGCTTCAAGGACGAGGCCGAAGTGATCGCGCTGTGCAACAACTCGCCGTTCGGGCTCGCCTCCTATTTCTATGCCCGCGATCTCGGCCGGGTCTGGCGGGTCGCCGAGGCGCTGGAGTCCGGCATGGTCGGCGTCAACACCGGGTTGATCACGACAGAAGTAGCGCCCTTCGGCGGCGTCAAGGAAAGTGGCCTGGGCCGCGAAGGCTCGCATCACGGCATGGAAGAATATGTCGAGATCAAATACGTGATGATGGCGGGGGTCTAGCGAAGCTAGCAGCGTAGATAGGGTAACGGGCTCGGATGAAGCGAAGCGTAATCCGGGTGGCGTATCCCGATTGCGTGGTCCCGGATTGCGCTTCGCTTCATCCGGGCTATCCTCACAGGCTTTCCATGAACTGCCGCAGCCGCGGCGCCCATTTATGGGCGTCGCGGCCGGTTGCCGAATGGCCGTATTCGCTGTCGAGCAGGAAATAATCAGCGTCGACGCCCGCGGCCTTCAGCCCCGGCATCACGCTTGCAGCAAGTTCCGGCGGAAACAATTTGTCGGTCCGCGACAGCACATAAAGAACCTTCGACCTGATCTTCGAAAATTGCGCCGTCACGTCAAAGCCGCGCAGCGCCTTGGCCAGAATGATCAGCGAGTTGGCATCGAAGCCGCTCGCCCAGCGCGCGGCCTCGGCGCGGATCGCCGCCTCGATCTGTTCGGGATCGCTCATGGTGTCGCGCAAGCGGGTCTCGATCCCATAGGTCTTGAGCGTGGCGATTCGAATCTGGATCATGCTCTCCAGCACGCCGCCGCGATCGTAATAGTCGCCGCCGTTCCAGTTCGGGTCCTTCGACAGGGTTGCGAGCAGTCGTTGCACATTGCCCTCGGAACGCTCGCGCGGCACCATCGGCGCCGTGACGATCGCCGCGACTCCTTTCATCATGCCGGGATGATCGACCGCCCATTGAAAGCCCTGGAATCCGCCATAGGACGGGCCGACGATCGCGACCAGTCTCTCGATGCCGAGATGGTCGAGCAGCGCCTTTTGGGTCGCAACTATGTCGCCCACGGTGATGTCGGGAAACCGGGGTCCGTACCGCTTTCCCGTCGAGGGATCGATGCTCGCCGCGTTGGTCGATCCGTAGGACGAGCCCAGCATGTTCGGACAGACGACAAAGAAGCGGCTGGTGTCGACCGCTCTGCCGGGGCCGACGATCTCGTTCCAGCTTCCTTCGGCCGTCGATCCGCCGGGATCGATCAGATGCGGACCGCTGGTGTTGCCATGGGTGACCATCACCGCATTGTCGCGGTTGGGCGCGAGGACGCCCAGCGTCCGATAGGCGATGGTCACGGCCGGCATGACGATCCCGCTTTGCAGGCGGAAATCGCAGGCGACAAAGGTTTCCATACCGGCCGAAGGAACGCGTGCCGTCATCTTCCTGAACCCCGTAAATGAGATATCTCAGCACGAGGCCGGTCAAAACGCAAAAATGCAGGGGCGTCGTCCCGGCACGCCAGCGTGGTCGGAGCCAAATCATTTGCTTGACCCAGGTCAAATCAGGTAGTTGCGGATCGCGTAATTTTGTCTGATGTCCCTTTCGGCCACGCGTCTCGTTCGGTGTCATCGCGCGGCCGATGCAACCGAAGCACCATGCTGAACCAGATCCATTCTGCTCCGGACGAGAAGCGGCTGCTCGCTCGATTCTGGCGCAGCGCCTCGGGATTCTGGCGCGGCCCGGGGGCGTGGCGGGCTTGGCTTCTGGTAGCCGTGCTGATAGTGACCGTGATCCTGCAATTGCTGACGCAGTATGCGCTGAATTACTGGAACCGTGACTTCTTCAACGCCATTGGGCGCCGGGACGCCGCCGGGCTCTGGACCGAGGCGTTGCGCTTCGTGCCGCTGGCCGCGGCCAGTCTCGCGCTCACGGTCTTCTCGGTCTGGGGCCGCATGACCATGCAGCGCAGCTGGCGCGCGTGGCTCAGCAATCACCTCTATGACCGCTGGCTGAAGGATGATCGCTACGTCCGGCTCAGGTTCGTGGCCGGAGACTATGACAGTCCGGAATTCCGCATCGCGGAGGACGGCCGGATAGCGACCGATCTGCCAGTCGACCTCGTCGTCGGGCTGCTTCAGTCGATGCTCAATGCCGTGACGTTCATCGGAATTCTCTGGTCGGTGGGAGACGGCCTGCCCATTGCTCTCGGCGGTTTCGTCCTGACCATTCCCGGTTACCTCGTCATCGCGGTGATCGTCTATTCCGCCCTGCTCTCGGCCGCCATCTTTCTCATCGCCCATCATTTGACCCGCGTGATGGAGGAAAACAAACGGACCGAAGCGGAGTTGAGGTCGATCGGAACGCATTTGCGCGAGAGCGGGGAAGGGACCGCGCTGCCGGACGGCAAAAAGGACCCGCGTCATGTCATCGGTGCGGCACTGAAGGGGGTGATCACGATCTGGCGGATCTATATGTGGCAGCTGATGCGGATGACGGTGGTGACCTATTCGAGCCTCCTGGTAACGCCCGTGATCGGTTTGCTGCTATGCACCCCGAAATATCTCATGGGCACAATGAGCCTCGGGGAGGTGGTCCAGGCCGCGGCGGCGTTCGTTGTCGTGCAGACCGCGTTCAACTGGTTCACCGACAATTTCGCCAAGCTGGCGGAGTGGGCGTCCTCCGCCAACCGCGTCGCGTCGCTGCTGCTGGCGCTGGACGAGGTCGACCGGCCGGAGCGGACAACGACCACGCCGCCTTCCGCTATCTCCTGAGCACCGCGATCATGCGATTGGCGAAGGTCAGGCGTTCGGCCATCACGGAGACGAAATAGGTCAGAAGCTTCTGGCCGAGCGCCGGGTTTTCGCTTTTGATCGCCTCGAATTGCTGCGTGCTCAGGACATAGAGGGCGCTGGCGACTTCGGCCTGGATCGTCGCGTTGCGCGGCGCCTGCGAAACCAGGCCCATCTCCCCGATCGTGGTGTAGCGGCCGAGACTGCGTACCCGCGTGGTGCGGCCTTCGCTTGCGGGAATCATGATGCCGAGGCGGCCGTCGAGGATGAAGTGCATGGAGTCGGCGGCCTCGCCGGCGCTGACGATGATCTCGCCGGCGGCGACCTCGAGGCGCCGGCAGCGCCGTATCAATTCTGCGGCGTCTTGTTCGGTCCCGAGAATCTGGATGAACCAGTCGCGCAACGAGGCCTCTTCGCCTTCGCGATCCCTGTGTTGGGCGATGATCTCGTTCTCGCACCATTCCAGCGCATGATCGAGTTCGGGCACGATGCTGATCTCCCTCGAGATGAACTCGCTCGACCGCAACGCCTTCTCGGCCGCGGGCGGAAGATGCACCAGCACCAGTCTGATGCCGCGGTCATGGGCGGCCCGCTTGATCTGGGCGAAACTGTAGGCCGCCGAGGAATCGATGCCGGTGACCAGCTTGAAGTCGAATACCAGGAATCGGCATTCCGGATGCCGCGCCAGCAGCGCCTTGACGTGCTGGTAAAGCCGGTTGGCCGAGCCGAAGAACAGATAGCTTTGCAGGTTGAGGCCCTGGATTTTGCCGCCATGTGCCGACAGCACGGCCTGGTCGTCGCGGGAGCGATCGAGCGAACTGCGGAATTCCGAGCCGTCGAAACTGTATTTGATGGAATCGATCCGGGAGGCGCTCAGCGCGAAGGTGGCGCAGCCGATCACGACGCCGATCAGGATGCCGGCGATAAAACCCCATTGCACGATGATGACGATGATTGCCAGCAGCGACAGATATTCGGTCAGCGAAAGCCGCCGCCGCGACTGAATGATCCATCGGTGAAGCTGGTCGGCGCCGAGATAAATCAGGAGGCCGCCGAGCACGAATTTCGGCATGTAGCCGAGCAGCATCGGAGCGAAGGCCAGCATCAGCGTCGAAATCGCGGCGACTGTCAGTCCGGACAGCCGGCCAGTCCCGCCGCTGTTGAAGTTGAGCACGGAGCGGCTGATGGAAACGCAGCCGGTATAGCCGCCGAATGCGCCCGACAGCATGTTGGCCAGACCGGTGACGCTCAATTCCCGCTCGAGGTTGGCTTCGCGATGAACGGCGACTTCGAGGCCGGTGGTGTTGAACAAGGCGCTGGAGGCGGTGACGAAGACGACCGCGATCAGATTGCCCGAGAGATCCGGCAGGAGGTGCCAGGGGTAACGGCCGATCTCGGTTGCGCTCCACGGCAGCATGTAGGTGACGTGCGGCGGGGGCTGAAAGGTCCAACCCGCGGCTTGCGCCTCTGCCGGCGAAATGCTCGCCAGCCAGAACACGAGATGTGCGAGGAGAATGCCCGCGACGAGAACGACCGGCAGTCCGAACGAACTGCGGGAGCGGTGCCAGGTCAGATACAGCACTGTCGCCATGGCGCAGGCCGCCGCCAATTCGGACAGGGTCAGGGGGTTGGCGAATTGATCGAGGGTTCCGAATTGAAGGCGGTGGCCGGTGATGACGCGAATGGCGCCCAACAGGATCAGGCAGCCGGTGGCGGCGAGAAATCCCCCGACCACCGGGTAAGGCACGTAGCGGATCGCGCGCCCCATCCGCGTCATGCCGAAGCCGCACAGCACGATGCCGGTGGCGATGCTGGCGAGGCCAAGCGTGATGAGCACCGGCGCGAGCGGCGGGGCCGTCGTATCGGCCACCGCCATCCGCTCGACCAGCGAGGACGCCAGGATCGCCGTCATCGCCGCGGTAGAACTCTCGGGACCCCCAACCGCAAACGGCAGGGAACTGCCGAGGGCGAGAACGGCGGCAAGAACAGCCGATGAAATGAAGGTGGCGGCAACGCCGTAGGACAGATACGGCGCCAGGGGACCTGCGAAGATCAGCAGCGCGTAGGACAGCCCGAAGGTGACGGTCAGGACGCTGGCGGCGCTGCCGCCGAGCACGTCGTTGATCGCTCGGCGCAGTTTAGGACCGAGACTGACCGATTGATTGACCACGCGCGAACCCCACCACCCGCTGCCAGTGGTAGACGACCGCGTCAGCCAGCGACAAGAAAATTTTTATGATAGTACCAGCCAAGCGCGACGGAACCCGGCGCTTGATCCGGCAATCGTCGGCAAGACTTAGTTTGACTTGCTCTCGCCGAATGCGCCGTGCCGGCCGACGCCGGAGGCAAAGCGGGTCGCGCCTGAGAGCGTTTCGCCGGACGCGATGACCTCGAGCCCGCCGCGCATTTCGTTCGCGATGGCCTCTTCTTCCGAAAGGTCCCACTGCCGCAGCGCCGACAGGCGGTCGGCGCGCAGGCAGGTCTGGGGAAAGCGCGCGATCTCCTTCGCCAGCGCGATCGCCTGTGCGCGGGTCTCGCCCCTGGGAACCAGGCGGTTGGCAAGGCCCATGCGCAGCGCTTCCGCACCCCCGACCGGGCGGCCGGTCAAAATGAGGTCGATCGCCTGGGAATGGCCGATCAGCCGCGGCAGCCGGATGGTGCCGAGATCGATCAGCGGCACGCCGAAGCGGCGGCAGAACACGCCGAACGTAGCGTCCTCGGCAACCACGCGCATGTCCGCCCACAGTGCCAGCTCCATGCCGCCGGCGACCGCAAAACCCTCCACTGCCGCGATCACCGGCTTTGACAGCCGCAGCCGGCTCGGCCCCATCGGGGCGATCGAATCGTGGCCGCCGACCTCGCGCTTCTTGTTGGGATCGCCTGACGCCACCGCCTTGAGGTCGGCGCCGGCGCAGAAGAAGCCGCCGGTGCCGGCGAACACCGCGACCGAGGCTTCCGCATCGGCATCGAACGCCCTGAATGCGTCGTAAAGTTTCCGCGCCGTCGCGCCATCGACGGCGTTGCGGCAATGCGGACGGTTGATGGAGACGATGGTCACCGCACCATCGCGTTCGACCAGCACGCTGTCGGCCTCGGTCATGTCTGCTCTCCCCTGTTATTTCTCCCTCGGTCGTCATTCCGGGGCGATGCGAAGCATCGAGCCCGGAATCTCGAGATTCCGGGTCTGGTGCTAGCGCACCATCCCGGAATGACGGATTCAGACCGTCAGCTCGCTCCCCGTGATCCGGCGATAGGCTTCGAGATAGCGCTTGCTGGTAGCCTCGACCACGCTGGCCGGCAAGGGTGGCGGCGGGGCTTCTCCGTTCCAGCGGCCGGCGCGGCGTTCGGCGTCGAGATAATCGCGCAGCGGCTGCTTGTCGAAACTCGGCTGCGGCTGGCCCGGCCTGTAGGCATCCGCCGCCCAGAATCGCGAACTGTCGGGGGTCATCACCTCGTCGATCAGGATGATGTGGCCGTCTCTGTCGCGGCCGAATTCGAACTTGGTATCGGCGATGATGATGCCCTGATCGCGGCTGAGCTTTTCGCCGAGCGTATAGACCGCCCGCGTCATGCTCTCCAGCGTGTAGGTCACCTCGTCGCCGAGGATCTCGCGCATCCGCGCGATCGTGATGTTCTCGTCATGGCCGGTTTCGGCCTTGGTCGCCGGACTGAAGATCGCGGGCTCCAGCTTCCCGCTTTCGAGCAGCCCCGGCGGGAGCTTCTCGCCGGCCAGGGTGCCATGGGCCGCATATTCCTTCCACGCCGAGCCGGAGAGATAACCGCGGATCACGCATTCGATCGGAAACACGGTGGTCCGCTTGCACAGCATCGCGCGTCCCGCGAGCGAGGCGCGATGTCCCGCCAGTGCGGGCACTTCGCGGATGATTTCGTCGGCGTCGGCGCTGATCATGTGATGATGGACCACGCCCTCGAGCTCGTTGAACCACCATGCGCTGATCTGGGTCAGCACCGCGCCCTTCATCGGGATGGTCTCGGCCATGACGACGTCGAAGGCGCTGATGCGGTCGGTGGTCAACAGCAGCACGCGATCGTCGCCGACGGCGTAGATATCGCGGACCTTGCCGCGCCCGATCCGGGGAAGAGGCAGGTCGCTGGCGAGCATGGTGGTCATCGGCGGACTTTCAAGGCAGCAGTGCTCCCGCGCGGGATGCGCGCGGACATCGGATGATGAACAGGAATAGTTCATTCCGGCAGTGGAATGAACTCGTGTTCGTTGGGAACAGGCGCGAAGCGGCCGGTTTTCCAGTCCTGCTTGGCCTGCTCGATCCGCTCTTTACTGGAAGAGACGAAATTCCACCAGATATGACGCGGACCTTCCAGCGCGTCGCCGCCGAGAAACATCATCCGCGTGGGCTTTGTCGTTTTCACCGTGATGCGATCGCCGGGCCGGAAGATCAGAAGCCGCGGCCCCTCGAACCGGTCGCCTGCGATTTCGACCTCGCCGTCGACCAGGTAGATGGCGCGCTCCTCGTGGTCGGGGTCGAGCGGCACGCTGACGCCCTGTTCCGCCGTCACTTCGGTGTAGAACCACGGCGATACCATCGAAACCGGCGATTTCGCGCCAAAACCGCTGCCGGCGATGACGCGCGCGGTAAAGCCGCGGTCTTGCACCGTGGGCAGATCGGCGGCGGCATAATGCTGAAACGACGGCGCGATCTCTTCCGAGCCGGCCGGCAGCGCGATCCAGCTCTGCAGGCCCAGCATCTTCTGCCCGTTCTGCCGCTGCAGGTCTGGCGTGCGCTCGGAATGGGCGATGCCGCGGCCCGCGGTCATCAGGTTCATCGCGCCGGGCTGGATTTCCCGGACGTTGCCCTCGCTGTCGCGGTGCATGATGCTGCCGTCGAACAGATAGGTGACGGTGGCCAGCCCGATATGCGGATGCGGGCGTACGTCCATGCCCTTGCCGGACATGAACTGAACCGGGCCGAAATGGTCGAAGAAGATGAAGGGGCCGACCATCTGGCGCTTGCCGTGCGGCAGCGCGCGCCGTACCGAAAATCCATCGCCGAGGTCGCGGGTGCGCGGCACGATGACAAGCTCCAGCGCGTCGCAGGATTTGGCATCGCCCAGCACAGGATCGTTATCGGGAAGCCAGCTCATGGGATCTCCGTGATTTTTCTTCTTTCCGTCATCCTGATTTCTGTCATCCTGATGCGCTCACATTACGGTGCAGTTGCACCGTAGTGTGAGCCTCGAAGGATGGGTCAGGATGATGCTGCCATCCTTCGAGGCGCGCAAGAGCGCGCACCTCAGGATGACGTCACGTGTGCGGCAACGATTATCCGTCGGCCCGCAGCGCGCGCCGGAACAGCTTTCCGGTCGGGCCGGTCGGCATGGCGTCGATCCAGTGAAACGCCTTCGGAATCTTGTAGCCGGCGAGATGGCGCTCCCGGCGCAGGAACAGGTCGATTTCGCCGGAGTCCGGGGGCGCGCCGCGGGCGACGAGATAGGCCTCAATGCGTTGTCCCAGCCGCGGGTCGGGCTGGCCGACGACGGCGCATTGCGCGATGGCGGGATGCGACAACAGCGCGTGCTCGATCTCCTCGCCGCTCACCTTGATGCCGCCGGTGTTGATCACATTGTCGATGCGGCCAGAGACCAAGAGGTAGTTGTCGGCGTCCAGCCGCCCGAGATCGCCGCTGCGCCACCAGCCGTCGCGGAATTTTTCGCGCGTCAGTTCCGGATCCCTCCAGTAGCCGATCGCCAGCGACGGACCCGAGATCGCGATCTCTCCGGTTTCGCCGTTGGCCGCTTCATCGTCGAAACCGCCGCCGGGCACCAGAATCCGGACATCGGCGCCGACCACCGGCCGCCCGCTGGAGCCGATCTTGCCGCGCTCCATCAGATCGCGCGTATTGGCCATCACGCCGGATGCGGTAAAGGCTTCGCCGGAGAGATAGACGCAGCAGATGTTTTTGCAGAACCTGTCATAGAGCTGGCGCACGTCGCTCGGCGCCGGGGCTTCGCCGGAAATCGACACCAGCGTCAGCGCCGACAGGTCGTAATTTTCAGGCGAGGCCTCGAACACCATCCGCCACATGGTCGGCACCAGCGGCGCCAGTGTGATGCGCTCGCGCTGGCAGGATTCCAGAAAGGCCGGCGGCGTGAACAGCTTGCCGAAACAGACTTTTGCTTTCGCGGCTACGTAAGGCAGCACGATGATCGGCCATGCCGCGAATGACGGCTGCATGTAGAGCAGCGTGGCACTGTCCGGCGTGATCGGTCCCATCACCACCTGGCCGCCCTTGGCGGCCTCCAGCAGCGTCTTCTGGCTGTGCATGATGCCCTTGGGCTTCCCCGTCGTGCCCGACGAGAACACGATCGCGGCGACGTCGGACGGCTTCGGCCGGCTCGCCGCGATATCGAAGGGCGCCGTGGCCGCGACGATGTTGCCGTAGTCGGCATCGGCGCTGCCGCGTGCGCCAAGGCTGATGCGCCGGATCGGTCGGCCGGATGCGGCGACCGCCGCGATCGCCTCGGCTTCGAGATCGGAATCATGCACCAGGACCCTGGCATCGAGCCAGTCGAGCGCCTGGCCCAGCCGCTCCGCCGTCTCGCGCACATGAAGGCTGCACGCGATCCGGCCGCTCAAGGGGGCGGCGAACCACGCCACCGCATGCCGGGCCGAACTGCGGCAGAGATAGGCGATCACCTGGCCCGGACCGGCCCCGTGATCGGCAAAGCCTTGCGCGATTCTGAGCGCCTGATCGAGTGCGTCTGCGCCGCCGATGCGGTCTTCTTCGTCGACGAACAGCTCGTCGCGCCCGCGCCACGCCGCCGAGCGGATGAACAGGTCGCTCAGGGTCTCGATGAAGGGCGTGCGCTGCATGAGGAAATCTTGACTCGGCGGGATGGCCCCGCAGGTTACAAGCCCGAGGCCGGCTCGGTCCACCCCGGCCAGCCTGTCCGAACGTTCGATATTGCGTACCTGCTAGTAATGCAGACGAAATGCCGCATCCGGCAAAACATCAAATCCCGTAGATCAACGGATAGGAGTCAGGCGTCGCCCGGTACATCTTACGGCACGATGCGACAACGCCGTCGAGCCACCCCATGACCGATGCTGCTGCGCAAATCCAAAAGCTGCTACGCCAGCAAGCCGCCATCGCCCGGTTCGGCCGCTTCGCACTGCGCGAGCGGGATTTGATGGAGATCCTCTCCGAAGCAGTCCGGGTCTGTGCCGAAGGCCTCGGCGTCCCTTTCAGCAAAGTGTGCCGGTACCGTGCCGAGGAGAATGACCTGCTCGTCGTCGCAGGTTACGGCTGGCAGGACGGCGTGATCGGCCACGTCGTGTCGCGCGCCGATATGAGATCGCCGCAGGGACGCGCCTTCACCACCGGGCTCCCATCCATCATCGCCGATTTGCAAAAGGACGCAGGCTTCGATCCGCCGCCGTTTTATGCCGCGCACGGCATCGTCTCGATCGTCGATGTCGTCATCAAGGGCGGCGACGAGCGGCCATATGGCATCCTCGAGATCGACAACGACCGGCAGCGCCATTACGACCAGCACGACATCGACTTTCTTGCCGCTCTCGCCGATTTGCTGGCCGAGGCCGTCTCGACCGCCTCCCGCTGCGCAGCCCTGCAGGCCGTCGCCGACAATATGAAGGCGCTGGTCGAGGAGAAGGACCGCCTGATCGGGGAAAGGAACGCCGCGGATTTGCAGCTTCGCCAGGCCCAGAAGATGGAAGTGTTGGGGCAATTGACCGGCGGCGTCGCCCATGACCTGAATAATATTCTCACGGTCATTACCGGAACGGTCGAAATCCTGGCGGAGGCCGTTGCGGACCGGCCGCAACTGGCGGCGATCGCCAAGCTGATGAACGATGCCGCGGCGCGCGGCGCTGATTTGACGCAACGCCTGCTCGCATTCGCCCGCAAGCAGCCGCTGCAACCGCGTGAGGTCGACGTCAATTCACTGGTGATGAATGCAGCCGAGCTGCTGCGGCAGACACTTGGCGAGCCCGTCGAGGTCCGCACGGCGCTCGCCGGCGACGTGGCGCGCGCGCTGATCGACCCCGGTCAGCTCACCAATGCGATCCTCGGTCTCGCCGCCAACGCGCGCGACGCGATGCCGGACGGTGGCCGGCTCACCATCGAGACCCGCAATGTCGAGATTGACGAAAGCCACGGCGACACCAGCGGGGCTATCACCGCCGGACCCTATGTCATGCTCGCCGTGACCGATTCCGGCCGCGGCATTCCCGTCGGCATCGTGGAAAGGGTCTTTGAGCCCTTCTTCACCACCAAGGGCGTCGACAAGGGGACCGGCCTCGGCCTCAGCATGGTCTACGGATTCGTCAAGCAATCCAACGGGCATATCAAGATCGACAGCGAAGAAGGCCACGGCACGACCGTCAGAATTTATCTGCCGCAGGCGAGCGGTGCCGCAGCCTCGGCCGGGTTGCCCCGCAGCACGGATCCTGAAGGCGGCCGTAAAGCCATCCTGGTCGTTGAGGACGACAATCTGGTGCGAACCTTCGTCGTGGGCCAGATCAAGAGCCTCGGATACCATACGCTGACGGCGGTCGATGCCGCGGAGGCCCTGGCCGTCATCGACAGCCCCGACGGAATCGATCTGCTTTTCACCGATATGATCATGCCGGGTTCGATGAATGGCAGGCAGCTCGCCGACGCAGCCCTGCAGCGCAGGCCTTCCCTGAAAGTGCTGTTCACGTCAGGCTATTCGAACGAAGTCATCATCCACCACGGTCATCTCGACGCCGGCGTGCTGTTGCTTTCCAAGCCCTATCGCAAGTCCGATCTGGCCCGGATGATTCGCGCGGCACTTGCCGCCTGAGCAGAGGTGGCAGATAGTTTCCATGAAACATGGAAACTGCCATGCTGCCTCCGCTCAAGCCCGGCGTGACGCTTGCCCAGCCCGACGGTCCCGTCATCGAGACCGGGCGTCTGAAACTGCGGCGATGGCGCGGCGCCGATGTCGCGCCGAACACGGCGATGCTGTCCGATCCCGGCACCGCGCGGTTCATCACCGGCGACGGCAAGCCCGTCACCGATGAACTGGTCGGCTGGCGCAACGCGGCGATCATGTCCGGGCATTGGGCGCTGCACGGCTTCGGCATGTTCGTGGTCGAGGAGAAATCGACCGGAAAATTCGCCGGCCGGGTCGGTCCCTGGTTTCCGCCGAACTGGCCGGGTTTTGAAGTCGGCTGGGGTATTGCCGGCGAATTTCGCGGCAAGGGCTATGCGGTGGAGGCGGCGCGCGCGGCGATCGACTGGTCGTTTGCCACCTTCGAACTCGACCGGATCGTCCACTGCATCGACCAGGAAAACACCGCCTCGCAGGCCGTGGCACGGCGGCTCGGCGCCGAAAAAGGAGACGAGTTCGACCTGTTCGGTCATGTCGCCGATGTCTGGGTGACGTCGCGCGACAAATGGCTGATGTCGCCGGCAAATTGAAACGGGCGGTGGCTTGGACTAGGTTTGGGCGCATGACCCATGGTGGAATCGTCAACGCATGCTGTCGCAGATCAACCTGACGCTGGGCGCGGGAACGACGACATTGTTGCTGCTGCTTGCGGCGCTGTTGTTGCGTGATTTCAGAACCGTCGCCGCCGGCCGTTTGGGCAGCGCTTTTGCGCTGGGTTCGGCGGCCCATGCGGTGACCGCGGCGTCGGGATTTACGCTGCCGGTGACGTCGTGGCATGCGGCGTTGATCGCGGTTTCCACCGGCAATGTCGTGGTGTTCTGGCTGTTTGCGCGGGCGCTGTTCGACGATGCGTTTGAAGTGCGCGGCCGGCATGCGGTGCCCTGGCTGGCGGTGGTGGCCGCGAGCCTGACGAATTGCCTGGTGCTGGTGCCGGCGCAAATCCTCGATCCGCGTATTTTCGCGATTGCCATCTCAGTGATTTCGCTTGCCTTCGTTGCGCTTGCCGTTGCGCAAACCGTTGCGTCCTGGTCCACCGATCTGGTCGAGCAGCGCCGGAGCTTGCGGGCGTTCGTGGTGGCCGCGGCGGCGGTCTATGCCGGCTTCAACGCCTTGGCGCAGATTTTCGTGCCCATCGCGGACGCGCCGGGCGTGGTCCCTACCGTGAACGCCGCCATTCTCGCCGGCGTCGTGATCGCGATCGCGGTCTCGCTGATGCGCGTCAAGGGCGAGGCGATTTTCGCGCCCGCCGAAAAGCCTGTCGTGGCGGCCGTCGTGTCCAGCGAAGCGAGCGCGTCGGATCGCAGGCTGCTCGATGCCCTGATGCGCCTGATGTCGGACGAACGCATCTATCGCCATGAGGGCGTCACCATCGGGATGCTGGCGACGAAACTCGCGGTGCCCGAATATAAATTGCGCCGTCTGATCAACCAACAACTAGGCTATCGCAATTTCAACGTCTTTCTCAACAATCACCGGATCGAGGAGGCAAAGGCGGCGCTGGCCGATCCCTCCCAGGCCGAAGTGCCCGTCATCACCATCGCGATGGATGCCGGCTTCCAGTCGCTCGGGCCGTTCAACCGCGCCTTCAAGGCGACCACCGGGGTCACGCCGACCGAGTACCGCAAACTCAATGAGGCCGGCGCGTAGCTTTCGGAATCCATTGAAATAACTGGCATATTTCGGAATCGGCGAGCCGGTTCGAGGTTTCCGCCAGCGCGATTTCCGAATCCGGCGAGCTTTCGCACCGCCGCTCGGGCCATGTCCGGCACGCCGTGTTGGCGAGAAACTGCCGGAGAAGCCCGTGACCCCCAGAAACAAGATCATCCTGCTCGTGACGACGACATTATGCGGCGCGCTGGCGCTGACGGCGGTCCGCGCGCACGACGCGCCACGCGTCGCGACCGGTTTCATCGCGCATATCCTCTGCTCGGAGACCTTCGTGTCGGGCCTCGATCCGGACCAGGTCTTTTCGGAGACGACGGCGGCGATGCCCGGCGCCGGCCTGATCATTTGGGCCGTCAACTATCACGTCGATCGTGCCCGCAAGGACGTGACCGTGACGCTCTTTGGCGGCGGACAGAGCCACGCCGTCTATCGCGAGGGTTTGGGGTGTTTTGTCGCGCATGACGATCCAACCGTCGATGCCTCGCTGCCGCCGGCGGCAAGCCAGGCGCCCGCGCTGCTGCCGGAGATTGCCGGGCCTTCGCCGGTGGAGCCCGCAAATCCCGAGCTCAAGCTCGCCCTCGAGCGCGCCTTCACGGAGCCCGATCGGCCGCCGCTTCGCCATACCCACGCGGTCGTGGTGCTGAGGGACGGCCGCGTCGTCGCCGAACGCTATGCGCCCGGCTATGGCATCGACACCCCTATCCTCGGCTACTCCGCCACCAAATCGGTGATCTCGGCACTGACGGGGATTCTGGTTCGCCAGGGCAGAATCGCCGTCGATGAACCGGCGCCGGTCGCGGCCTGGCAGAGCCCCGATGATCCCCACCACGCCATCACGGTTGATCACCTGCTGCGGCACACCAGTGGATTGGCGATGGGCAGTTCGCTCAATGCCTCGCTCTTGAGCGCCATCGCGCCGGTCAACCGGATGAAATTCATCGCCCACGACATGGCGGCGTTCGCCGAAGGCGCCGATCTCGAAAGCACCCCCGGCAGCGCCTGGAATTATCACGACGGCAACACCATCATCCTCTCGCATCTGATCCGCGACGCGGCCGGCGGGCACGCCGCCGACGTGCTGCGCTTTGCGCGCAGCGAGCTGTTCGGCCCGCTCGGCATGCGCCACGTCACGCTGGAATTCGACGCCGCCGGCACCCCGGAAGGATCGAGCCAGATGCTGGCCTCCGCGCGCGACTGGGCGCGGTTGGGCGCCCTCTATCTCAATGACGGCGTCGTCGGCGGACAACGCATCCTGCCCCAGGGATGGGTGAATTACTCCGCGACGCCGACCGCAAGCGCGTGGGTCGGATACGGCGCGGGGTTCTGGACCAATCGCGGCGACAGTTTTGGCGCGAAGTACCGCACCTCGCGCGGCTGGCCGGCCGACTCCTTCTACGCCAGCGGCACGTTCGGACAATATGTCGTCATCATTCCCTCCGAACGGCTCGTCATTGCGCGCTTCGGCACGTCAGGAAATCGATACGACATCGAGGGTGTGTCGCGCCTGGTTACCGAGGTGATCGCCGCCACCGGCGGCAAGGGACACCTCGCCGCTGGAAACTGACTTCGGCTATTGGCGGCCGAGCTGGGTGGCCTTCTCGACGCTATCGAAGCGTTCCAGCGACAGGATCGCATCCGCAAGCTGGTCGGCGCGGCCGTTCAGCACCGGACGCGCCAGCGTGAGGAACTTCTGCTGCATCGCCCGCGCGTCGGGGAACGAATTGGGCTCGCCGGAGGGATCGGCTGAGATCCGCTCATGCACGCCGTCGTCGGTGGTGATGCTGACGCGCGCGCCGAACGGATGGCTGCGGCCGATTTCGAGCCGGTCGTCCTGCACCACGTCGAACTTGTCGGCGAGCGCGTCAACGGCGGCGTCGCCGAGCCGTTCATAATCGTCCCAGCCGAAGCGGCCCTGATCGAGTGCGACTGCGCCGGTGAAAAACATCGAGAACTGGCCGCCGACGATCGAGGTCGGATGCCGCTTGGTGGCGGCGTCGCCGGTCAGCGTGATGCCGTTGCGATGCAGCCCGATCTCGACCCGCTTGATCTGGTCCGGCGTCAGATTGTGCTCCCGGCGCATCGCGATCAGCGCATCGAGCGCGGCATGGGTATAGCGGCAGCTCGGATAGGGTTTGACGCCGATCTTCATGGTCTCGTAGATCTTGCCGAGGCCGGCGACCGCCTTGTCCGGATGCGGATTGTCGCTGTAGCCGACCAATAGCCCATGCTTGCCTTCGACCGATTCGGTCGCGCCGACGAAATCGTTGCGCGCCAGGGTCGCTGCGATCACGCCGTTCATCGCGGCCGCGCCGACCTGGTAGCGCTTGTTCCAGGCGCCGTTGACCAAAAATTGCAGCGAGCCCGCCGCCTGGCTGCCGGAGACGCCGAACGCGGCGATGATCTGCTGCTTCGACAGTCCGAACAGTTTTGCCGCTGCGGCCGCGGCGCCGTAGGTGCCGGCGGTGGCGGTGGGGTGAAAGCCGCGCGCGTAATGCGAGGTGGGATCGAGCGCGTTGCCGAGCCGGCAGCACACCTCATAGCCCGCCACGATCGCGGTCAGCACGTCGCGCCCCGAGGCGCCGACCATTTCGCCGACCGCGAACGCGGCCGGCACCACCGGCGCGCTCGCATGCAGCGAGGAATCCGCATGCGTGTCGTCGAAATCCAGCGAATGGCCGAGCGCGCCGTTGAGCAGCGCCGCCACCGCCGGCGTCCAGGTCCTGGTGTCGCCGAACACGGTGGAGTCGCCGGAGCCGTCGAGCGCCAGCGCTTCCAGCATCCTCAACAGCGAGGGCGTGGATTCCGCATCGCGCCGCGCCCGGATGGCGCTGCCGAGAAAATCCAGCGTCAGCACCTTGGCGCGATCGAGGACCTCGCTTGGGATGTCCTCGAATTTCAGGTCCGCGACATAGGCGGCAAGCGTTGCGGTTTCGTGGGCCATGGTCTTTGCCTCGTTCGTTTCCCCTGAGGTAGGTACGGCTGGCTAGACGTGCCGTCAACATCAGCTACGGCGGGTCAGACCCCTGCTTTCCATGCGCCAGATCAGGAGATCGATGCGGTCCTGGCCGAAGAACGGCTCGTTCTCGAACACGAAAGTCGGCACGCCCCAGTGGCCGGAGGCCGCATGGGCCTTTTCGTTGTCGGCAATGACGGCTTCATAACGATCGGGGTCGGCCGCGACCGCGGCGTCCATCGCGGGCAGGTCGAATCCGGCGGCCGCCGCGGCGCGGGCGAGATGATCGCCCGCGTTCCATCCCTTGACCGAGCCATCCCACAACACGCGGCTGATGGCATCGACGAAGACCAGCGAGCGGCCTTCGATCTGCGCGGCGGCGCCAAGCCGTGTCAGCCGGTGAATGTAGGGCTGGTGCTCGGCGACTTCGAGCGTCGCCATGTCCTGCACGATCGGATCCGGGCGGGGAAAGCGGAACGGGATGTTTTCGAATTTCGCGACGCGGCTGGAATCCAGCACGACGTAACGCGCGAATTGCGGATTGGCGCGCTTGAAAAAGCCGGGCACGCGCACCGCGAGCGGATAGACCGGGCGCAGGTTCACGGTCACATCGTACTCGGCGACCATCTGGCGCGTCTTCGAAAGCGCGAGATAGCTGTAGGGACTGCGAAAGGAAAAGAAGAGATCGACGGACAACGTCATGGATTACCCCGGCCGGCTGGTTGGCGGCCGGGAACAAAGCACGGTCCATGCAACGCGTCCATCCGGGCCGCAGGATGCGCCCGGCTCAGGCGGCGACCTGCCGCAGCAGGGTGCGGACGACCAGCCGGTGAAACGGCAGAATGATCGCGAGATACGCCCGGCCGAGCAAATTGTGCGTCCGCACCAGCGTCGTCGCCGTCACCTGCTGGCCCTCGCCGGAAGTGGCGACATCCACCACCACGCGGAAATCCAGATGATGATCGTCAAATCCGGCGACTAAACGCTCGGGCGTCTCGCTCAGAACCGGAAAGATGCCGATCAGGCCGCCGGCGGCTTTTTCGCCGCCGCCCGACGTCTTAAGCCCGAACGGCGCCACCAGCGCGTTCCGCAGCGACAGCAGAAAGTCGATCCAGCGCGGCGAACGGCCCATCATGCGCTGCGCGGCGTTTCGCGCATCGAGCGCGCTGCCCTCGAGGCCAATCCGGAAGGCGTCGACGAACTGCGCGCCGGGGAGCAGCGCGGCACGATCGACGTTCGGGGTGACCTCATCGACCTTCATGCGGCAGCAACCCTGTTCGCCAGCCGCCGGAAACGCAAGACCAGAAGCACGGCATAGACCAGCGACCCCAGGGATAATCCGATCCAGACGCCGACCGCTTCGAACCCGGCCCGGAACGCCAGCTCCCAGGCGGCGGGGAAGCCGATCAGCCAATAGCCGATTGCCGCGAACAGCAGCGGGACACGCGTGTCCTTCATGCCGCGCAGCGATCCCGCCATGATGGTCTGAACGCCATCGGCGATAAACAGCGTGGCGGCGACCAGAAGCAGCGTCGCGGCGAGTTCGATCGTGGCCTCCGCGCTTTCGGCCGCATGGCCGAGGAAGAGCCGCGCGATCGCAAAGCGGCCGACGATCACCATCAAGGTCAGGCCGGCGCCAATCATGAGGCCCAGCAACAGGGCGGCCAGACCGGCGCGCTTGACGCCGGCCGGGTCGTTGCGTCCGACGGCGTGGCCGACCCGCACCGTGGCCGCCATGCCGATGCCGAGCGGCACCATGAACAGCACCGCCGTGACCTGCAGCGCGATCTGGTGAGCCGCGAGCGCGGTGGTGCCGATCAGGCCGGTCAGCAGCGCCGCCGAGGAGAACAGGCCGTATTCCATCATGAAGGCGATCGAGATCGGCGCGCCGATCGAAATCAGTTGGCGCATCATCGCCCAGTCGATGCGCCAGATGTTTCCCATGACGTGGTATTTCGAGAACGGCCGGCGCGCGACGGCGAACCACAGCCCGGCCAGGAACATCGCGAAACTGACTGTCGTGGTGGCGATCCCGGCGCCGAACAGGCCGAGCGGCGGCAGCACCCACACCCCGTGAATCCCGAGATAGACCAGAACCCCGTTGGCCGGGATCGCGGCCAGCGTGATCCACAGCACCGGCTCGGGCCGGTTGAGCGCGCCCATGAAGCCGCGGATGGCGATCAGCCACAGCGCCGGCGTCGCGCCCCAGACGAGGCCGAGCAGATAGGTTTGCGCAAGCCTGGATGGCGCTTCCGCCTGTCCGAGCATCCGCAGGATCTGTTCGCCGTAGAGCGGGAACGTCATCATCGGCAGCGAGACCAGCAGCGCGACCCAGAGCCCGACGCGCAAGCTCCGCCGCACCCGGTGCAGGTCGCGGGCACCGAAGGCTTGGGCTGCGAGCGGCGCCACCGCCGATACCACGCCCAGCCCGAGCGTGAAGCTGATGAAATAGACGGTGCTGGCCAGCGCTGCCGCAGCCACCGCCTCTTCGCCGAGCCGGCCGATCAGCGCGAGATCGGTCGTCATCATCACGATCTGCCCAAGCTGCGTCAGCGCCATCGGCGCGGCGAGTTTCAGGGTGTCGACGAATTCGGCCGCGAGCCGGCCGCGCGTCGTCGCCGCGGCCCCGTGCGGCGCCGGTTTTGCGTTTTCAAGAACGGTCATTGGCTGAGACTAGCATCGCCGCCGGCCAAAAGGATGATCGACCTGGGCGCAAGACCCAAAAGATACCGCTCCGGACGCGGCGGTCGTGGACCCGGGAATGCCACACGGCTTGTTCGGAGGGAGCGACTTGATGGCAGCCCATTCAAAAGTCAGCCAGTTCATAACGCACGGTTCGAGGCGCGGATGGGCGCTTGAATCACGTCCAATCCGGCGCCGTAAACCGGCAAACCGGACAACCGCACTTTCGAAATTGCCTCCTGACGGGACATGCGGCGGGCCTGCCAAAATCGACGCGAATGACCCATCTCGGACTTTCACCTTTCGACTTCCGTGGCACAAAAAAGCCCCGGACGATGCCGGGGCTTTGAGTTCGCTGGAGATAGAAAGTTAGATCAGTACTTCGCGACGACCGGGCCTCCACCGAAGCGATAGTTCAC
>JBGPSI010000012.1:0-50317 GCA_041490045.1 Bradyrhizobium sp.
AACCTCCCGTAGCTCGGGCCAACGGCGACGCAGTCACTTCATCAACGGACAGGCGTCGTTGTTGCCCCAAGCGCCGGCGGACATCCGCCGGTCACCTCAATCCATCGGGAGACGATCCATGTCCAAGCATATTGCATTTTTCTCCGCCGCCGCCTTTGGCGCGCTGGCCCTGACCGCAACCCTCGTCGCGCCGGTGAGCGCGCAAGACAAGGTGAAGAGCGAAATGTCCGGCGAGAAGACCGTGATGGTCGGGGGTGCTGCGATGTTCCCCTCGAAGAACATCATCCAGAACGCCGTCAACTCCAAGGACCACACCACGCTGGTCGCGGCGGTGAAGGCCGCCGGTCTCGTCGGCACGCTGGAAGGCAAGGGCCCGTTTACCGTGTTCGCGCCGACCAACGCCGCCTTCGGCAAGCTGCCGGCCGGCACGGTCGACACGCTGGTGAAGCCCGAGAACAAGGCGACCCTGACCAAGATCCTCACCTATCACGTGGTCGCGGGCAAGCTCGAGGCTTCCGACCTGACCGACGGCAAGAAGCTCAAGACCGTCCAGGGCGAGCAGCTGACCGTCAAGCGCTCCGGCAACACGGTGATGATCATCGACGCCAAGGGCGATTCCTCGACCGTGACCATTCCGAACGTCAACCAGTCGAACGGCGTGATCCACGTGGTCGATACCGTCCTGATGCCGTCGTAACGCCCCCGCTTGTCCTGCTTTTTGCCCCCAACAGGACGAGCGACCGCGAGCCGGGGCAACCCGGCTCGCTTTTTTGTGACCGCGACAGCCTGCGTGCATCGATTCTATCGTGCGTATGCAGTAACGAACTCCGGGTTCCCGGCGTATAATCGGACGTACCGACCTCCAGAGATGGAAAAGCCCAGGGATTCGCCATGTCCAGCCTTGCAGCCAGCGATGAACGCGCCGTCCCAGCGACGGCCAAGGTAATCCAGCCGGCATGGGTCCGGACGGTGCACTGGATCAATGCCATGGCGATGATCCTGATGATCATGTCGGGATGGCAGATCTATAACGCCTCGCCGCTGTTCAACTTCCTGAAATTCTCAAAGAGCATCACGCTCGGCGACTGGCTCGGCGGCGCGCTGCTGTGGCATTTCGCGGCGATGTGGCTGTTGATGGTCAACGGCCTCGTCTATCTCGCGCTGGGTCTTGCCACCGGCCGCTTCCGCAAGAAGCTGCTGCCGATCACCCCGGCGGGGGTGATCTCGGACGCCAGGGCGGCGCTGACCGGCCATTTGTCGCACGACGACCTCACCCGGTACAACTACGTGCAGAAGCTGCTCTATGCCGGCATCATCGTGGTCGGGGTAGTCGTCGTGCTGTCGGGCCTGTCGATCTGGAAACCGGTGCAACTGCAATGGCTGACCGCGCTGTTCGGCGGCTATGACGTGGCGCGTTACGTCCACTTCATCTGCATGTCGGCGATCGTCGCCTTCCTGGTCGTTCATGTCGCGTTGGCGGTGCTGGTGCCGAAGAGCCTGCGCGCCATGATCATCGGCCGCTGAAAAATACGAGGAGGAGATATCATGGGCCGACTTCGCTCGCTTCTGATCCCCGGCGTCGACAAGAAGCTCCTGGTCCGCGATGCGGTCAAGGTGATGCCGGATCTGGCGCGCCGGCGCTTTATCGCCGGCGGCGCAAGCCTGGGCGCGCTGACGCTGCTGACGGGATGCGACGTGTCCGACAGCTTTTCCGCCGAGGACATGTTGAAGAAGATCTCGAAGTTCAACGACGCCGTGCAGGCAGCGATCTTCAATCCCAACGCGCTGGCGCCGGAATATCCGGAGAGCGCGATCACCAAGCCGTTCCCGTTCAACGCCTACTACGATCTTGACGACGCGCCGACCATCGACGGCAAGGCGTGGAAATTCGAGGTGCGCGGCCTCGTCGACAACAAGAAGGCCTGGACCCTGGAAGAGCTCTACAAGCTGCCGCAGGTCAGGCAGATCACGCGCCACATCTGCGTCGAGGGCTGGAGCGCGATCGGGAGCTGGACCGGCACGCCGCTGCGCGATTTCCTCAAGCTGGTCGGCGCCGACACCCGCGCCAAATATTGCTGGTTCCAGTGCGCGGATTCCGAAGGTTACAACTCGCCGCTGGACATGGAGACGGCGCTGCATCCGCAGACCCAGATGACGTTCAAGTTCGCCGACGAGATCCTGCCGCGGGCCTATGGCTATCCGATGAAGATCCGGGTGCCGACAAAGCTCGGCTTCAAGAATCCGAAATACGTGATCTCGATGGAGGTCACCAACGACTACAAGGGCGGCTACTGGGAAGACCAGGGCTACAATTCGTTCAGCGGGAGTTGAGCTTCGTCGTCATTCGTAGGGTGGGTTAGCGATAGCGTAACCCACCGTCGTGACGGCTGCTGGTGGGTTACGCCGGAGCCTGTCATCGGGCCGCGCGTTGCGCGGACCCGTTGGGCTAACCCACCTACGGTTTCTGTACCAGCTTGCCCTGGAACGCCGCCGCGATCGCACCCACCGCCAGCATCGCCGCCGAGACGTTGAGCGCATAGGACAGGCTGCCCATCGCGTCGGTGACGGCGCCGACCGCGATCGGGCCCAGCGTCTGGCCGATGCCGAAGGCGATGGTCATCGCCGCAATTCCCTTGGGCCAGGCCGAAGGCGGATAGTTCAGGCGGACAAAAGCGGTGGTCGATCCCACCACCGCGAAGAATGCCACCCCGAACACCAGCGCCGAGATCGCCAGCAACAACGGCGAATGCCCGAACAGCGGCAACGCCGCGCCCAATGCGTTGACGCCGAGGATGATCGCGGTGGAGAGGCCGCCACGGTCGAGCGCCAGCACGCGGCGCCACACCCACGGCGTCACGAAGGCGCTGACGCCGATCAGGCTCCAGAACGCGCTCTGCGCCGCCGCGCCGCCGCCGGCGTCGCGGACATAGGCGATCATGAAGGTCATGTAGGCGATGTAGCCGGCGCCGAACAGGAAATAGCCGGCAAGATAAATCAGCACCGGCATGACCGCGAATTTCGCCGGAGCCGCATCGGCGATGCCGTCCTCGACATCGATCGGCGTCAGCATCAGCGGAATGGTCATGGCGATCGCAAGCCCCGTCATCGCCCACCATACGATCCACCACGAGCCAGGGCCGAACGCATTCAGCACGAAGGGCGCGATCAGGCCCGAGGCCAGGATGCCAAGCCCGGGCCCGGCATAAAACAGGCTGAGCAGAAAGTTCGCGCGGGCGGGACGTGATTGGGCAATCTTGGTTGCCAACGTGCCGCCGGCAACGAATCCGGCCGCTGCGCCAAGGCCGGCGAGCAACCGGGCAAAGCTCAAGACGAAAAAATTGCCGGACAGCGCGCACAACGCCAGCGACACAAGGCAGGCCAGCGTTCCCCAGCGGACCGCGGCGGAAAGGCCATATCGCCGGATGAGCCGCGAGGCCATGAGCGCGCCCGCGAGGTAGCCGGCCGCGTTGATGGTGTTCATGAAACCCGCGGCCGAATACGACCAGCCGAGCGCGTCCCGCATGTCCGGCAGCACAAGCGAATAGGCGAAGCGGCCGATCCCGAGGCCAACGGTCGGGGTCAGCGACAGGATCAGGATCAGCCGCGCGGGATGCGCAGGCGGCGAGGGGGAAGTCGGGGCTTTCACGGGGGAGAATCTCCGGCAGGCACGTCATTCTGGCAGCTGAGGGGCCGGTTGCACAGGCGCGTGGCCAGCAATGGTGTCTTGCCATCAGCGCAAGGGCGCTTTAGCACTCCGCCTTCCACCGTCATTCCGGGGCGCGCGCCAGCGCGAACCCGGAATCCATCTCACCTCTGGATTCCGGATCGCCTCGCTATGCTCGGCGTCCGGAATGACGGACAGAGATTGCAACGAGGATTTCCCATGGCGACCCATAAGCTCCTGCTTCTCCCCGGCGACGGCATCGGCCCCGAAGTGATGGCGGAGGTGAAGCGCCTGATTGGCTGGCTCAACGCGCAGGGCATCGCGCATTTCGAGACCGAGGACGGGCTGGTCGGCGGTGCGGCCTATGACGCGAGCAAGCAGAGCATCACGGATGCCACCATGGCCAAGGCGATGGCCGCGGATGCCGTGATCTTCGGCGCGGTCGGCGGTCCGAAATGGGACAGCGTTCCCTACGAGGCGCGGCCCGAGGCCGGGCTGCTTCGCTTGCGCAAGGACCTCGGCCTGTTCGGCAATCTGCGGCCGGCGGTGTGCTATCCGGCGCTGGCGGACGCCTCGAGCCTGAAGCGCGAGGTGGTCGAGGGCCTCGACATCATGATCGTGCGCGAGCTCACCGGTGGGGTGTATTTCGGCGAACCGAAGACCATCACCGATCTCGGCAACGGCCAGAAGCGCGCCATCGATACCCAGGTCTACGACACCTATGAAATCGAGCGCATCGCCCGCGTCGCCTTCGACCTGGCGCGCAAGCGCCGCAACAAGGTGACCTCGATGGAAAAGCGCAACGTCATGAAATCGGGCGTGCTGTGGAACGAGGTGGTCACCCAGGTCCATGGGCGCGAATACAAAGACGTCGAGCTCGAGCATCAGCTCGCCGATTCCGGCGGCATGAATCTGGTGAAATGGCCGAAACAGTTCGACGTCATCGTGACCGACAATCTGTTCGGCGACATGCTCTCGGATATCGCGGCGATGCTGACGGGCTCGCTCGGCATGCTGCCGTCGGCGTCGCTCGGCGAAGTTGACGTCAAGACCAAAAAGCGCAGGGCGCTGTATGAGCCGGTGCACGGCTCGGCGCCCGATATTGCCGGCAAGGGGCTGGCGAATCCGATCGCGATGATCGCGTCATTCGGGATGGCGCTGCGCTATTCCTTCGACATGGGCCGGCTTGCCGACCAGGTCGATGCGGCGATCGCTGCCGTGCTGGCGAGCGGCCTGCGCACCGCGGACATCAAGTCCGAGGGCACCACGTCAGTCAGCACCACGCAGATGGGCGAAGCGATCTTGAAGGAACTGCAGAAGCTGCACGCGTGAGCCCAAGTCCTTCCGCATCGTCGTCCCGGCCTTGAGCCGGGACCGCGCAAGATTGGGCCGCCGAATCAATACAGCGGGAAGCTCCGCGGATATCCGCCCATATCCGACGGCGGGTTGGTCGGCTGGCGGTCGATCGGCCGATTGTTGTTCTCGCGCGCGAACGACGGATAGCCATACTCCGGCGGATAGGCGTAGTCGGTGAACTTGCGGTCGCCCGGCAAGACCTCGACGCCGGCATCGAGCCAGGAGCGCTTGGTCACGTAAATCCGGGTGTGCGGTCCCTGCTGGTAGACCACGTTGGGGCCGCTCGGCCCGTAGTAGGGCCGGCCGCGGTTGTCGTACTGCCGCTTGGGTTCGGCGCTCGCCGACGTGATGCCGAAGCCAATGGCAACGACGGCGAAAGCAGCCAGCAACACCGCAAGCTTGGTCGCGGCAGGGATTTTTGGGGTCATCATGTCCTCACGGGCGGACCGGCCGCCATTTCCGATTTGGCCGCCACTCTAGCTGCCGGCCCCACACAGCCACAAGGTCAAACGGGCCACACTACGCCGGAATAATGCAGGACCATACCAAAAGTTGCTTGAGAACCAGCGGCTTGGCGGGTGGTCGATTAAAGCGTGCCGCGCAAGGGCAGGTCTTCCGCCGACGTCACCCAGTCCGGCGAGCCGGCTGGCGGGGAGGTCGACGCGCAGTTCGTCCGCCGGAGCTCGGCGCGGGCGAACAATTCAGCCAGTTTGGGGTCATTTCCGGCCGTGAGCAGCATCAGCCGGTTCAACATGCAGCCGACCGCGGCCCGCTGGGCGGGCAAGGCCTCACCCTGGCAGGACCAGCCGGAAATCTGCAGGCTGGGATCGTTGAGATGTTTGAGGAAGCCGAGGCAGGATCCGGTCTCGCCGGGAGGGCGAAGCAGCGTCACACTGCCGAACTTGCTGTCGACGACGCCGGCTGCTTCCAGGTTGCGCGGGCCGTTGGGTTCCATTCGGGCGGCGAGATTGTCGATGGCTTGCCCCGATTGGCCGAATTCGCCGCCGGGCCGATAGATTTCGAGTTCCGCAACCGGCCTGTCTCCCGGTGCGGCGTCGCGGGCGGCCCAGCGAATGACGTCCCGGCGGCCGCCCAGAGGATGCCGAAATATCGCGTAGGTCTCTGTTTTTTCAGGTAAATCGAATTGGCTGACCGCGAATGCCGGGCGGGAACGGTCCGCCACATTCCAGGCCGCCTTGGCCGCGGGCTCGTTTGCTTCGTCCGCCGGCAATTGGTCCCACAGATGAATCCCGAGGATCGCAACCAGGGCCAAAGTGCCTACATAGGCCAACAGGCGCGCCAGCGTGCTGCAGCATTCGTCGGCGAAGCTGGTGAGCGCCGGATGAATTCTGGTCTGATATGAGGGGTGGGCTCGGTTGCCCCAAAACGATCGCATCAAGCGTCCGGGTACGCGGGTCTGACGTTGTCTTGACGGCGTTTCTCGCATAGAAGCGCTGCCTCTTCCCTTTCCGCCAGGGGCGGTCGGGAGGCATTTTTCTGCGGAGAGTGAACGATGGGTTACAAAGTCGCAGTGGTCGGAGCGACCGGCAATGTCGGGCGGGAAATGCTCAACATTCTCGACGAGCGCAAATTCCCGGCTGACGAGGTCGTGGCGCTGGCGTCACGCCGCAGCATGGGCGTCGAAGTGTCCTATGGCGACCGTACCCTGAAGGTCAAAGCGCTCGAGAACTACGATTTCTCCGATGTCGATATCTGCCTGATGTCGGCGGGCGGCGCGGTGTCGAAGGAATGGTCGCCGAAGATCGGCGCCGCCGGCGCGGTCGTGATCGACAATTCGTCCGCCTGGCGCATGGATCCCGACGTGCCGCTGATCGTGCCCGAGGTCAACGCGGATGCGGTTGCAGGTTTCGCCAAGAAGAACATCATCGCCAATCCGAACTGCTCGACCGCGCAACTCGTGGTCGCGCTGAAGCCGCTGCACGACAAGGCGGTCATCAAGCGCGTGGTGGTCTCGACCTACCAATCGGTCTCCGGCGCCGGCAAGGACGCCATGGACGAACTGTTTTCGCAGACCAAGGCGGTCTACACCAACAGCGACATCGTCAACAAGAAATTCCCCAAGCGCATCGCCTTCAACGTGATCCCCGAGATCGACGTGTTCATGGAGGACGGCTACACCAAGGAAGAGTGGAAGATGATGATGGAGACCAAGAAGATTCTTGATCCCAAAATCAAGCTGACTGCGACTTGCGTGCGGGTGCCGGTGTTCGTCGGCCATTCCGAAGCCGTCAGTATCGAGTTCGAAAACCCGATTTCGCCCGACGAGGCGCGCGACATCCTGCGCAATGCGCCGGGGTGCCTCGTGATCGACAAGCACGAACCCGGCGGCTACGTCACGCCCTACGAAGCGGCCGGCGAGGACGCGACCTATATCAGCCGCATCCGCGCGGATTCGACGGTGGACAACGGCCTGGTGCTGTGGTGCGTCTCGGACAATTTACGCAAGGGCGCGGCGCTGAACGCGATCCAGATCGCCGAATGCCTGATCAACCGCAAGCTGATCAGCGCCAAGAAGAAAGCAGCGTAAGAGGCGGGCATAAGGGCCCGCGTCAAGGAGCCGAAGCCACGATGACGGAACAGCCGGCTCCTTATCGGCCCAACCCGACGCGGAAGCGCGTCGAGCGGGGCTTCGAAAGCCTGATCTTCAACAGCCGCTGGCTGATGGCGCCGTTCTATTTCGGCCTCGTCGTCAGCCTGGCGGTGTTGCTGCTCAAATTCTGCATGCTGCTGTGGGAGTTCATCGTCCACGCGCCGGGCTCCAAGGAGTCCGACATCATCCTGGGCGTGCTCTCGCTGATCGACGTCTCGCTGACCGGCAATCTGATCCTGATCGTGGTGTTCTCCGGTTACGAGAATTTCGTCTCGAAGATTGATCCGAGCGGTCACCCGGATTGGCCGGATTGGATGACCAAGGTCAATTTCGGCGGGTTGAAGCAAAAACTGCTCGCCTCGATCGTGGCGATCTCCGCGATCCAGGTGTTGAAGGCATTCATGAATATCGACACGGTATTCGACGCCCAAAGGCTGGCCTGGCTGGTCGGCGTGCACCTGGCGTTCGTGGTCTCGGCGTTCATGCTGGCGCTGTCCGACCGCTGGAGCAGCGATCATGGCGACGAATAGCTTCTCTTCGCTATTCGCCCATCTCCACGCTTCGAAATTCCTTTACCGCCTGATCGAGCACGAACAGCGAGCCCTCCTTCACACCGAAATAGGCGCCGTGCAGCTTGAGCTCGCCGCGCTCGGCGGGTGTCCGGACGAAGGGAAACGTCATCAGGTTTTCCAGGCTGCGGAACACGGCGGCTTTCTCGATCCGGACCGTGAAATCAGCCATGGTTTCGTGGTCGCGCTGGGCGACCGTTTCGCCCGGCTTGATGAACATCGCCATCCATTTGCCGATGAAGTCGCCGGGCGACAGCGGCTCGATCTTGTCGATGAAGGCGCGGATACCGCCGCATTGCGCGTGACCGAGCACCACGATGTGTTTCACGCGCAGAACCGTAACCGCATATTCCAGCGCTGCCGACACGCCATGCGCGCCGCTATCGGGCTGATAGACCGGCACCAGATTGGCGATGTTGCGCATCACGAACAGCTCGCCCGGACCGGCATCGAAGATCACCTCCGGCGATACCCGGGAATCGCAGCAGCCGATCACCATCACCTGGGGCGACTGGCCGCGCTCGGACAGTTCACGGTAGCGCGACTGTTCGGTCGGCAGCCGGTGCGAACTGAAGGTCCGGTAGCCCTCCAGCAGACGTTGGGGAAATTCTGTCATGCGCGTTGCTAACCATATGAGGCACCCGGGAACAAGTCTTTCGGCGCGTCGGCCGAGATGCTATCGCGAGGACTTCGAGAATTGAAGGGAACCAGCCCATGATCCGCCCGCGCCGCAGCCTGTTGTTCATGCCCGGTTCGAATGCGCGGGCGCTGGAAAAGGCGAGGAACCTCTCCGCTGACGGCATCATCCTCGACCTCGAGGATTCCGTCGCTCCGGAGGCGAAGGCGCTGGCACGCGACCAGATCGCCCAGGCCGTCGCGGCCAGGGGTTTCGGCAAGCGCGAGGTCCTGATCCGCGTCAACGCGCTGGATTCGCCATGGTGGATCGACGACGTCTCCATGGCCGGCAAGGCGCGCCCCGATGGTATCCTGGTTCCCAAGGTTTCCAGCGTGAAGGACCTCACGGCCATTGCCGATCGCCTCAGCGACATCAACGCGGACATTTCGATCAGGGTCTGGGCGATGATCGAAACCGCGCGCGCGGTGCTGCATGCCGAGGAACTCGCTGCCGCCTCGCGCGATTCCGAAATGCGGCTGGCCGGTTTCGTGTTCGGGCCGAACGACATTTCACGGGAAACGCGGATAAAAATGCAGCCGGGCCGCGCGGCGATGATCCCGATGATCACCCATTGCATCCTCGCCACCCGCGCCCATGGCCTCGACATCCTCGACGGACCCTACAGCGACTTCAGCAATTTCAACGGCTTCGGGCAGGAATGTACGCAGGCGCGCGATCTCGGCTTCGACGGCAAGACGCTGATCCATCCGGGCCAGATCGAGGCCTGCAATGCGATCTTCACGCCGCCGCCGGAGGAAGTCGCGCACGCCCGCAAGATCATCGCGGCGTTCGACCTGCCGGAAAACGCCTCGCGCGGCGCGATTTCGCTCGATGGCCAGATGGTGGAGCGGCTGCACGCCGACATGGCGCGGCGCACGATTGCGATCGCGGACGCGATTGCGGCGATGGCGCATCAATAGATGGATCAGTTGCGCTTCAGACTGAGAATGTAATTCACGAGATCATCGGCTTGATCGGGCGCGATGACGATGTTTGGCATGCTCGGGTGGTTGGTCCGAAGGAACACTTTTAGCGAAAGTGCGGTGGTCGACGGACGGGCGGCTATGTCGGCGAAATCCGGCGCAGCGGTTGTTTTGCGCGTTGGCGTCGCCTCGATGGCATGACACTCTTCGCACCACGCTTGGGCCAGGCGATGCCCGGCAGCGGCGCTGTCTTGCGACAGGATGGCGCCGCGTGCATCGTGCGGGCGAATGAAAAACAGCGCAACGAAAGCGATGATGACGGCCGGGGCAATGTGGATCCAGGTGGAACGCGGCATCTTCACTTGTTCACCGTAAGGTCGTCCTTGGTCGGCGGGCGATGGATGAGGCGACGGGCTTTGCTCAACCCGGCCCGCCGCTTAAAAAAGCCCTCCGCCCGCATTGTGCATGCGGATCAGGAACAGCGCCGCGATGGCAATGATGACGGACAGCGAAATGTGAATCCAGGCCGAGCGCGAGATCTTCATTTGTGCACCTCCGGCCCGAGCACATCGATGGTGGGCGCGTTCGGGCAATATTCCTCGTAGTGGTCGGCGGCCGATCCGTCGGCGAAGTCGCGGACGCATTCACCCTTGTGGTGACATAAGGCGCAGACCCGCTCCATGTCGCGCAGCACCAAGGGTTGCGTGCGGGCAAGCGTCTCTTCGTCGATCCCGAGCGCCTTTAGCATTTGCGGCAGTTCGTCCGCGGCGTGCGGCCCTTGCCTGACCAGTTCGGTCAGATCGCCGGGAGAAACCCTGAGCTCGCTGGCGATGCGGTCGAATTCCTGTGTATTGAGCTCGCGCAGCTCGTTCATCTCACGCCGGTGCTTCAGCCAGTCGCTGAACGAATGGATGAGCGTTTCAACCACGGGAATGCTGTGAGCGGTCATGGGACACCTCCGGACGCCTGCAATAGAGCACGAACGGGGGGCCGGCTTGTTGCGGTAGATCAAACTGATCTACGGCCGGAACCGCTCGGCCGCCCATGCATAGAGGCTGCCGGGAATCGGCGGCTGGCCGCCGCGGCCTTTCGGCGAAACGTGCAGGCCGATGACGGCGGGATCGCGGATCAGGGTCGAAAAATCGGAAGCGTCGAAGAACAGTCTCGGTTCGGCGTGAACCGCGTAAAACGACTTCTTCGGCAGCGCATGATGCAGATCGCCGGACCGGCGCGCGAGCCCGGTCAGTGCCGCCGGCCCGTAGATCGCAACGCGGATGTCGGACAAACGGCTCGATCCGCCGCGCAAGCGGCGCAGCGCAAAAGTCAGGCGGTGCCGCAGCGCAAGCCAGTCCGGCGTCAATTCCTCCTGCTCGATCAGGTCTTCGAACGCCAGGACGATTGCGTCGTCTGACGGCAAATAGAGCACGGAATTGCCGAGCTGGCGCGGCCGCTCCCAGGCGAAATACGGCTTTGTCGGATCGATCTCGACCGGTTTGAGCAGCAGCACGTCGGCGTCGAGCCACAGCCCGGCGCTTTCGGCCATCAGCCGCATCCGGAAAAAATCGGAAAATTGCAGGATGGTCCAGTTGCGCCAGCTGCCGTCCGGCTGCGGCGGCCGCAACTTTTCCGAAAAGGCGTGCGGCAGGATCGCCTCGGCTTCGGCGTTGCCGACGCCGTCGGGCAATCCCGGAAGCGGATCGAAACTGTAGACGGTGACCTTATGGCCGGCGGCGACCTGCGATCGCAGGCAGGTCAGCCGCAGCGCGTCGAGCGGACCATGCCAGAAGGTGACGACGTCGGGCCGCATACGCGTCACCTTCGATCCGAGGCAATGATCGTATGATCAGGCCCAGGCGCGCTCGGTCCAGGCCTTGGCTTCGTAGCTGTCGATCGAGGCCTTCTTTTCCATGGTGAGGCCGATATCGTCGAGGCCGTTCATCAGGCAATGCTTGCGGAACGGATCGATCTCGAATTTCACCGTGCCGCCGTCGGGGCCACGGATTTCCTGATTGGCGAGATCGATGCTCAGCGTTGCGTTGGCGCCGCGTTCGGCATCGTCGAACAATTTGTCGAGGTCTTCCTGGCTGACGCGGATCGGCAGGATGCCGTTCTTGAAACAGTTGTTGTAGAAGATGTCGCCGAACGAGGTCGAGATCACGCAGCGGATGCCGAAATCCAGGAGCGCCCAGGGCGCGTGCTCCCGGCTCGACCCGCAGCCGAAATTGTCGCCCGCGACCAGGATCTTGGCGTTGCGATAGGCCGGCTTGTTGAGGATGAAATCCGGGTTCTCGCTGCCATCGTCCTTGTATCGCTGTTCCGAGAACAGGCCCTTGCCGAGGCCGGTGCGCTTGATGGTTTTGAGGTACTGTTTGGGGATGACCATGTCGGTATCGACATTGATGATCTTCAGCGGCGCCGCGACGCCTTCCAGCGTGGTGAACTTGTCCATCGGATCGCACTTCTCGGCTAGGGATTGGGGAAAAGCGTTGAACTAGTGTAGTTTATCGCGAATGTAGCGGCCATCAAAGGGCAAAATCGCCTAGCGCGTATGCCGCAAAAGCTCGCCTTCGGATGTCATCCGATGGATGGATACCGGTTTTGCGATGCACGCCGCCCGCAATACTCTACTCGTCGGCCTCGATCGCCTCCATATCCTCGTCGGAAAGCCCGAAATGATGGCCGATCTCGTGAATCAGCACATGGCGGACGATATGGCCCAGCGCCTCGTCATGTTCCGCCCAGTAATCCAGGATCGGCCGCCGATAGAGCCAGATCATGTTAGGCAGCCGGGCGATGTCGCCATGGCTTTGGTGCGGCAGGCCGACGCCCTGGAACAGGCCGAGCAGGTCGAACTCGCTCTCGCACCCCATCTCGTCGAGCACCTCGTCGGTCGGAAAATCATCGACGCGAATGATCACGCCCTCGCACAGGTCGCGAAAGGTTCTCGGCAGGCGCCCGAAGACGTCGTGCGCCATGGTCTCCATCTCGGCCAGGGAGGGTGCTTTCGCGGTTCGCCACATTTTTAGGGTTTTAGCGCGGGTTCCGCGCTCATGCATGCAGTTTTGAAGGCTGCAGTTGACCTTGACGCGGCAATCGGTGACCTTGCGGCCGGCAACAGGTCGATGGCGGGCGCGATGATGCGGATCGGGACGGCGGCAATTCTGGTCGTTTTGGCAGGCGTTTTTTCGTTGCCGGCAAAGGTCGCCGGCGCGCGAGACGCGCTGAGGCAGGAATTGCGAACCGCGCCGCCGGCGCAGTCGGCCGCCACCGATATCTCGGCGCAGCAGCGGGTTCGGCGGCCGCCGACGCGCCTGCACGTTCAGCCCTATTACGACTACAATCCGAACGACGTCTATCCCCGCTATTATCCCGGCCGTAACGCGGTGCGCGACTGCAACGCCACTTATGTGCAGGAATACCGGCCGAGCGGCACGGTGATCGTGCCGCGCATGAACTGCTTCTGGCGGCCCGGCTAGCTCTGCGAATTCTGGATTCGGTACCGTGGTCGAGATGTCGGCGCGCCGCGGCGCGCGCTTCCGCGCCTCGGAGTTTGATTAAGTCAGAGCTTCTTACGCATCGAGGAGTGTCCCATGACGAAGCGGATCGGCGTAGCCATGGTGGCGGCGGCGTTGATGTTCGGCGGCTCCGTCGCGATCCATTCCGCCACAGCGATGCCGTTGCAGAGCACGGTCCAAAAACTGCAAACGGGTGAAGCAACCGGCCTCGGCGCGCGGCGCCGAGTCCGGCATCGCTATGTCTACCGCCCAACCTATCGGCCGTATTATTATGACCGGCCCTCTTACTACGCGCCGGCGCCGTTCTTTCCGTTCCTTGGGCTTGGCTACGGGCCGTGGTGGTGAGGCCGGGTTAAAAAACAACTCATGTTTCCGCCGTGGCCTGGGAAAAGCCCGGCATGACGAACCGGGTGCCGCCCTTTAGCGTTCCGGCGCGAATCCCTTCGCCAGCAGTACGACGGCTTGCGCGCCGGCTTTGCGGTCTTTCGAGATTTCGAGATATTCCGGCGAATTTGCCCAGGCTTGAAAGGCGGCTTCGTCGGGAAACGACATCAGAACCAGTTTGTCGCAATCCCATGCGCCTTCCAGGATCGTCGGGTTTTCATCCGCCGACAGCAGGCGCCCGTTGAATTTTTTGAACACGTCGAAGAAGCGCGCCTGATAGCGATCGTAGGCGGCGCGGTCGATCATCTTCAGTTGCACAATCGCATAAACAGTCATCTCGAAGTCCTATTCCCGATGGACCAAATTTTTTGCGTTTCTCTTCGTGCCTTGAGATTGCGGCGCGCGCATTCATGGCGCGTTCACGTGCCCATCTTTATTTTAATGTTGGGAGCGATCGCAAATGAACATGCTGAAGTCAGGCCATTTGATGGCCTGGGCTTTCGTTGCCTGAATTCAGGGAGGCTTCACACATGATCAAGATCTCAAATCCGGGGCGCGGCGTTGCGCGTCGCTTTGTGTATTCCTTTGGCCTTGCCGCGGCGGCGATGCTGGCACTCTCAACCGTTCCACAGCGCGCGCAGGCGCTGTCGCTGATCAATCCGGGCGCTGCGCCGACGACAAAGCTTGCCTCCGACGGACTGACAACTGAAGTCCGCGGTGGCGGGCATGGCGGAGGCGGCGGCGGTGGTGGCTTCCACGGTGGTGGCGGTGGCGGTGGCTTTCACGGCGGAGGCGGCTTCCACGGCGGAGGTGGTTTCCACGGGGGAGGTGGTTTCCATGGTGGAGGCGGCTTTCATGGAGGCGGCGCGATGTTTCACGGCGGAGGCGGCCCGGTGTTTCATGGCGGGGGCTTGCGAACCGGCGGCGCCGTATTCCACGGCGGCGGGTTTCGCGCCGGTCCGGTCTTCCACGGCGGAGGCCATCGCTTTAGTGGCGCCCGGTTCGGCGGCGTTCGGTTCGCGCACCATCATCACTTTCACCGGCGTTTCTTCTACGGCGCGTCCTACTACCCGTATGATGATTATCCCTATTATTATTCGTACCGCCGCTGCCGGGTGATCTGGACCGATTACGGTCCGCGGCGCGTCTGTCACTATCGCCACTGGCGTCACCAATATTACTGGCGCCATCACCACCACTGGCGGCGTCACCACCACTGGCACCATCGCCACCATTGGTGATCGCCGGGACCAAAACGAAAAAAATCAGGCACCCGTTGGGGTGCCTGATTTTTCGTTGCGGGTAGCGGCCTAACCTCGATCCCAGTTCTTGAATTTCCAGGACCGGAGCTTCCATGGCGTCAGGGTCTCCATGCGCCACTGCTCCCACCGGTCCGGCGGCCAATGGCTGAGACGCGAGGTTTCCTTGACCACGGGCTCGACGGCGCGCCGCACGATGCGGCGCCGCACCTGCCGCGTCGCCTCGCTGATCATATCGACGAATTCGGACTTGTCGGCCATTGCTCGCTCCTGCGAAAGCCGCGTCTAGGTCGAATTAGTCTGCGCCCAACATCTTAACGAGTTGCTTCGGCAACGCTTCGATGTTGAGGAAGTTGAGGAAAGGGAGTGGCTTACCGCCACTCCCGGATATCGACGAAATGCCCGGCGATCGCCGCGGCCGCCGCCATTGCCGGCGAGACCAGATGGGTGCGGCCCTTGAAACCCTGGCGGCCCTCGAAATTGCGGTTCGAGGTCGAGGCGCAGCGCTCTTCCGGCCTCAGCTTGTCGGGGTTCATGGCGAGGCACATCGAGCAGCCCGGTTCGCGCCATTCGAAGCCGGCCTTGAGGAAGATCTTGTCGAGGCCTTCGGCTTCCGCCTGCTCCTTCACGATGCCGGAGCCCGGCACGATCATGGCGTTGACATGCCCGTTGACCGTCCTGCCCTCGGCGATCTTCGCCGCCGCGCGCAGATCCTCGATCCGGCCGTTGGTGCAGGAGCCGATGAAGACGCGGTCGAGCTTGATATCGGTGATTTTCGTCCCCGCCTTCAGGCCCATGTAGTTCAGCGCGCGGTGCTTCGACAGCCGCTTTGCTTCATCGGCGATCTTGTCGGGGTCGGGTACGAAGCCGGTGATCGACACCACGTCCTCGGGCGACGTGCCCCAGGTCACGATCGGCGGCAGTTTTGCAGCGTCGAGCCGGATCTCGTGGTCGAAATGCGCGCCGTCGTCCGAGCGCAGCGTCTCCCAGTAACGCATCGCCGCATCCCAATTGGCGCCCTTCGGCGCCTTCGGGCGGCCCTTCAGGAATTCGAACGCCTTTTCATCCGGCGCCACCAGGCCGGCGCGGGCGCCGCCCTCGATCGACATGTTGCAGACCGTCATGCGGCCTTCCATGGAGAGCGCGCGGATCGTGTCGCCGGCATATTCCAGCACATAGCCGGTGCCGCCGGCGGTGCCGATCTCGCCGATGATGGCCAGGATGATATCCTTGCCGGTGACGCCGTCGGGCAATTTGCCGTCGACCACCGCGCGCATGTTCTTGGCCTTCTTCTGGATCAGGGTTTGCGTCGCCAGCACGTGCTCGACCTCGGAGGTGCCGATGCCGTGCGCCAGCGCGCCGAACGCGCCGTGCGTGGAGGTATGGCTGTCGCCGCAGACGATGGTGGTGCCGGGCAGGGTAAAGCCCTGCTCCGGGCCGATGACGTGGACGATGCCCTGGCGCTTGTCGAACTCGTTGTAGTATTCGATGCCGAATTCCCTGGCGTTTTCCGCCATCACCCGCATCTGCTCGATGCTCTCCGGATCCGGATTGGGTTTGGAACGGTCGGTGGTCGGGATGTTGTGATCGACCACGGCCAGTGTCTTCTCCGGCGCGTGAACCTTGCGACCGGTCGCGCGCAGGCCTTCGAAGGCCTGCGGCGAGGTCACCTCGTGGACCAGATGGCGGTCGATATAGAGCAGGCAGGTGCCGTCTTCGGCTTCGTGCACCAGATGGTCGTTCCAGATCTTGTCGTACAGCGTGGTCGGTTTGGACATGAGCGTAAGCTCCCAGGAAAATTTTGCGTAAGCAGGAAAGCGCTGATATGCGCGAACAGTCGAAATACCGGCGCGGGCTGTCAGAGCGCGCGCGAAAGTTCCGATGTCGCCGAGGTCGCGAACCGTCCGAAGAAGCGGCCGGGCAGGCGGCTGCGATCGTCGATCACGATCCGTGAGACGATGAGGCAGGCGATGCTGGTCTGATCTGGAACCATTTTATTCTAGTACCACAATGGCCGCCGTCGCGACAATCGATCGATGATTAGATAGGTACGGCGCAACAAAAAAGCGCGGGGTGGGCCCCCGCGCATTTTATCAAACCATTGTGGGCGGCGATCACTCGCCGACGGCGGTGGCGCGGTCGGTCTTTTCGACGATGCGGGCCGACTTGCCGCGCAGGTTGCGCAGGTAATAAAGCTTGGCGCGACGAACCTTGCCGCGGCGCACCACCTTGATCGAGTCGATCATCGGCGACATGACAGGGAATACGCGTTCCACGCCTTCACCGTAGGAAATCTTGCGCACCGTGAAGCTCTCGTTGAGCCCGCCGCCGGAACGGCCGATGCAGACGCCCTCATAGGCCTGCACGCGCGAGCGGTCGCCTTCGACCACCTTGACGTTGACGATCACGGTGTCGCCGGGGCCAAATTCCGGAATGGTCTTGGTGGCGGCCAATTTATCGAACTGCTCTTTTTCGAGCTGTTGAATGAGGTTCATCGCAAAATCTCCATCGGCAGCGCGCCCCAGCCGTCAGAGCGCGGGCTGCGCGGGTGTTCGTTGATCCTGTAGCGCGTACGCGCCGTCCAAAAAATCGAGCATTTTCGCGCGGCAAACCGGAAATGCCACTTTGCCGGAAAATGCTCGGTGCGCGGATTTGGCGCTCGTATACGGCAAAGGCGGCGGCTTGTCACCCTTCCGTCGTGTTTTTTGGGCGATTTTGGCCAGGTCCGGATAGGCCTTGCCGGGCGGCCCAGAGGTCGGGCCGCCGCGCTTGGGTCAGGGCCTCGGCCTCGGCCTGCCGCCACGCCGCGACCTTGGCGTGGTCGCCCGATAGCAGGACTTCCGGGATCGGCCGGCCCTCGAACTCCTGCGGGCGGGTAAACTGCGGGTATTCCAGTAGTCCTTCCGAAAAGCTCTCCTCAGCCCCGGAAGCCGGCTTTCCCATCACGCCGGGCAGCAGCCGCACGCAGGCGTCGATCACCGCCATGGCGGCGATTTCGCCGCCGGACAGCACGTAGTCGCCGATCGAAACCTCCTCGAGCCGGCGGGCCTCGATCACCCGCTGGTCGATGCCTTCGAACCGGCCGCAGACGATCAGGGGCCCGGGCCCGGCGGCGAGCTCGCTAACCCGCGACTGGGTCAATGGCCGACCCCGTGGGCTCATCAGCAGCCTTGGCCGGTCCTTGGCGGTGCCAGAGGCACCATCCGCCGCGTCGATCGCGGCCGCCAGCACGTCGGCACGCAGCACCATGCCGGGCCCGCCGCCGGCCGGGGTGTCATCGACGCTGCGGTGGCGGTCAGTGGCGGAGTCCCGGATGTCGCGCGCCTCCAGCGCCCACAGGCCCGACGCCAGCGCCCTGCCGGCAAGGCTGACGCCGAGCGGCCCCGGGAACATCTCTGGGAACAAAGTGAGGACGGTCGCGTGCCAGATCGTTGCTTCAGACGTTTTCATCTCGGCGGCCATGCTCAGGCGTCCGTGCTGGAGGGATCGTCGCCCTCGATCTCCGGGGGCAATTCGATCACCACGCGTCCGCCCGCGATATCGACGGATGGCACCACCGCATTGGTGAACGGCAGCAGCATGGTCGCGCCATGGGGCGGCGCGATCTCGATGATGTCGCCGGCACCGAAATTGTGGATCGCGATGACGCGGCCGAGCGGTTCGTTGGCGGCAGTCACCGCGGCGAGCCCGATCAGATCGGCGTGGTAATATTCATTCTCGTCGGTATCTGGCAGTTTTTCGCGCGCGACATAGAGCTCGACGCCGTTGAGCCGTTCGGCGTCCTCGCGCGTGGCAACGCCTTTCAGCGTCGCGACCAGATGGCCCTTGGCCTCGCGCGCGCTCGTCACTTCGAACTGGCGCGCACCGTCCTTGGTCATCAAAGGCCCGTAGGCCTTCACGGCAAACGGGTCTTCGGTGAACGTCCACAGCTTCACGGCGCCGCGCACGCCATGCGCGGCGCCGATCCGGGCGACGCAGATTTGCCCAGCCGGCATCAGCTGGCCTCATCCTTCGAGACGCGCGCATGAGCGCGCTCCACAGGACGAGGGGATGGTTCCTCATGCTGAGGAGCACGGCGAAAGCCGTGCGTCTCGAAGCACGAGGCGGAGAACATCTTCGAACCTTAAGCCGTTTTGGCGGCGGCTTCGGCCTGCGCCTTGCGCTCCTTGCGCGGCACGGCCTTTTCCGGATTGTTGCGCGCCGCGCGCTTGACGACGCCGGCGGCATCGAGGAAGCGCGTCACGCGATCCGATGGCTGCGCGCCCTTGGCGAGCCAGGCCTTGACCTTGTCCATGTCGAGCTTCAGCCGTTCGGCGTTGTCCTTCGGCAGCAGCGGGTTGAAATGGCCGAGACGCTCGATGAAGCGGCCGTCGCGGGGAAAGCGCGAGTCGGCGACGACGACGTGATAGACCGGGCGTTTCTTGGTGCCTGCGCGAGCGAGGCGGATGACGACTGACATCTGGTTCTCCTTTGAGCTGTCTATTCGAATGGTTGAGTGAATGGATCGCGGTTATTTCTTCTTGCCGAGGCCGGGGAAGCCGCCGAGGCCCGGCAGGTTCGGCTTGCCGCTGAGGCCGGTGAGGCCGGGCAGATTCGGCAGGCCCTGCCGCAGGCCGGCGGGAAGATCTTTCGGCAGCGCGGGCATGCCGCCGCCACCTGCGCCGCCCGGCATTTTTTCGGCCAGCGCCTTCATCTGCTCGGGCGACGGCATGCCGCCGCCGCCAAAACCCATCGCCTGCGCGATGCCGGCCAGCGGGCCGCGCTTGCCGGAGCCCATGGCCTTCATCATGTCGGCCATGTTCCGGTGCATCTTCAGGAGCTTGTTGAGGTCCTCGACCTTGCCGCCGGCGCCCGCGGCGATGCGTTTCTTGCGGCTGGCCTTGAGGATATCGGGGTGCTTGCGTTCCTGCCGCGTCATCGAATCGATCAGCGCGACCTGACGTTTCAGAATCTTGTCGTCGATACCGGCGTTGGCGATCTGGTTCTTCATCTTGGCGATGCCGGGCATCATGCCCATCAGCCCGCTGATGCCGCCCATATTGGCCATCTGCAGCAATTGCTCGCGCATGTCTGTGAGGTCGAACTGGCCCTTGCGCATCCGCTCGGCGGTGCGCGCGGCCTTCTCGGCGTCGATGTTGGCGGCGGCCTTCTCGACCAGCGACACCACGTCGCCCATGCCGAGGATGCGGCCCGCGATCCGGCTGGGGTGGAAATCCTCCAGCGCGTCGGTCTTTTCGCCGGTGCCGATCAGCTTGATCGGCTTGCCCGTGACCGCGCGCATCGACAGCGCGGCGCCGCCGCGGCCGTCGCCGTCGACGCGGGTCAGCACGATGCCCGTCAGCCCGACGCGCTGATCGAACGAGCGCGCGAGGTTGACGGCGTCCTGGCCGGTCAGGGAATCCGCGACCAGCAGCACTTCATGCGGGTTGGCCGCGGCTTTGATCTCGGCGGCTTCCGTCATCATCTCTTCGTCGAGCGTGGTGCGGCCGGCGGTGTCGAGCAGCACCACGTCGTAGCCGCCGAGCTTGGCGGCTTCCAGCGCGCGCCTGGCGATCTGGGCCGGCTTCTGGCCGACGACGATCGGCAGGGTAGGGATATCGAGGTCGCGCCCGAGCACCGCGAGCTGCTCCATTGCCGCCGGGCGATAGATGTCGAGCGAGGCCATCAGCACCTTGCGCTTGTCGCGCTGGGTCAGGCGGCGGGCGAGCTTTGCGGTGGTGGTGGTTTTGCCGGAGCCCTGCAGGCCGACCATCATGATCGCGACCGGCGGCACCGCGTTGAGGTCGATGGTCTGGCCGTCGGCGCCCAGCGTGGCGACCAGCTCGTCGTGGACGATCTTGACCACCATTTGCCCGGGCGTCACCGACTTGACGACGGTAGCGCCGACCGCCTGCTCGCGGACCCGATCGGTAAAGCTGCGGACGACGTCGAGCGAGACGTCGGCCTCGAGCAGCGCGCGGCGGACCTCGCGCATCGCGGCATCGACATCGGCTTCACTGAGCGAACCGCGCCCCGTCAGCCGATCAAGGATGCCACCAAGCTTTTCCGACAGATTGTCGAACATCAGCGCAAGCCCAATAACGGCCTTCCGAGGAAGGCCTGTGCCAAAACAATTTTGCGCCCGAGGGCGCATCGCGCTGTCGGGCGTTGACCTCCGGCCTCAGGGACCGGGCGGCGGGTCGAAAAGAACGATCTTTCCGATGAATTGCGGGCTTTAAACCTCCGCTAGCCCCGAAAGTCAAGGAAAGCCGGGGCCTCCTGGCGTTTTCGTGAAGCCCGGCGGCGGGCCTACCCCCTTGCAAAAGCAGACCTATTTGTTGCCTATCAGGCCATGACGTCCTCCAGGAAAACCCATTCCCCACCTCTCTCCGATCATTTCGACGGCAGGCAGTTTTTCGACCCCGACGGCGCGCCGCCGAAGTCGCTTCGTGAGATGCTGCGCTGGCAGTTCGGCCGGGACCGGCGGCGGCAGGCCTGGCCCGAATGGGCGCCGAGCCCGCACGCCGACACCCCGCCGGCGCGTGTCGATGGCGGCAAGGTGCGGCTGTCGTTTGTCGGCCACGTCAGCTGGCTGATCCAGACCTCGGGCCTGAACATCTTGGTCGACCCGGTGTGGTCGGAACGCGCCTCTCCAGTCCGCTGGGCCGGACCGAAGCGCCATAACGATCCCGGCATTGCCTTTGAGGCGCTGCCTTCGATCGATGTCGCGCTGGTGTCGCACGGCCATTACGACCATCTCGACATCGCGACGCTGTCGAAGCTCTCGGCAAAATTCTCGCCGCGCGTGGTCACGCCGCTCGGCAACGATGTCGCCATGCGCAACGCCGACGACAAGGTCCGCGCAGAGGCGTTCGACTGGAATGACCGCGTCGAGCTCGGCAACGGCATCGCCGTGACCCTAGTGCCCACCCGGCACTGGACGGCGCGCGGACTGTTCGATCGCAACAGGGCGCTGTGGGCGAGTTTCGTGCTCGAGACGCCGGCCGGCAAGATCTACATCGTCTGTGATTCCGGTTACGGCAGCGGCAAGCATTTTCGCGATGTCGGGCAAGCCCACGGTCCGTTGCGGCTGGCGATCCTGCCGATCGGCGCCTATGAGCCGCGCTGGTTCATGCGCGACCAGCACATGAACCCATCGGATGCCGTGAAGGCGCTTGACGATTGCGGCGCGCAAGCCGCGCTCGCCCATCATCACGGTACGTTCCAGCTGACCGATGAAGCGATCGACGCGCCGCTCATCGCGCTGCATGCGGCGCTGGATGATGCCGGGATTCCGCGCGAGCGCTTTGTCGCACTGAAACCGGGGCAGGTGTTCGAGCTTTAAGCTCTCCCCGCAAGAGCGGGGCGATCCGTTACTGCCCCGCCTGCTTGATCGCCCAGGATACGCTCACATTCACCTGGAGCGTCTCTTCGCCCTGCGCGATCGGCGTCGGGGACATTGCCATGCCGGCGCTCACCTTGCGGAAAGGCATCGGGCCTGGCGCGCCTTGCTCGGAGATGTCGAGCGGCGCGCCGAGCGTGACGCCGGCGGCCTTGGCATAGATTTCGGCCTTGCGGCGGGCATCGGCGACCGCCTGCCCGCGGGCCTCGTCCAGGAGTTTTGACGCGTTGGACACCGAGAAACCGATGCCGCCCATATCGGTCGCGCCGGCACCCACCAGTATATCGATGGTGCCCGCGACCTTGAGGACGTCATGCAGCCGGACGGTGACGCGGTTGCTGGCGCGATAGCCGACCGCAGGAGACGGCCCGGAGCGGTTCGGCGCGTATTGCGGCTGCAGCGACACCCGCGAGGTCTGGATATCCTTTTGCTCGATATTGGCGGCCTTGAGTGCGAGCAGCAGCTTGCCCATCGCAGCGTTGTTGGCCTCGAATGCCTCACGCGCAGTCTTGGCGTCGGAGCTGACGCCGGCCTCGATCTCCGCCCGATCCGGCGCCACTGAAATCGTGGCCTCGCCGCTGACGGTGATCATCGGCGGCGGCACGGTCTGCGCCAGCGCCGGCGCGGCCATCAGGGTGGCGGCGACGGCGATCGCGGCGAGCGGAGTGCGTTGTTTCACGAGCCTCATTTCAGCGGCACGTAGACGTTGATGACCAGCTTGTCTTCCGCGGTCTTCAGGGGATCGGTGATGTATTCCTCGATGAACGTGTCCTTGGCCTCGAGCTTCTTGTCGTCGAGGTGATTGGTGATGGCCTCATAGGTGTTGTCCATGTTGTCGTAGGACCCGCGATGGACGAATTTCAACGCCTTGCCCTCGGGCGATTTGCCCATGCTCATGACCTTGGTCAGGTTTTTCGGCTCCTGATCGACCGGAATTTCAGCCTGGAAGGTGAACCCGGTATCGTCGGTGGAGGTGTAGACGATCATCGGATTGCCTGACGCCTTGATGCCCTGCTTGTCGAGCAGCGCCGACAGCGACTTGAACGAATCGATCAGGGTGTCGAACGCCGAATCCCAGTTGGCGCTGCCCTTGAGGACGACCACCGTCTTCGGCTCCAGCGTGATTTCCTGGCCAAAGGGATCGGCGGTTTGCACCGGCGCAACCGCAGGGGGAGGCGTCGCCGGGGTCTGCGCAGCGGTAGGCGGGGCCGCGGGGCTGGCGGCCGGAGCCGGGCTGGCCGACGGCGCCGGGGCGGGTGTTTCCGATGCGACCGGAGCCGCCGGAGAGGCCGAAGGCGCCGGCGATTGTGCCCGCGCGTTGCCCAGGGCCAACGAAATCGCAGCTATCGGGATCAGCGCGACCATGACGAGGCGAAACGAGCGGCGGCCATTCATTCGTTATTCTCCAAAGCCTTAAATTCAGAGGTGGCGGGCTCGCCGGGGTGTCCCGGCTCACGTCGGCGAGGTTGTCGCCATGCTAACACGCAAGCGCGGCTTTCGTCCCATGACAGATATGTCATGGGGGTGCGCCACCGGCAGCGGGCGTCGACACAGATTCACCACACTGGCCAATTGGCCGCTATTCGCCATATAAGACGGGCATCATTCGGGAAATTCCATGAGCGCGCTTGCCAACCACAGCTTTGCCAAGATGAGCGGCATCGGCAACGAGATCGTCGTGGTCGATCTGCGCGACAAGCCCGCCGTCGTCACGCCGGAGGAGGCGCGCGCGGTGGCCTCGCCCGCCGGCGTGCATTACGACCAGCTGATGGTGCTGCAGCCGCCGCGGCTTGCGGGCACCGAGGCCTTCATCCGCATCTACAACAATGACGGCTCCGAGGCCGGAGCTTGCGGCAACGGCATGCGCTGTGTCGTGCGCCGGCTGTTCGAAGCGACCGGCCAGACCGCCGTTACGTTCGAGACCAGGGCCGGCCTGTTGAACTGCTGGCAGGGGCCGTCGAGCGACCTCTACACCGTCGACATGGGGCCGCCGAAATTCGGCTGGAAGGATATTCCGCTGGCTGAGGAGTTTCGCGACACCCGCTCCATCGAGCTGCAGATCGGCCCGATCGACGCGCCGATCTTGCACACGCCGTCGGCGGTCAGCATGGGCAATCCTCATGCGATCTTCTGGGTCGACGATGTCAACGCCTACGATCTCGCCCGCATCGGGCCGCTTTTGGAAAACCATCCGATCTTTCCGGAGCGCGCCAATATCACGCTCGCCCATATCGTCGATCGCGATCACATCACGATCCGCACCTGGGAGCGCGGGGCCGGGCTGACAAAAGCCTGCGGCTCGGCGGCCTGCGCCACCGCGGTGGCGGCGGCGCGGCTGAAGCGCGCCAACCGCATCGTGCAGATCGCATTGCCGGGCGGCGAACTCACCATCGAATGGCGCGAGGGTGACGACCACGTGCTGATGACGGGCCCCGCGACCTTCGAATATGAAGGCCGCTTCGATCCGGCGCTGTTTGCCTCCGTCGCGTAAGATGAGCGTCGAGATCGTAACCTTCGGCTGCCGCCTCAATGCCTTCGAATCCGAAGTCATCCTGCGCGAGGCGGAGGATGCCGGACTCATCGACACCATCGTCATCAACAGCTGCGCGGTGACCAACGAGGCCGTGGCGCAGGCGCGGCAATCGATCCGGCGCCTCAAGCGCGAGCGGCCGCAAACGCGAATCGTGGTGACCGGCTGCGCGGCGCAAACCCAGCCCGAGATGTTCGCCGGCATGGCCGAGGTCGATCGCGTGCTCGGCAATGACGACAAGATGCGCGGTGAAGCCTGGCGCGCGGCGCGCAGGGCGCTCGACGGCGCGGCCGGATTAGGCGTGCAAGCCAGCGAGAAGATCGCGGTCGCCGATATCATGGCCGTCAAGGAGATGGCGCCGCATCTGGTGGAAGGATTTCAGAAGGGCCTGCCCCGGGTGTTCGTGCAGGTGCAGAACGGCTGCGACCACCGCTGCACCTTCTGCATCATCCCCTATGGCCGCGGCAACTCGCGCTCGGTGCCGATGGGCGCGGTGGTCGACCAGGTCCGCAAGCTGGTCGAGCGCGGCCATGCCGAGATCGTGCTGACCGGCGTCGATCTCACCAGTTACGGCGCCGATCTGCCGAGCGCCCCAAAACTCGGCCAACTGACGAAACAGATCCTGCGGCATGTCCCGGAATTAAGGCGGTTGCGGATTTCATCGATCGATTCCATCGAGGCCGATTCAGATCTGCTCGATGTCATCGCCGACGAGGAACGTCTGATGCCGCATCTGCATCTGTCGCTGCAGTCCGGCGACGATCTGATTTTGAAGCGGATGAAGCGGCGGCATTCCCGCAAGCATGCCGTCGAATTCTGCGCGCAGGTGCGGCGCCTGCGGCCGGAAATTGCGCTCGGCGCCGATATCATCGCGGGCTTTCCGACCGAGACCGGGGAGATGTTCGCGCGCTCGGTCGATCTGGTGGAGGCGTGCGGCCTCACCTTTCTGCACGTATTTCCCTATTCGCCGCGGCCGGGCACGCCGGCAGCGCGAATGCCGCAAGTCGCAGGCAACGAGATTCGCGAACGCGCGAGCCGATTGCGCGCGGCGGGCGAGACGGCGTTGCAGCGGCGGCTGGGGTCGGAGGTGGGTCATACGCGGCAGGTGCTGATCGAAAGCACGACGCAGGGCCGCACCGAACATTTTGTGCCGGTGGCGATCACCGGCGAGACGCCGGGCGCGGTGCGGGCACTCACGGTCACCGGGCATGACGGCGCCCGGTTGACGGTGTGACAGCGGCTCTTCCTTCTCCCCTTGTGGGAGAAGGTGGCGCGCGTAGCGCGCCGGATGAGGGGTCTCTATCCGCGGAGACAGACCCCTCACCCGTCCGCGCCGCTTCGCCGTAGCCGATGCGATAGCATCGGCGTGTCTTCTAAGAACGGCGGCCGGAAGGCCGCCTGCGCACCCTCTCCCACAAGGGGGAGAGGGGAAGACTACTCCCCGTTCCACCCGCAGGCCCTGAGCCGCTCCTGGAGATGCTTCGGCGCCGGCGCGACCACGCGCACCGGGTCCTTGTTCCGGGAAATCGGAATCACGATCTCGCGGGAATGCAGGTGCAGGCGCGGTTCGCCAAAACGGGGGCCGTTGCCGTAGATGTTGTCGCCGACGATTGGCCAGCCCATTTCGGCACAGTGAACGCGCAATTGATGGGTGCGGCCGGTGACCGGCTCCAGCGCGAGCCAGCTGAGGCCGTCGATGCGCCCCAGCACTTTCCAATTGGTGACCGCTTTCTGCCCCTCCGGATCCGGCTTCTGCCACCAGCCGCGCTCGGCATTGAGGCGGCCGAGCGGCATGTCGATGGTGCCCTCGTCCTCGGCAGGTCCACCCTCGACCACCGCCCAATAGGTTTTTGAAATCTTGCCGTGCTTGAACAGGAGGCCCAGCGACGCCGTCGCCTTGCGGTGGCGTCCCAATACGAGGCAGCCGGAAGTATCCCGGTCGAGCCGATGGGCGAGAACCGGGGGGCGCGGCAGCCCGAATCGCAAGCTCTCGAAGGAGGATTCCAGATTGGCTCCGCCCTTGGGGCCGCGATGGACCGGCAAGCCGGCGGGCTTGTCGATCACCAGCATCAGCCCGTCGCGATGGAGCACGCGGGCCTGGATTTCCTCCGCGGTCAATTCGGGAACTTCGGTCAAGCGTTCGAGACTTTCGCTCATGGCGCGAAACCGCTAACACACCCGGCATGAGCGATACCACTCCGGAAAAGACAAAACTGAGCTGGTGGCGGCGGCTGTCCGGTGGCCTGAAGCGCACCTCGAGCTCGCTCGGGACGGCGGTGGCCGATCTCGTCACCAAGCGCAAGCTCGACCGCGCCATGCTCGAGGATATCGAGGACGTGCTGCTGCGCGCCGATCTGGGAACGGAAGTGGCCGCGCGCATTTCGGCGGCGGTCGGCCACGGCCGCTACGACAAGGCGATCACGGCCGACGACGTGAAATCGGTGGTCGCGACCGAAGTCGAGAAGGTGCTTGTTCCGGTAGCAAAGCCGCTCGTCATCGATGAGACGCAAAAGCCGTTCGTCATTCTCGTGGTCGGCGTCAATGGCTCGGGCAAGACCACTACCATCGGCAAGCTTGCGGCAAAACTATCCGCCGAAGGCCGCAAGGTGATGCTGGCGGCCGGCGATACCTTTCGCGCCGCCGCCATCGAGCAGTTGAAGATCTGGGGCGAGCGCACCGAATCGCCGGTCATTGCGGGCGCACAGGGTTCGGATTCCGCCAGCCTCGCCTTCAACGCTCTGACTGCGGCGCGCGATGGGAAACTCGATGTGCTGCTGGTCGACACCGCCGGCCGGCTGCAGAACAAGGCCGAGCTGATGAACGAGCTTGAAAAAGTCGTTCGCGTCATCAGGAAGGTCGATGCCTCGGCGCCGCATGCCGTGCTGCTGGTGCTCGACGCCACGGTGGGGCAAAACGCGCTGTCGCAGGTCGAGGCGTTTCACCGTACCGCGGGGGTTACCGGCCTCGTGATGACAAAACTCGACGGCACCGCGCGCGGCGGCATCCTGGTGGCGTTGGCGGAAAAACACAAATTGCCGGTGCATTTCGTCGGCGTCGGGGAGGGCGTCGACGATCTCGCGCCTTTCACCGCGCGGGATTTTGCCCAGGCGATCGCAGGAATTGAATGATGGACAAGACGACGCCGCATCCTTTGTTCAAGCTCGCGACCGAGCTCGGGCCGCTGCTGGTTTTCTTCGGCGCCAACGCCAAATTCGGCCTGTTCGTCGCCACCGGCGCCTTCATGGTGGCGATCGTGGCCGCGATCATCGCATCCTATGTGGTGACGCGGCATGTGCCGCTGATGGCGCTGGTCACCGGCGTCGTCGTCATCGTGTTCGGCACGCTGACCCTGGTGCTGCACGACGAAACCTTCATCAAGGTCAAGCCCACCATCATCTACGGCCTGTTCGCCGCGATCCTCGGCGGCGGGCTGTTGTTCGGCCGCTCCTTCATCGCGATCATGTTCGATCAGGTGTTCAACCTGACGCCACAGGGCTGGCGGATCCTCACGGCGCGCTGGGCGCTGTTCTTTTTGGCCATGGCGATCCTGAACGAGATCATCTGGCGCACCCAGAGCACCGATTTCTGGGTCGCGTTCAAGGCATTCGGCGTGATCCCGCTGACCGCGATCTTTGCGATTGCGCAAATGCCGCTGACCAAGCGCTACCACATCGAGCCGGCGTCGCTGGAAACGAGCGACGCGGCGGAGGGAGACGTTTCGAAGGGGTGAAGGGAAAACGCACCGGCGCGGGTTCGCCGATGCGTCTCCAGGAGCTCAGGCTTGCGAGACGGAAAAGCCGAACTCACTTCTGCTTGGCGATGATCTTGTCCTTGATCTTGTCGTAGGTCGCCTGCGGGACGATGTTCTTCTGCATCAGCTCGTCCTTGCCCTTGTAGGGGCGGCCCTTGATGATCGCCGCCGAATAGGCCTTGCCGATGCCGGGCAAGGCATCGAGCTGGTCGGCGGTCGCGGAGTTGATGTCGAGCAGATCGGTCTTGGCGGCCGGCGCCATCTTCGACTCGGCGGCCGGCGCTTTCGGCGCGGGAGCCATTTTACCGTCGGATTTGGCGGCGGGCTGGGTCGATTGAGCCATCGACGGCGAGGCCGTCAGCAGGCCGAGGGTGAGCGCGGCGGCGGCAAGTGAAGCTAGCGTGAAATGACGCATTGAGTATGTCCCTCCAAGGACTGATTAAGTAACGCGATCAAGCTAGCTTTGGATTCGTGGCGGCGCCGTGTCCGCCAAATGAACGGCAGATAAAAGCGAAAATTTATTTGAAGCTGAGATGTCATTCCGGGGCATCGCGCAGCGATGAACCCGGAATCTCGAGATTCCAGGTTCGCGCTTACGCGCGCCCCGGAATGACGATGTGTGGAATCTACGACCCTGCCTTCAGCGCCTTGTCGATCTCGACCTTGAGCACCGCATTGATATTGTCCGGCGTCACTGGGCCGACCAGCTTGTAAACGATGGTGCCTTCGCGCCCGACGATGAAGGTCTCCGGCACGCCATAGACACCCCATTCGATCGCGGCGCGTCCGTTGCCGTCGACACCGACGACGCCGTAGGGATTGCCGTAGCGGCCGAGAAAGCGCCGCGCATTGTCCGGCGCATCCTTGTAGTTGATGCCGATCAGCTGCAGCCGCTTGTCGCGGCCGAGTTCGGTCAGCAGTGGCGCCTCGTCGTGGCAAGGTATGCACCACGAAGCCCAGACGTTGACGACGCTGACCTTGCCCTTGAACATGGCCGGATCGAGTCCGGGCACCTGCGTGCCGTTGTCGACCAGCCCCGCGAGCGGCGGCAACGCGGTCTGCGGCGCCGGGTGGCCGATCAGGGCGGAGGGGATTTTCGACGGATCGCCATCGCCGAGCCGAAACCAGAACAGCGCGGCAAGGGCTGCGAAGGCGATCAGCGGCAGTGCCATCAGCCAGGACCGGCGGGCCGGCGGGGTATCGGTTGTCGAGGTCTCGCTCATTTCATATCCGCTGCGCTGCGCCCGGAACGCCTGACCACGCCCGACGCGTCGAGTTCGCGCAGGCGCGCCTTCTGGCGGTGATAGTCGATCGCGATCCAGGCAATGAGGATGAGCACCACCGCTGTAACCAGTGCATAGGACGTCACGATGAAGGAAGTGTAGGGACCGAGCGACATGGCGTTCACGCCGATCGCTTGCTGGCTTGCATCATCTGCAAGCTGCGTACCCGCCGGCGCAGGATCTCGTTGCGCATCGCCGCCAGATGCAGCGTGAGGAACAACAGCGAAAACGCCACCGCCATCACCAACAGCGGAATCAGGAAGGCGCGATCGAGCGCCGGTCCGCCCATGCGCAGCACCGAGGCCGGCTGATGCAGCGTGTTCCACCAGTCCACCGAGAACTTGATGATCGGTATATTGATGGCGCCGACCAGCGTCAGCACGGCCGCGGCGCGCGCCGCGCGCGACGGATCTTCGACCGCCCGCCACAGCGCGATGAGGCCGAGATACATCAGGAACAGGATCAACACCGAGGTCAGCCGCGCGTCCCATTCCCAATAGGTGCCCCACATCGGCCGGCCCCACAGCGAGCCCGTCACCAGCGCCAGAAACGTGAAGGAGGCGCCGATCGGCGCCGCAGCCTTGGCGGCGACGTCCGCCAGCGGATGCCGCCACACCAGCGTGCCCAGCGAAGCCAGACTCATGACGCCCCAGACGAACATCGACAGCCATGCATTCGGCACGTGGATGAACATGATCTTCACCGTGGCACCTTGCTGGTAATCGTCCGGTGCCATGGCCGATTGGTAGAGGCCGATCAACAGCAGGATGGCGGTTGCGCCCGCCAGCCATGGCAAAACCCGCGCGGTCAGCGTCAGGAACCGGGTAGGGTTGGCGAGATCGATCAGCGTCATGGCACCCTGTTAATGGTCGCAGCCGTCGGAGGCAATCAGCATGAACGCGCTCCGCGAGAGTTGATCGAGGTCAACTCCCTTCAAGATCAATCCAGCCCGTGGCGCAGACTGGCGGCCGCCGCGAACGGCCCAATGACGAAACTGATCAGCGACAGCGCGCACAGGATCGAAAACGGCGCGCCGAACGACAATCCCGATATCGCGGCCTGCGAGGCGGCAACGCCGAAGATCAGCACCGGGATCGACAGCGGCAGCACAAGTACCGCCAGCAGCAATCCGCCGCGATGCAGCGTCACGGCCAGGGCGGCGCCGATCATGCCGGTAAAGGTCAGCGCCGGAGTTCCCGCCAACAGCGTCAGGGCGACCGCCGAGGTCGAGAGTGCATCGAGGTTCAACAGCAACCCCAGCACCGGGGTGGCGATCACCAGCGGCAGTCCGGCGGCCAGCCAGTGCGCCAGCGCCTTGGCGGCGCAGGCGAGTTCCAGTGGCGTGCGGCCCATCACGATCAGATCGAGCGAACCGTCGTCATGGTCGGCCGTAAACAGCCGGTCGAGGGTGAGCAGACTTGCCAAGAGCGCGCCGAGCCAGAGGATCGCCGGTCCGAGCCGCGTCAGCAGCGCGAGATCAGGACCGACCGCGAACGGCATCAGCACCACCACGGTCAGGAAGAACAGGACCCCGATCAGCGCCCCGCCGCCGACCCGCAGCGCAATTCTGACGTCCCGGCGAATCAGGGCGGCAAGCGCGGTCATGGCGTATCCCCGATCCGCAATTCGCGCGCGGTAATCCCCAAGGGCGCGTGGGTAGCGGCGACGATCAGGCCGCCGCTCTTGAGATGATCGGTCATGAGCCCGGCGAACAAACTTTGGCCGGCGACATCGAGCGCATTGGTCGGCTCGTCCAGCAGCCAGATCGGCCGCCGGACCGTGAGCAGCCGGGCGATCGAGAGCCGCCGCCGCTGGCCGGCCGACAGATACGCCGCCGGCAGGTGGATCGCATGGTCGAGCCCGACCGCGGAAAGGCTCTGCTTGAGGCCGTCCTTGGCGTCAGACGGCTCGCCGCCGAGAAAATCCCGCCAGAAGGCGAGGTTTTCGATCACGCTCAAAGCAGGCTTCAGCGCGTCGCGGTGGCCGAGATAATGCGCCTGTTCGGGCAATGTCAGTTCGGTCTCGCCGCCATCGAGGCCGATCGACCCGTCGGCTATCGCCAACAACCCCGCGATCATTCGCAACAGCGAGGTTTTGCCCGATCCATTGGCGCCGATGATGGCCAGCGCCTCGCCCGAGGAGGCCTCGAAATCGAGGCCCGAGAACACGTCCCGGCCACCCCGCACACACCTGACGCCCCGTCCCGAGAGCCGCATTTTGCCCTTCACAGCCCTCTGGAAATTGATGGGTACCGCAGCAGAATTTTTGGGTAGCGCAACGCTGCGGGACGATTGTCGGTGTGGCGGTGCCACTGGAATGATTCTATAAGCCGGAACTTGATGCAGCACACAATCGGTGTCTGCAAGCCATCAGGCCAGCCCTCGCTGACGGTGTTTACATACCCTTGCCGGGTATAACTGACAATTGGGAAATTCCTCATATGACCTCGCTCGACAGCTTCAAAAGCCAGAAGACCCTCAAGGTCGGCGCCAAGACCTACGTCTATTACAGCCTGCCCGCCGCCGAGAAGAACGGTCTGAAGGGAATCTCCAAGCTGCCCTATTCGATGAAGGTGCTCTTGGAGAACCTGCTGCGCAACGAAGACGGCCGCACGGTCAAGAAGGAAGACATCGTCGCGGTCTCCAAGTGGATGAGGAAGCGCAAGCTCGAGCATGAAATTGCATTCCGTCCGGCGCGGGTGCTGATGCAGGACTTCACCGGCGTGCCGGCGGTGGTCGATCTCGCGGCGATGCGCAACGCCATGCAGGCGCTCGGCGGCGACGCAGAAAAGATCAATCCACTGGTGCCGGTCGATCTCGTCATCGACCACTCCGTGATCGTGAACTTCTTCGGCGACAACAAGGCCTTCGGCAAGAACGTGGTCGAGGAATACAAGCAGAACCAGGAACGCTACGAATTCCTGAAATGGGGCCAGAAGGCGTTTTCGAATTTCTCCGTGGTGCCGCCCGGCACCGGCATCTGCCATCAGGTCAATCTCGAATACCTTGCGCAGACGGTGTGGACCCGCAAGGAGAAGATGACGGTCGGCAAGAAGAAGGGCACCTTCGAGGTCGCCTATCCGGATTCGCTGGTCGGCACCGATTCGCACACCACCATGGTGAACGGCCTGGCCGTGCTCGGATGGGGTGTCGGCGGCATCGAGGCGGAAGCCTGCATGCTCGGTCAGCCGCTGTCGATGCTGCTGCCGGAAGTGATCGGCTTCAAGCTCAAGGGCCAATTGAAGGAAGGCGTCACCGCCACCGACCTGGTGCTGACGGTCACGCAAATGCTGCGCAAGCAGGGCGTGGTCGGAAAATTCGTGGAATTCTACGGCCCCGGTCTCGACCACCTCTCGGTGGCGGACAAGGCGACCATCGGCAACATGGCGCCGGAATACGGCGCGACCTGCGGCTTCTTCCCCGTCGATGCCGAGACCATCGATTATCTGAAAACCTCCGGCCGCAAGGCCGACCGCGTCGCGCTGGTGACGGCCTACGCCAAGGCGCAGGGCCTGTTCCGTACCGCCAAATCGCCTGATCCGGTGTTCACCGAAAAGCTGATCCTCGATCTCGGCGACGTCGTACCCTCAATGGCCGGACCGAAACGCCCCGAAGGCCGCGTCGCGCTGCCAGCGGTCGCCGAAGGCTTTTCCGCGGCGATGACCAGCGAATACAAGAAGGCCGCCGATGCATCGACGCGCTATCCGGTCGAGAACCGCAATTTCGATCTCGGCCATGGCGACGTGGTGATCGCGGCGATCACCTCCTGCACCAACACCTCCAATCCGAGCGTGCTGATCGGCGCGGGACTTCTGGCCCGCAACGCCGCCGCCAAGGGCCTGACCGCAAAGCCTTGGGTGAAAACCTCGCTGGCACCGGGCAGCCAGGTGGTCGCGGAATATCTCTCCAATTCAGGCCTGCAGCTCGAGCTCGACAAGGTCGGCTTCAACCTGGTCGGCTTCGGCTGCACCACCTGCATCGGCAATTCCGGCCCGCTGCCGGAAGATATTTCGAAGTCGATCAACGACAATGGAATTGTCGCCGCCGCCGTGCTGTCGGGCAATCGCAACTTCGAGGGCCGCGTCAGCCCCGACGTGCAGGCGAATTATCTGGCCTCGCCGCCGCTGGTCGTGGCCTATGCGCTGGCGGGAACGGTGACCAGGAATCTGGCCGTCGAGCCGATCGGCAACGGCAAGGACGGCAAGCCGGTGTACCTCAAGGACATCTGGCCGACGACCAAGGAGATCAACGCCTTCATGAAGAAGTTCGTGACCGCGTCGATCTTCAAGAAGCGCTACGCCGACGTGTTCAAGGGCGACACCAACTGGCGCAAGATCAAGACCGTGGAGAGCGAAACCTATCGCTGGAACATGAGCTCGACCTATGTGCAGAATCCGCCCTATTTCGAAGGCATGAAGAAGGAGCCGGAGCCGGTCGTCGACGTGGTCGATGCGCGGATTCTGGCGATGTTCGGCGACAAGATCACCACCGACCACATCTCGCCGGCCGGTTCGATCAAGCTGACGTCGCCTGCCGGAGCATATCTGTCCGAGCATCAGGTGCGCCCGGCCGACTTCAATCAATACGGCACGCGGCGCGGCAATCACGAAGTCATGATGCGCGGCACCTTCGCCAATATCCGCATCAAGAATTTCATGCTGAAGGGCGCCGACGGCAATATCCCGGAGGGCGGCCTGACCAAGCACTGGCCCGACGGCGAGCAGATGTCGATCTACGAGGCCGCGATGAAGTACCAGGCCGAGCAGGTGCCGCTGGTGGTTTTTGCCGGCGCCGAATACGGCAACGGATCGTCGCGCGACTGGGCCGCGAAGGGAACGCGGCTGCTCGGCGTTCGCGCAGTGATCTGCCAAAGCTTCGAGCGCATCCATCGCTCCAATCTCGTCGGCATGGGCGTACTGCCGCTGACCTTCGAGGACGGCGCGTCCTGGCAGTCGATCGGCATGAAGGGCGATGAGAAGGTGACGATCCGGGGCTTGCAGGGCGACCTGAAGCCGCGCCAGAAGCTGACGGCGGAGATCGTGTCGGGCGACGGTTCGCTGCAGCGGGTTTCGCTGCTTTGCCGGATCGATACGCTCGACGAGCTCGACTATTATCGCAACGGCGGCATCCTGCACTACGTGCTGCGCAAACTCGCGGCATGACGCGGGCGGCGATCGGTGGCTCACTTTCGATGGCTCACTGCGAAGTGAGTAGCGGCTAAAGGGGAGGCGGCCTATGAAAGGGCCGCTTTCTTGCGTTCGAAGGGCAGAGTTCGGGGCCGGTACGGGCGACGGTAATAATAGCGTTAACGGCAACGATGCGGGTGGTTCCTGGTTTCCAGCATGACAACGATCACGGCCTATAATCTGATTTCGCGATGGTCGGGTGCGCTTGGCGTCTGCGCGATTGTCGCGATCATCCGTCCGGCCCATGCCGACCCGCGCGCGGTAGTGGAGCTGTTCACGTCGCAAGGATGCTCGTCATGTCCGCCCGCCGACAAGATTCTCGGCGAGCTCGCCAAGGATCCGTCGGTGATCGCGATGAGCATGCCGATCGATTACTGGGATTATCTGGGCTGGAAGGATACGCTGGCGGATTCGCGCTTCAGTGCCCGGCAGAAAGCCTATTCCCAGGTGCGCGGCGATCGCGAGGTTTACACGCCCCAAGCCGTCATCAACGGATCGGTACATGTGATCGGCAGCGACCGCGCCGGTATCGAGAACGCCATCAACACCACCAAGAAGACCGATGGAGTCATGTCGGTACCGGTGACGATGACGCAGTCCGGCAACGAGATCAATGTTTCGGTCGCAGCCTCCAGCAAGGGGCCGACGGAGATGCACGGCGAAGTCTGGATCTGCTCGATCTCGAAGGCGGTGCCGATCTCGATCGGACGCGGCGAGAATGGTGGTCGCCAGATCACCTATCACAATGTGGTGCGCAACCTGCTCAAAGTCGGCGACTGGAACGGAACTCCGGGCAGCTGGACGGTGCCGCTGGAGAACATTTCGCGCGAGGGCGTCGATGGCGCGGTGGTCTATGTCCAGGATGGCAGCCTCGATAAACCAGGCGCGATGTTAGGGGCGGCCTTCACCACGCTGCACTGAGTTCGCGCCTTACGGATTCCCCGTTTTCGGTTTTTGTCGTTCCAGGATCCGCCCGCCCGACTCGGGTTTACCGGCGCTTGGCGATGTATGATTCTTGCGGTCGAGGCCGATCGTTCAGGGCTTCACCCACGCACCGCAATAACGATGACCTCCGCGGGCGACGGCAGATCACGCAAGGCCGATCGGAACGACACCCCAAAAAACAAAAGGACCAACTCTCGTTGGTCCAGGGCGGGGATGATCTAGTTGCGGAACAGGCCCGATCCTGACGACCCCGGGGGGCTGGGGGCTGAGGAATCCGGAACCGAAAGGACCGGGCCAACGCAGGACTGTCTTGTCGCAATCCAGCAGGGCAGGCGCTGGGCAGAAGTGGGGCGGTATTATGATTCCGCTAACGATCCCGTGACGGCCTAAATCAAGTGCACATCTGGGTTTCGGGCTCGCTCGGGGCGATCGGTCGGGCGCGAATTTTGACGCACCCGCCACGGCCCTCTTGCAGCCGCGCGCCGTTGGCGCGATCATGTCGTTTGAATGACAAGGAGGCGCTCCATGGGTTCGATGTCGGAGGAAGCCGATCCAAGCGAGGTTCGCGCAGCGGCGCGCATCGCCGCTGCGGGTCCATTGCCAAGCCGGGTGACGTTTAATCGTTTTGAGCTCAATCGTATCCTGAACCTGTATGGGCGCATGGTCGCCGATGGCGAGTGGCGCGACTATGCCATCGATTTTCTCAGGGATCGCGCGGTCTTCTCGGTGTTCCGCCGCGCTTCCGAAGTACCCATCTATCGCATCGAAAAAGATCCGCGGCTCGCGCGCAAGCAGGGCATCTACAGCGTGATCTCGGCAAGCGGGCTGATCCTGCGCCGCGGCCACGAACTCGATCGCGTGCTGCTGGTGATCGACCGCAAGCTGGCGGTGGTGTAGCCGGAACGCTCTCCGCGTTTGCCGACATCACTCGACGATTTCTGCTGGCGACGGAGGTCATGTGAAAAGACGCGCATTTCTCGCCTCCGCCCTTGCTACGGTCGTTTTGCCCGGCGAGCGGCCCACAAAATTCGAGACCGTCATCAACCTGCGAACGGCGAAGATGTTGAATCTCGCCATTCCTCCGACGTTGCTCGTGAGCGCCGACCAGGTGATCGAGTAGTCAGGCCCTCATGAGGCTGTGGCGGCAGGGGTATCCGCCGGCAGCGTCGTTGCCCCCTCGCCGAGCGCGCGCTGCATCATCACGGTGTCGAGCCAGCGGCCGAACTTGAAGCCGACATTGGGGTGGGTGCCGATCATCCGGAACCCGCATTTGGTGTGAACGCCGATCGATCCGGCGTTGGCGGAATCGCCGATCACCGCGATCATTTGCCGGTAGCCGCGCGCCTCCGATTCCGCGATCAGCCTTTGCAGCAATTGCAGGCCGATGCCGCGCCGGTGGATCGCGGGCTGAAGGTAGACCGAATTCTCAACGGTGAAGCGATAGGCCGGCCGCGGCCGGTAGGCGCCCGCATAGGCGTATCCGACCACGCGGCCTTCGAGGGCAGCGACGAAATAGGGAAAGCCGCCGTCCATCAGCACGCCAAAGCGCCGCGTCATCTCGGCGAGATCCGGCGGGATCAGCTCGAACGTCGCGGTGCCGTAACGGACCGCGTGCTCATAGATCTCGGTAATGGAGGGCAGGTCGGCCGCGGTGGTGGGCTTGATTTCGAGCGCGCGCATGGCAGTGAGATTATTTTTGCTTCGGCCAAAAGAAAAGCCCCGGCCGCAAGGCCGGGGCTTAAATTTGTCCGTTCAGGCCAGAGCGATCAGTCGCGCTGACCGAGCAGCTGCAGCAGCAGCGTGAACAGGTTGATGAAGTTCAAATAGAGCGACAGCGCACCGAGGATGGAGGCGCGTTCCGCCACGGCGCCGCCCTGCGAGGCGTAGCCGTAGATGTAGTCGTTCTTCAGCCGCTGGGTGTCGTAGGCGGTGAGGCCCGCGAACACCAGCACGCCGATCACCGACACCAGGAACTGCAGCATCGAGCTGGCAAGGAACAGGTTGACCAGGCTCGCGATCACAATGCCGATCAGGCCCATGAACAGGAACGATCCTATCCCGGTCATGTCACGCTTGGTGGTGTAGCCGTAGAGGCTCAGCGCGCCGAAGGTGGCCGCGGTGATGAAGAACACCCGCACGATCGAGGTGTGCGTATACACCAGGAAGATCGAGGACAGCGAAACGCCCATCAGCGCCGAGAACGCCCAGAACAACAGCTGTGCCGTCGCCGGCTGCAGCCGGTTGATGCCGGCCGAGATCGCGAACACCATGGCGAGCGGCGCCAGGATGAACAGCCATTTCAGCGGGCTCACGAACATCGCGTAGCCGAACGGTGTCAGAAAGATCTTGCCGACCCGGACGGCGTCGCCCGCTGGGTCGGTGGTCACCGCCGCCATATAGACGCCGAGCGCGGCGAGGCCGGTGATGGCGAGGCCAATGCTCATGTAGTTGTAGATGCGCAGCATGTAGGCGCGCAGACCGGCGTCGACGGTCGCGGCGTCAACGCGCCCGGCGGCCCGGCCGAAAGGAGAGCTATAGTTGCGGTCTAGGTCCGACATGGTCGAATTCCCGTTGGTTGGTCCGGCGGAGCGCAAGGGTTTGCGTCACCGGCTCAGAAATCTATCTCAGATACCGCCGTCCGCTGACATTAATTTTGCGTCATCGAGCGGCGTCTGACCCGACTGGTATGTGGGAAACTAGCACATTCACTGCAAGCTTCCATGCGCGGCTGAATGTCGCTCTGCAGGCTGAATTCGTCGGTGGAGGCCGATAACGGGGCCGTGAATGGGCCCCCCCCGGCAACGAATTTGGATGGTACCGGTCATCTTAACCACGCCGGCTGCGGGCGGTATGAATTTTTCATAAATTCCGCAGCACAGTCGCCGGCTTCTGGTTCAGGGCCAGCAGCGTGCCGGCGAGTCCCAATCCCACCGTCACAACGAGCGCCGCCGCGACCACACCTGCGGCACTGCCGGCCTGCCAGACGAAGCTCAGGGTCATCAGCCGGGTCACGATCAGCCAGGCCGCGACGGAACCTGCGATCACGCCGAAAACGGCGGTTGCAAAGCCGATCATCAGATATTCGAGCGCATAGGCCCCGAGCAGCCGCGCGCGGGTGGCGCCCAGGGTCTTGAGAATGACCGCGTCATAGACCCGGTGGCGATGGCCGGCCGCGAGCGCGCCGCCCAGCACCAGAATGGCGGAGATGAGGGTCACCGCGCTGGCGCCGCGGATCGCCAGCACCAGGTTGGTGACGACGGTGCCGATGGTTTCCAGCGCCTCGCGGACGCGTACGCTCGTCACCATCGGGAAGGCGTCGGCGACCGCCTTGATGATCCTGGCGTCGCCGGCGGAGTCCGGATGGGTCTCTGTCAGCGTCGCGATATGGGTGTGCGGCGCACCCTTGAAGGCGTTGGGCGAGAACACCAGCACGAAATTGATGCCGAGGCTCTGCCAGTCGATGGTGCGCAGATTGCCGATGGTGGCCGGGATATCGCGGCCGAGCACGTTGACGACGATCTCGTCGCCGACCTTCAGTCCGAGCCCGTCGGCGATCTTCTTGTCCATCGAGACCAGCGGGGGGCCGCTGTATACGGCGCCCCACCATTGGCCTTCGACCACTTTCGAGCCCTTCGGGATCTCACCGGTATAGGTCAGGCCGCGGTCGCTCTGCAGCACCCATTCGCTATCGGTCGAGGGCTTGAGGTCTTCCGCCTTGACGCCGCGGGCCGAGACGAAGCGCCCGCGCAGCATCGGCACGTCCTCGACGGTTGATCCCGGCGCGGTGTTTTTGAGGAATTCGCCGAAGCGGCCGGCCTCGTTGGCGGGAATGTCGATGAAATAGAACGACGGCGCGCGATCCGGCAATGCCGCCAGGAACTGCCGCCGCAGATTGCCGTCGATCTGGGTGATCGTAACCAGCACTGCGAGCCCGAGGCCGAGCGACATCACCACCGACGGCGTCAAGGCGCCGGGCCGGTAGATATTGGCGATCGCCAGCCGCAGCATGGTGAAGCGGGTGCGCGGCAGCCGGCGCGCCAGTGCCATCAGGCCGGCGGCGATGCCGCGCAGCAGCGTGAATACTGCGATCGAGGACACGACGAACACCGTTGCGACGCGCTTGTCATAGGCGAGCCCGATCACGACGGCGACCAACAGCGCGATCACCACGGCCATCAGCGCCAGATAGCGCCAGCGCGGCCGATGCCATTCGCTCTCGATAGCCTCGCGGAACAGCGCCGCCACCGGCACGTCGTGCACCCGGCCGAGCGGCCACAGCCCGAAGGCAAGTGCGGTGAGAAGGCCATAGACGAACGACAGCGCGAGTTCATCGGGATGAAGCGCCGGCACCACCGGCAGCGGCAGGAGCTTGCCGAATACGCCGACGATGAGGAAAGGCAGCGCCGCGCCCGCGGCCAATCCGATCAGCGAGCCGATCCCGGCGAGCACGACCACTTGCGTGAGGTAGATCGTGAAGACGTCGCGCCCGGTGGCGCCGAGCGCCTTGAATGTCGCGATGACGTCGCGGCGGCGATCGATATGGCTCTTGACCGCATTGGCGACGCCGACGCCGCCGACCAGGAGCGCGGCGAGGCCGACCAAAGTGAGGAATTGGGTGAAGCGGCTGATGGTGCGCTCGAGCTGCGGAGAGGCGTTGCTGCGGCTGCGAATCTCCCAGCCGGCTTGCGGCAACGCGCTTCTCACCTCGTCGATCAGCGCGGTGGCGGCGCGATCGTCGGTCGCGTTCTCCGGCAGTTTTAGCCGATAGATCCAGCGGACGAGGCTGCCGGGCTGCAGCAATCCGGTCGCGCGCAAGGCCGCTTCGCTGACCAGGAATCGCGGACCGAGACCAACGCCCCCGGCAAGCTTGTCCGGTTCGGCATCGACGACGCTGCGGATCTGAAAACTCGCGCCGCCGATGCTGACGCGGTCGCCGAGCTTGAGATCGAGCCGTGCCAGCAGCGTTGAATCGGCCGCCGCGCCGAAGGCGCCGTCACGCTCGGCCAAGAGATCGGCAACCGGCATCTTCGGTTGCAGCGTCAATTCGCCGAGCATCGGATAGGCGCCATCCACCGCCTTGAGCTCGACCAGCGCCAGCCGGCCGTCGGTCGTGCGCGCCATCGCGCGCAGCGTCGCCGCCACCGACAGCTGTCCGCGGGAGCGCAGAAACGCCACTTCATCCGGCTTGGCTTCGCGCTGGATCAGGGAGAAGGCGACGTCGCCGCCAAGCAGCGTGCGGCCTTCGCGCGCCAGTCCCTCGCTGAGGCTGGCCGCGACCGAGCCGACGCCGGCGATCGCCATCACGCCGAGCGCGATGCAGGCGATGAAGACGTAGAAGCCGCGCAAACCTCCACGCAATTCGCGCAGCGCAAAGCGTGGAGCAAGAAATGAGGTACGGCCGCCTCGAACGGGTTCGGAATCAATGGTTCCGCGAATGGGTTCGGACGCAACGGTCATGAAGCGGCTTTTTGACCCGTGCCTTGTCCGTCGATCCGCCCTGAACGCAGCCGCACCACGCGATCGCAGCGCTGCGCCAGCGAGCTGTCATGGGTGACCAGCACCAGCGTCATGCCGCGCTCGGCGTGCTTGGTGAACAGGAGATCGACGATCTGCTTGCCGGTCGCCTCATCGAGATTGCCGGTAGGCTCGTCCGCCACCAGGATCGCGGGATCGGGCGCCAGCGCGCGCGCAAGCGCGACGCGCTGCTGTTCGCCCCCGGACAGTTGCGTGGGATAGTGACGCAGGCGGTCGCCGAGGCCGACCGAGCTCAGTTCCTGCGCGGCGCGCCGTGCCGCATCGGGATCGCCGGCGAGTTCCAGCGGTACCGCGACATTTTCCAGCGCCGTCATGGTCGGGATCAGATGGAAGGACTGGAACACGATGCCGACCTGCCGGCCGCGAAACCGCGCCAGCGCGTCCTCGTCAAGCGCATTGAAAGGCGTGCCATTGACCACCACCTCTCCGCTGTCGGGACGCTCCAGTCCCGCCATCACCATCAGAAGCGTGGATTTCCCCGATCCCGACGGCCCGATCAGGCCGATCGCTTCACCCGGCGCCACGCGAAGGCTGATATCCTTCAGGATATGAACGCGCGCGGCTCCCGAGCCGAGCGAGAGATTGACGTTGGAGATGGAAATGGTGTCCGGCTCGACGCCGGCGATTGAAGAGGGTTCGATGAGACTGTCCATGGCTCGGTCATATGGCACTTCCGCCCACGCGGTCGAGGGGCGGGCGCGGGTGTTCGTGCACATACTCGTGTTGGGCGTGGTTTTGATGACGGCGGGGACGGGCCTTGCCCAGGCCGTGGCGGACGTCAGACCGGTCAAGATGGTTGTCCTGGGTGATTCGCTGAGCGCGGGCCTGGGCCTTTCGGCCTCGGCGGCATTCCCGCAACAGCTTCAAAAGACCTTGGAATCCAAGGGCATAGCGGTTGATATCACCAATGCGGGGGTGTCCGGCGATACCAGCTCCGGCGGCCGCGACCGGCTCGACTGGTCGGTGCCCGACGGTACCCAGGCGGTGATCCTGGAACTCGGCGCCAACGACGCCCTGCGCGGCACCGATCCGGCGCTCACCCGATCGGCGCTATCAGATATTCTGACCCGGCTGAAGGCGCGGGGAATCGCGGTGCTGCTGTGCGGCATGGTTGCGCCGCCGAACTACGGCAGCGATTATTCGGCGCGCTTCAACGCCATCTATCCCGAGCTCGCCAAATCCTTCGGGGTGCCGCTGTATCCGTTTTTCCTGGAGGGCGTTGCCGCCGACGCCAGACTCAATCAGGCGGACGGAATGCATCCGACGGCGGAGGGCGTCGACGTGATCGTCAAAAATATTCTGCCCACGGTGCAGGCATTTCTCGGCACGATATCCGGGCAACGCAGTTGAAAAACGGGCAACCCTAACCCTAACTCCGTGTTTTCCCGGAAGCTTTCCGTTCTGGTAACGCCGGCTGCTTCGCAGAGTCACATAACTACGGTAGAAATTGGTGATCGGTGATTCGTCGCCGGGCTTGTTACAGGGCGCGATCTTCCGCAAGATCACGCCCCAGCATCGGGAGTCACGCTGATGCCGCGTTTGTTCACTGGACTGGAAATTCCGGCCGAGATCGGCCAGACGCTTTCCAATTTGCGGGGCGGCCTTCCCGGCGCCCGCTGGGTCGACCCCGAAAATTATCACGTTACCTTGCGCTTCATCGGCGATATCGACGGCGTCGCGGCCAACGAAATCGCCTCGCTGCTGTTTCGGATCAACCGCAAGCCGTTCGAGGTTGCCGTGCAGGGGCTTTCGAGCTTCGGCGGAAAGAAACCGCGTGCGGTGGTGGCCCAGGTGGTGCCGAGCCGGCCGCTGATCGAGTTGCAGGCCGAACTCGAGCGGCTGATGCAGCGGATCGGGCTCGATCCGGAGGGGCGCAAATTCACCCCGCATGTGACGCTGGCGCGGCTGCGCGATGCCTCCAACCAGGACGTCGCCGATTATCTGTCGGTGCGCGGCTATTTCCCGACCCGGGTGTTCACGGCGTCCCGCTTCGTGCTGTTCTCGTCGCGCGCGTCCACCGGCGGCGGGCCCTATGTGGTCGAGGATTCCTACGCGCTGAGCGCCTGAGGTTCGCAGCCGTTGTCGTGCGTGGAACCGGATGGCAGCGCCGCGCCGGATTCCGGCTGGTGTCCGTCGTCGGGCTCGCTGAAGGCAAGGCCGGTGGCGGGTATGACGGTTTGCGATAGCCGCTACACCAATTCTCGGCTTGCATTTTCCGTCATGTTGAGGCCGAAAGGAGACCATGCTTTCTCCCCCGTCCGCCTCTTTCCGCGCCCATTATCAGGCCCTCGTTTCCTCCGGCGCGATCGAGCCCGACGCCGCGCAGGAGGAGGCCGCCGAGGCATTGGCCGAACTCGAGCAGCGGCTTTCGAACTACAAGCCATTCCGCAAGCAGGGCCTGCTCGGCCGGCTGTTTGCCGACAAGGACGAGCCGCCGCCGTGCGGCCTCTACATTCACGGCGAAGTCGGCCGCGGCAAGACCATGCTGATGGACCTGTTCTTCCAGCACAGTTCGGTCACCCACAAGCGCCGCGCGCATTTCCACGAATTCATGGCCGAGGTGCATGAGCGGATCTACGGCTATCGCCAGAACATTTCGCGCGGCGAGATCGCCGACGGCGACGTGATCGCGCTCACCGCGGCGTCGATCTTCGACGAGGCCTGGCTTTTGTGCTTCGACGAATTCCATGTCACCGACATCGCGGATGCGATGATCCTGGGGCGGCTGTTCAAGAAGCTGTTCGAACTCGGCACCGTAGTGGTGGCGACCTCCAACGTTGCGCCGGAGGATCTCTACAAAGGCGGGCTGAACCGGGCGCTGTTCCTGCCCTTCATCAAGCAGATATCCGATCACATGGAGGTGCTGCGGCTCGATGCCCGCACCGATTTCCGGCTCGAGAAGCTCGTCGGCGTGAAGATGTGGCTGGTGCCGGCCGACGGCGGCGCTGCCGCCGCCCTCGACAAGGCCTGGTCCCGGATGACCGGCAATGCCAGGTGCAAGCCACGCGATATTTCGATCAAGGGCCGCATCCTGCACGTGCCGTGCTCGGCGGACGGGGTCGCGCGATTTCCCTTCGTGGATCTCTGCGAAAAGCCGCTCGCCGCGTCCGACTATCTGCGGCTCGCGCACGACTATCATACCATCATGGTCGACCGCATTCCGGTCATGGATTACCCCGAGCGCAACGCCGCCAAGCGCTTCATCACGCTGATCGACACGCTCTACGACAACGCGGTGAAGCTGATGGCCTCGGCCGGGGCCGATCCGCTGTCGCTGTACCTGGCGACCGAGGGCCATGAGGCGAACGAGTTCAAGCGGACCTCGTCGCGGCTGATCGAGATGAGTTCGCAATCCTATCTGGCGCTGCCCCACGGTCGCAAGGATTCCGCCGCCAGCGGGTCCAGCACGGGGCTGGTCGAAACGTAAAGCCCGTCATGCCGGGTCTGGTCCTTCGGACCATCCCGGACTGACGTGGGCCGGCCTGATCGAAATCAAGGCAGGGCTGACAATTGAGCATAGCCTGACTTGAACGGGTCGGTCGAAAGGGATAACCAGCCATCCAGCTTCTTTCCTACCCTCCTGCTTGACCTTCAAAGGACAGATTTCCCATGGCGCGCGACAAGATTGCTTTGATTGGCTCCGGTCAAATCGGCGGCACGTTGGCTCACCTCATCGGCTTGAAGGAACTGGGCGATGTCGTGATGTTCGATATCGCCGAGGGCGTGCCGCAGGGCAAATCGCTCGATATCGCGCAATCCTCCCCGGTCGACGGCTTCGACGCGCATTTCACCGGCGCCAATTCCTACGAGGCGCTGGACAACGCCAAGGTCTGCATCGTGACCGCCGGCGTGCCGCGCAAGCCCGGCATGAGCCGCGACGATCTCCTGAGCATCAATCTCAAGGTCATGGAGCAGGTCGGCGCCGGCATCAAGAAATACGCCCCCGACGCCTTCGTCATCTGCATCACCAACCCGCTCGATGCCATGGTGTGGGCGCTGCAGAAGGCCTCCGGCATGCCGCACAAGAAGGTGGTGGGCATGGCGGGCGTGCTGGATTCCTCGCGCTTCCGCTATTTCCTCGCCGATGAATTCAACGTCTCGGTCGAAGACGTCACCGCCTTCGTGCTGGGCGGCCATGGCGACACCATGGTGCCCTTGGTGCGCTATTCCACGGTGGCGGGCATTCCGTTGCCCGATCTGGTCAAGATGGGCTGGACGTCGCAGGCGCGCATCGACGAGATCGTCGACCGCACCCGCAATGGCGGCGCCGAAATCGTCAACCTCCTGAAAACCGGTTCGGCGTTCTATGCGCCGGCGGCATCGGCGATCGCGATGGCCGAAAGCTATCTCAAGGACAAGAAGCGCGTGCTGCCCTGTGCCGCCTACCTCAACGGCGAATACGGCGTGAAGGACATGTATGTCGGCGTGCCCGTCGTGATCGGATCGAAGGGTGTCGAGCGCATTGTCGAGATCGAGCTCGCCGGCAAGGACCGCGAGGCGTTCGACAAGTCGGTCGGTGCGGTGCAGGGCCTGGTCGATGCCTGCAAGAAGATCGCGCCCGATCTGCTTGGCCGCTGATTTCGCTCGATTTCCGGGCTCCCTCTTGGGAGGGGGCCGAAGCGGTTTGAATTGCCTTGTGGTATATGGTATGCCAGCCGCAAAATTGATGTGAATTGCAAGATTCACCGCACGAGGGTTCGGGGAACGTCCAGATGAATATCCATGAATACCAGGCCAAGGCGCTGCTGCACGAATTCGGCGTGCCGATCTCGAAGGGCGTGCCGGTGCTGCGGCCTGCCGATTCGGATGCGGCTGCGAAAACGCTTCCCGGCCCCATCTGGGTGGTGAAGAGCCAGATCCACGCCGGCGGCCGCGGCAAGGGCAAGTTCAAGGAGGCCAGCGCCGGCGACAAGGGCGGCGTGCGCATCGCCAAGTCGGTTGCCGAGGTCAATGACTACGTCAAGCAGATGCTGGGCGCGACGCTGGTGACGGTGCAGACCGGCCCCGCCGGCAAGCAGGTCAACCGCATCTACATCGAGGAAGGCTCCGACATCGACAAGGAGTTTTACCTGTCGATCCTGGTCGACCGCGAAACCTCCGAAGTGGCATTCGTGGTCTCCACCGAAGGCGGCGTCAATATCGAGGACGTCGCGCACTCGACGCCGGAAAAGATCGTGACCTTCTCGGTGGATCCGGCGACCGGCATCATGGCGCATCACGGCCGTACCGTCGCGAAGGCGCTGCAGCTTTCCGGCGATCTCGCCAAGCAGGCCGAGAAGCTGGTGGCGCAGCTCTACGCAGCCTTCGTCGCCAAGGACATGGCGATGCTGGAGATCAACCCGCTGGTGGTCACCAAGCAGGGCCAGTTGCGGGTGCTCGATGCCAAGGTGTCGTTCGACGACAACGCGCTGTTCCGGCATCCCGAAATCGTCGTGCTGCGCGACGAGACCGAGGAAGACGCCAAGGAGATCGAGGCGTCGAAATACGAATTGAACTACGTGGCGCTCGACGGCACCATCGGCTGCATGGTCAACGGCGCCGGCCTTGCGATGGCGACGATGGACATCATCAAGCTCTACGGCATGGCGCCGGCGAACTTCCTCGACGTCGGCGGCAGCGCCAGCAAGGAAAAGGTCGCGGCCGCCTTCAAGATCATCACCGCCGATCCCAGCGTGAAGGGCATCCTGGTCAATATCTTCGGCGGCATCATGAAGTGCGACGTCATTGCCGAGGGGGTGGTCGCCGCGGTGAAGGAAGTCGGCCTGAAAGTGCCGCTGGTGGTGCGGCTCGAAGGCACCAATGTCGAGGCCGGCAAGAAGATCATTCGCGAAAGCGGCCTCAACGTGCTGCCGGCGGACAATCTCGATGACGCCGCGCAGAAGATCGTGAAAGCTGTCAAGGGAGGCTAGTCCCATGGCCCAGGACCATCTCGCCGCACCGGCGCCGCTCGAGGAGCACCGCAAACTCGCGGCGTTCGCCGGCGAGTGGCGCGGTGATGAGATGGTGTTTCCCTCGCGCTGGAACGAAGGTGGCCCCGCCACCTCGCATGTGGTGGCCCGCATCGATCTCAACGGCTTCTACCTGATCCAGGACACCCGCCAGACGCGCGACGGCAAGGAAAGCTTCGCTACCCACGGCGTGTTCACCTATGACCGCGAGGACCGGCTCTACAAATTGTTCTGGCACGATTCGCTCGGCTACTACCCGCCGTCGCCGGCTTCCGGCGGCTGGACCGGCAAGACCTTGACGCTGGTGCGCGGCTCGCTGCGCGGCAATGCGCGCCATGTCTACGAAGTCATCGACGACGACAGCTACTCCATGAAAATCCAGTTCTCGCCTGACGCTGAAGGGTGGGCCGACGTGCTCACCGGCGTCTACCGGCGCATCCACTGACCCCTCGGCCTACCGTCTCGCGAAAGCAGTCCCAACCATGTCCATCCTGATCGGCAAAAATACGAAAGTCATCTGCCAGGGCTTTACCGGCAAGAACGGCACCTTCCACTCGGAAGCCGCGATCGCCTATGGCACCAAGATGGTCGGGGGTACCTCGCCCGGCAAAGGCGGCTCGACCCATCTCGGCCTGCCGGTGTTCGACACCGTGGCCGAGGCGCGCGAGAAGACCGGCGCCGATGCCTCCGTGATCTACGTGCCGCCGCCGGGGGCTGCCGATGCGATCTGCGAAGCCATCGATGCGGAAATCCCGCTGATCGTCTGCATCACCGAGGGCATTCCGGTGCTCGACATGGTGCGGGTAAAACGCTCGCTGTCGGGATCGAAGTCGCGGCTGATCGGGCCGAACTGCCCGGGCGTGATGACGGCCGGCGAATGCAAGATCGGCATCATGCCGGCGAATATCTTCAAGCCCGGCAACGTCGGCATCGTCTCGCGGTCGGGCACGCTGACCTATGAAGCGGTGTTCCAGACCTCCCAGGAGGGCCTCGGCCAGACCACCGCGGTCGGCATCGGCGGCGATCCGGTCAAGGGCACCGAATTCATCGACGTGCTGGAGATGTTCCTGGCCGACCCCAAGACCACCTCGATCGTCATGATCGGCGAAATCGGCGGCTCGGCCGAGGAGGACGCTGCCCAGTTCCTCAAAGACGAGGCCAAGCGCGGCCGCAAGAAGCCGATGGTAGGCTTTATCGCTGGCGTCACCGCCCCTCCCGGCCGCCGCATGGGCCATGCCGGTGCGATCATTTCCGGCGGCAAGGGCGACGCCGGTTCCAAGACCGCGGCGATGGAATCGGCCGGAATCACGGTCTCGCCGTCGCCGGCACGGCTCGGGCATACCCTTGTCGAAAAATTGAAGTCTTAATTAATTTTTTGGTTCTTTTCGGGGCGAACATTCACCCTAAATAGGGTAAAAGGCCTCCTATCACGCTGATCCGGTGTCCGGATCGGCTGTTGCGCCGTTTTTCCATGCGCCATTCGAAATCGCCAGGACGTTAATCATGTCTCGCCAAGACGCGAACGCCGCCTTCGCCCTCTCCTCATTTTTGCAGGGCACAAACGCCACCTACATCGACGAAATCTACGCCCGCTACGAAAAAGACCCCGCCTCCGTCGATGCCGAGTGGCAGGAGTTTTTCAAGAGCCTGAAAGACCCGCCGGCCGACGTCCGAAAGAACGCCGAGGGCCCGTCCTGGGGCCGCGACAACTGGCCGCTGACGCCGCGCGACGATCTGACCTCCGCGCTCGATGGCAATTGGGTCGAAATCGAAAAATCGGTCGGTACCAAGATCGCCGCCAAGGTGCAAGCCAAGGGCGGCGAACTGACTGCGGCCGATGTCCACCAGGCGACGCGCGATTCGGTGCGCGCCCTGATGCTGATCCGGGCCTACCGCATGCGCGGCCATTTCCACGCCAAGCTCGATCCGCTCGGGATCGAGCCGGCGCGCAATCGCGAGGAACTCGATCCGCGTTCCTACGGTTTTGCGGAGAGCGATTTCGACCGCAAGATCTTCCTCGATCACGTGCTGGGTCTCGAATACGGAAGCTTGCGCGAAATCGTCGCGATCTGCGAGCGCACCTACTGCCAGACGCTCGGCGTGGAATTCATGCACATCACCAACGCCGCGCAGAAGGCCTGGATCCAGGAGCGCATCGAAGGTCCGGACAAGGAAATCAGCTTCACCCGCGAGGGCCGGCGCGCGATCTTGATGAAGCTCGTCGAGGCGGAAGGCTTCGAGAAATTCTGCGATCTCAAATTCACCGGCACCAAGCGGTTCGGTCTGGACGGCGGCGAATCGCTGATTCCGGCGCTCGAACAGATCATCAAGCGCGGCGGCAATCTCGGGGTGAAGGAAATCGTGGTCGGCATGCCGCATCGCGGCCGTCTCAACGTGCTGACGCAGGTGATGGGCAAGCCGCATCGCGCGCTGTTTCATGAATTCAAGGGCGGCTCGGCCAATCCCGACGCGGTCGAGGGCTCCGGCGACGTCAAATATCATCTCGGCGCCTCGTCGGACCGCGAGTTCGACAACAACCGCATCCATCTGTCGCTCACGGCCAACCCGTCACATCTGGAGATCGTCGATCCCGTGGTGCTCGGCAAGGTGCGCGCCAAGCAGGACCAGCATGGCGATCCGCCGGACATGCGCATCTCCGTGCTGCCGCTCCTGATGCACGGCGACGCCGCGTTCGCGGGCCAGGGCGTGGTGGCCGAATGCTTCGGTCTGTCCGACCTGAAGGGCTATCGCACCGGCGGTTCGCTGCATTTCATCGTCAACAACCAGATCGGCTTCACCACC
>JBGPSI010000013.1:0-49707 GCA_041490045.1 Bradyrhizobium sp.
CCGCAGCGCCGGGATTTGCAGCCTTCGTGTCCTCGGTGATCGAGTCCGGCGTCAGTCCTTCCGAAATGGACGGGATCAGATCGCGCCTCAAGGAACTCGGGCTAGAACCCTATGATTGCCTGTCGCCGGCGCTGATGGATGCGATCGCCACCCACGTGGCGAAGTCGAAATCCAAGGCGGCCTGAGCCAAGCGCTCTCGTCAGCTCTCGCTGGTGGTCATTACCACCGGCGGGGCTGCCGTTTGCGTCGGGAGATCAAGAAAGATCCGGTAGACTAATAATTCACCGAGATACCTTGCCTTAAAAGTCCAGCGGCAAGCCTGCGCCGAAGTACAGCGACGTCGTCGACGTTTCCGGCTGCGGCAAGACCACGACGCTGGGATGGTCGCCGGCCTCGAAGAGTCCACCGGAGGCCGGATATCGATCGGATCGCGGGTGGTCAACGACCTGGTTCGGAAGGTTCACGGGTCACCGCCGAGGCGCTACGAGATCGCAATGATCTCAAGCTCTTGACCGGATGTGCCGACTATATCCCCAACCGCTTTGCCCATCAGGGACCTTGCCACTGGGGACACGAAGGAAATGGAACCCGCCTTTGGGTCCGCTTCGTCCTCTCCCACGATACGATATTTCTGCACGCGCCCATCGTCGCGCCTGAAGGTCACGGTGCTCCCAAAGGTGATAGTGTCAGTTGACGTAGGATTGGTGAGGACCTGAGCCGTCCGAACTCTCGCCGCAAAGTAGCGCACATCACGCAAAGGGGTTGCTGCTTGCCGCCGCCGTTCATTCACGTCTTCGATCTTCTGCGCCGTCTCGTATGCCTCACGAGCCTGTTGGAGCTGAAATTCCAGAGCCTTTAATCCAGCTTCCGTAACAAGGTTCGGATGAGGTGAAACCGGGCGGTCGGGAAGCAAAGTCTCCGACGCAGTTTCGGCACTGTCTTCCTTGGTGAAGGCAACGCTCAAGCTCAGAACTCCTTTCAAGCAAGATATGCAGAAAGCGATCGGCGACAAGTGCGCGGACTCGTCAAAGCAACTATAGCGCACCGCTCAGCGACTTTTGCGAATCATTTACCGCCGAGCGAGCGGGGCGCCGTTATCAAGTTACCGCGTTTGCGTATCACTCGACAGAAGCCCAGTGGCAGCCCTCTGCTGCAGACAGCCCCACCTTGATGCGTGGTATTCTCCGAGTGCGCGCTCGACCGTCGCATCATAGAGCCGAACTGCTGCAGCCTTGCGCCGTCAGTTCCTCGGCATTGGGGTCGCCCGGTGCCGTCGCCCAGGCCAGTTCGACGAGCGTCACGATCCGCCGACCGGCACCGTCAAGCTGGCAAACGATGAGGCCCTGCTCCTCGATGTAGGTCAGCAGACGCCGTGCACGGCGCAACGAATGTGAACCATAGGCGCGGGCAATCGCTGCATCGCCAGGGCAGGGCCAACCTTCCTTCGCGGCGCGGGCGATCATCATGAAGACGCCCTGCATATCCTCCGGCAGAAGTGAGGCGCGGACCGAGACATCCTGCCACCCGTCATCCTCTGCCATATCGGAGCCGAGCCCGGCGCGGGCGCGCGTCAGCATGCGACGGAAGTCACCCAGGTCCGGCACTGCCGAACCGAGGCCTTCTATTCGGCAACGGACCACGAACTCCTGATAGAGGACGCCGATGGCACGGAATCCCGCGTCGGGTTCCGCCATGACGGCGCGCAGAATACGGTCCACTCGCTCACGCCGCTCCGCCAGTTCCTCAGCGCCGAGTGGCTGCTCCACTACTTCGGGACGGATCTCCAGCGCCGCGGTTTTCGCCGCCATGAGCTGGCCGAGGAGGTCTGGCGACGACCGGCGCTGGGGCCGATTATTCTCGGGCGGCGGCGCTGCCAGGATGATGGCGCGTGCGTCCAGTGTCGCTTCCGGCAGAGGCATCAGGCGCGGGGTCGCGTTGCGCGGCGTGGTATCCGTTGGTCCAATGCGCAGCCCCAGCGGACGGCGGGAGAGGGCCGGTCCGAGCGCCATGAATTGCCCGCGCTCCAGATCCCGGAAGGCCTCAGCCTGTCGCCGCTCCATGCCCAGAAGGTCGGCGGCACGCGCCATGTCGATATCCAGAAAGGTTCGGCCCATGAGGAAATTGGACGCCTCGGCCGCGACGTTCTTGGCGAGCTTCGCCAGTCGCTGGGTGGCGATGACCCCCGCAAGCCCGCGTTTACGGCCACGGCACATCAGGTTCGTCATGGCGCCGAGCGAGAGTTTGCGCGCCTCGTCCGAAACCTCGCCGGCGACTGCCGGCGCGAAGAGCTGCGCCTCATCCACCACCACCAGCATCGGGTACCAGTGGTCGCGGCCGACCTCGAAAAGCCCGCCGAGGAAGGCGGCGGCGCGCCGCATCTGGTTCTCGGCGTCGAGCCCCTCGAGATTGAGCACCGTGGAGACGCGATGGATGCGCGCTCGTTCGCCGGCGACCTGCAGGCCCCGCTCCGTATGGTCCTCGGCATCGATCAGGAGGTGGCCGAAACGGTCGGCAAGCGCCACGAAGTCGCCTTCGGGGTCGATAATGGTCTGCTGCACCCAATGGGCACTCTGTTCCAGCAGCCGGCGCAGCAGATGGGATTTGCCGGAGCCCGAATTGCCCTGCACCAGCAGGCGGGTCGCCAGCAGTTCCTCAAGGTCTAGAGTCGCCGGGGCGCCTGCCGTCGTGTGTCCCATCTCGATCGCAACGGTCATGTCTCGACTCAAAGTCTCCCCGCGGAGGCGGGCTTAACAACCTGATCGCAGCCCGTCGAGCGCCCGCGGCCGACCACTCCGTGTTCTCCACGGCTGCTCGAAGGCCATCAGCCCAGATGAATGCCACCCCGCCCTCCGCGTCGCTCTATTGCGAGCGTATCATTTATAACGACTGAGCAGTCTGGCGATCCCAAACAGAGTTCCCGACCAGCCACTTCTGGCACATGGAAACCAGGTGAAACACACGCCGAGCTGCTCCTTGCGTTTTGGGCCTCGATAGGTTTTAAGCCCGGTGACTTCATGACCATAGGCATCGAGAAGCGAACTGCGTGGCTTTGCCGCGTTTTAAACAGAATGACGCACCCCGCGTAGCTCATGCGCTTTAGATTGTTCTGAGCCTCCACAAAGGAATCCATCATGACCAAGATGACCAAGAATCAGTTGATTGATGCAATTGCAGAGGGAACGCAGGTTTCGAAAGGAGACGTGAAGGCCGTCATCGAGCGGATGGCGACTGTAGGCTATAAGGAACTGAATGAATCCGGCGAGTTCGTCATTCCTGGCTTCGCCAAAATGTCGGTCGTGAACAAGCCTGCTACTGAAGCCCGCAGCGGTGTAAATCCTTTCACGAAGGAGCCTATGGAGTTCGCGGCCAAGCCGGCCAGCAAGTCGGTCAAGGCGTCACCCCTGAAGGTTGTCAAAGACGCTGTTTGAAGCGGACGGGTTGGTTGAGGCGTGTTCGTTCGTATGAACTGTGGGTAATTCCATCACACCCTAGACAGGCAGCTCCAGCCGCACGCTATGCGTCCCGAGACAGAATCTCTGGGGGGCTGGGGGACAGTCTCGCAAAGGCCATGCGGTGTAATGCCCGCGTGGGCTTTTGTTTTGTCTGACGGTGAAAATGGGGCCTCTCGGTAAACAGCCGCTTCTGGCGGCGCAAAGCGGTCGTTCATAGGCAAAGAGCATCTCGTGACTGATAGGGGATAGGTAGAGAGCTTATCAGTTGGGAATCAGGCTCGGCGAAGGGGCCCCTAGCCTTCACAGTGGAAGGCCGCGCGCGGTTCAAATCTACAAATGCCTTATGTCGAGCAGATTGCCTTAGGTCGTCCCCGAAGCAATCCTCGAGGTCTGACTTTCGATATTATTTGGTTGGAGGATTTTGGATTTCCTTTCGCGATTGAAATATCTGTTGCGGCGTTCTCGGCTCGTCCCGCCGTGCGCAAGTTCTATTACTCTGCTATCGCGGAAACCACGATCGGAGGATTGCGGGCGCAGTTGAAAAGAAAGGAAAACGCGTTAGCTCTATCCTGCCGATCATTTGTCGGCACAGAAATAGGTTGCGCGGATTCATGCTGCATAATTCAATGAAAACAACATGTTAGACCGCCGATTTTCCGTGGCGCCTATGATGGACTGGACCGACCGGCATTGCCGCGTCTTCCATCGCCTGATGACGGCCCGGGCGTTGCTTTACACGGAGATGCTGACCACCGGCGCCATCCTGCATGGCGATCGGGCGCGACTGCTTGATTTCGACCCAAGCGAACATCCCGTCGCGCTGCAACTCGGCGGCTCCGATCCGTCCGATCTCGCGGCGGCGGCCAAGATCGGCGAGGATTTCGGCTATGACGAAATCAACCTCAATGTCGGCTGTCCGTCGGACCGGGTGAAGGACGGCCGCTTCGGCGCTTGCCTGATGGCCGAGCCGGCGCTGGTCGCCAGAGGCGTCCAGGCCATGAAGCAGGCGGTCGGCATTCCCGTCACCGTCAAGTGCCGGATCGGCATCGACGATCAGGATCCGGAAACCGCGCTCGATGAGCTGGCGCGCGGCGTCGTCGCCGCCGGCGCCGATGCGCTGATCGTCCATGCCCGCAAGGCCTGGCTCAACGGATTGTCGCCGAAGGAAAATCGCGACATCCCGCCGCTCGATCATCACAGGGTCTATCGGTTGAAAGCCGCCATGCCGCATGTGCCTGTCATCATCAATGGCGGCATCGCCAGTCTTGCCGAGGCCAAAGCGCATCTCGACCATGTCGACGGCGTGATGCTCGGACGCGCGGCCTATCAGGAGCCGTGGCGGTTGCTGTCGGTCGATCCCGAGCTGTTCGGCGAGCGCGCGCCTTTTGTCGCGATGAAGGACGTGTTCGCGGCGATGATGCCGTATATCGAGCGCGAGCTTGCGCGGGGCACGCGGCTGCATTCGATCACGCGGCATTTCGTCGGCGCGTTTCATGGGGTGCCCGGGGCGCGGGCGTTCCGCCGCCATCTCGCCGAGAACGGCGTCAGGCCGGACGCCGGCGCGAACGTGTTGCGCGACGCGGTCGCGCTGGTCGAGGACCGCGCGAGGACGGCGGTCGCCGCGTAATCCCGGATTTGATTTTACCGATAGCCATGCAGCATCAGCCGGTCGGCGTGCACTTCCCAGCTTTCCAGCCGGTCCAGGAAACTCATGCCGAGCAGGTTGGTCTTCATCTGTCCGTGCGGCACCACCAGCGCCGGCACCGAACGTTCGACCAGCTTGCCGATCGACAGGCGATCGAGCGTTAGCCGGGCCGCCTTGGTATGTCCGCCGGCGGTCTCGACGTCGACGTCATATTCGAGCAGCTCCAGCGGCAGTCCGGCGGCCTTGGCAGTCTCGTAAGTCAGCACCACCGAGGTCGCACCGGTGTCGATCACCATCGGGGCCGTGACGCCGTTGATCCTGGCCTTGAGCGCGAACTCGCCGCTCTGGCCGCGCGCGATCTGCACCCCGCGGGTCGGCGCCCGCTTGCGCAGCATCTCCGAGACGGTGTCGCTGGCGCGCGCTACCTGTTCCGGATCCTTGTAGGCCACCACGGCACCGGCCGTCGCCGCCAGCGTGAGGAGGACGAGCAGCAGGCGACTCACAGCGCGCCTCCGTCGCAAATATCCGTCAGCCGGCCCTTGGACGGGCTGCGGCCTCGGGCGGCGCCAGGCCGGCATTGGCCATGCGCGCCGCGAGCTGCGCCATCACCGCCTGCCGCTCCGCGCTGTCCATCCGGTGCCAGCGCGCGATCTCCGGCAAGGTGCGGCCACAGCCGAAACAAAGGCTGGTTCTGGGATCGATCATACAGACTGCGATACACGGCGTTTCTTTGCTCATTCTCGAAGTGTGAAGCGTATTCGGTCGTTTTGCGCAAGCGCCCCCGCTACAATCCTGTGCCGGCGCTCATGATCGGCTTGTTGCGGCTGCGGCGTTTCTCCTCGGGCACAGTGCCGGTTTCGGGCTGCAGCGGTGGCGCTTCTTCCTCCATCGGAGCCAGCGCGGACATCACGCGCTCCGGCGGGAAGGTGACGATGACCTCGGTGCCGATGCGCAGCTTCGACTTCAGCGTGAAGGTGCCGCCGTGCATGTCGATCAGGCTCTTTGCGATCGGTAGCCCCAATCCCGCGCCCTGTTCGGCCGACTTGATCGAATTGGAGCCCTGACCGAAGGAGGCGAGCACCACGGGGATCTCGTCCTCGGCGATGCCGGAGCCGGTATCCTTGACGCTGAGATACTGCCCGCCCGACGCGGTCCATCCCACCTTCAGCCAGATCTCGCCGCCCTGCGGGGTGAACTTGATGGAGTTCGACAAGAGGTTGAGCACGATCTGCCGGATCGCGCGCTCGTCGCCCCAGATGCGCGGCATGCCCTGCTCGAACACCTCATGGATGGTGATGCCGCGGCTGGAGGCACGCAGTTTCAAGAGATGATGGCAGTCGGCGACCACATGCACCAGCGATACCGCTTCCTCGTTGAGTTCGTAGCGTCCGGCCTCGATCCGCGAAAGGTCGAGAATTTCGTTGATGAGATTCAAGAGATGCACGCCGGAATTATGAATGTCGGCGGAATATTCCTTGTAGACGGGAACCGTGTGCGCGCCGAAAATCTCGGCTTTCATCACCTCGGAGAATCCGAGGATCGCATTCAGCGGCGTGCGCAATTCGTGGCTCATCTGCGCCAGGAACCGCGACTTCGCGACGTTGGCCGCCTCCGCGCGATGGCGCGCCTCGTCCGAGATCGCCTTGGCCTGCTCCAGTTCGCCGATCAGCGCGTCCTTTTCGGCCCGCGCCTCCAGCGTCGCCAGCGTCGTCGAATGCAGACGATGCGCGAGCAGCCCGAAATAGCCTTCCGCCGCCAGCGCCAGCACCGCGAGCACGTAATGGTCGAACGTGCCGCTCAGCAAAAAATTCAGCGCGATCGCCACCGTGACCGGCGCGGTCGCCGCCAGTGCCGCGATCGGCAAATTGGCCGCCAGCATGCTCGATACCGCGATCACCAGCAGCATCAGGAACATCATCAGCGTGTTCGAGACCATGTCGAGGCCGGCGGGATGGACCAGGATCGCGGTCCAGCTCAGGCCGTACAGGAGATCGAGCAGCACGAACCGCGTTCGCCACTTGCGGGTCGCGGTGAGCGAGGGGGATTCGGCGAGGAATCTTGCGCAATGGCGAATGATGGCGGCGTGAATGCAGAGCATGCCGCAGGTCCAGGCCGCCGCGGAGACCGGCTGCATCCAGAACCCGAAGAACACGCCCGTTGCCACCACCAGCAGCATGACGACAAAGGACGCCGAGATCCGCGTCTGGGCATATTGCCGGATCAATTCGCGGTCGAACGCCGGGCGGGTTCCGCTGGTCGACGTTAACCGATCGCGGGCCTCGCGGACCCGCTGCGCGGCCGCGCGGCGGGTGCTTGCCGGCGCTGCGACGGGCGGTTCAGCCGGAAGCTGGACAACTTCGGGCTTATCGGCAGGTTTACTCATCAAACAACACAAATCCTGCCCGCGAACCGCGCGGGCTTTTGCATTGTCTATCTGTGGCGCGAAATCCTTAAGAGGTGACTTAAAGCGCTAAAGAATCACCTTAATGGGAGGTTAAATTAACCTTTGCGGCGGGCCCCGGGCGTCAGCGTTCCAGCCGCGCCAACAGGCTCGACGTATCCCAGCGTTTGCCGCCCATCTTCTCGACTTCCGAATAGAACGCATCGACCAGCGCGGTCACCGGCAGGCTCGCCCCGTTGCGGCGGGATTCGGCGAGGCAGATCGACAGATCCTTGCGCATCCATTCCACCGCGAAGCCGAAATCGAACTTGCCCTCGTTCATGGTCTTGTAGCGGTTTTCCATCTGCCAGGATTGCGCCGCGCCCTTGGAGATGGTGTCGATCACCGCCTGGACGTCGAGGCCGGCTTTCTTGGCGAAATGAATGCCCTCGGAGAGGCCCTCGACGAGGCCGGCGATGCAGATCTGGTTGACCATCTTGGTCAATTGGCCGGAGCCTGCTGGCCCCAGCAGCTTGCACATCCGGGCGTAGGCCGCGATGACGGGCTCGGCGCCGGCAAAGGCGTCTTCCTTGCCGCCGCACATGACCGTCAATGCGCCGTTTTCCGCGCCGGCCTGGCCGCCGGACACCGGGGCATCGACGAACTTGAAGCCTGCCTTGGCCGCCGCCGCGTCGAGCTCGCGCGCGACCTCGGCGGAGGCGGTGGTGTGATCGACGAAAGTCGCGCCTTTTTTCATTCCGGCGAAGGCGCCATCGGCGCCGAGCGTGACCGCGCGCAGGTCATTGTCATTGCCGACGCAGCACATCACGAAGTCTTGTCCCTCGGCGGCGGCCTTGGGCGTCGCCACGGTCCTGCCACCGAATTTCTCGGCCCATTGCTTGGCCTTGGCTCCCGTCCGGTTGAAAACCGTGACCTCATGGCCACCTTTTTTCACCAGATGCCCCGCCATCGGAAAGCCCATAACGCCGAGACCGAGAAAAGCGACTTTAGCCATGTGTGTAACCCCGGGGGTTTTGCCGGCATTGAATGTGCCGGACCGTGTTCTGGAGGAGGGCGGCAGGCCGGTCGGGTGGCCGAAACCGGTTCCGCTCGGGAAGTGGAGCTGGCACAATAAACCCTGTGCCATGAAGGGCAACGCCTCCGTTTGGCGGGAGCGGAGGGTTTTGTGCTAAGGTCAGCCGTATCAAAGACTTCAACAAAAAGGGAGTGACACCACATGAACATGAGCGTTGGCGTGCTCGACCATTTCAACATCCGGACCCGCAAGCTCGCGGACACGGTCCGGTTCTACGAGGATGTGCTGGGACTGGAGAAGGGCGCCCGGCCGAACTTCGCGTTCCCCGGTGCCTGGATGTACTCGGAGGGCAAGCCGGTGGTGCATCTGGTCGACATCTCCAAGACCGACGAGCCGCAAAAGCCGGATTCCGGCGTGGTCCATCACGTCGCCTTCGTCAGCCAGGGATTTGCCGGCATGAAGAAGCGGCTGGAATCCAAGGGAATGCCGTTTGACGCGCGCCAGGTTCCGGGCGGCGATCTCTGGCAGATTTTCGTCAACGATCCCAATGGCGTCATGATCGAGCTGAACTACGAGGCCGCCAGGGAGCAGGGCGGATCGGCGCCGCGAGAGCGGGCGGATGACGTCGGAGCGAGGTAGCCTTTTGGGCGGGACCGCTCTATGGGTCGCATCCGGAATTTAATTGGGAGATGCGCTTTGGGCGTCACGCAGCAACAGGTTCTCGAAGCGCTGGCCAAGGTGGCGTCGCCGCGCGGCGTCGCTTTGACCAATGCCAATGTCTTGTCGCCGGTCACGGTCACCGACGGCAAGGTGTTCTTCTCGATCAATGTCGACGCTGCGGAAGCCCGTGCCTGGGAAAGCGTCCGCGCGCAGGCTGAAGCCGCCGTGCGCGCGATTCCCGGTGTCACCGTGGCCATGATTGCGCTCACCGCCGAGCGCAAGCCGGGCGCCACGCCGCCTCCGCCGCAGCGCGCCGCGCCGGGCGTGCAGCCGGTCGCCTCGCACCGGCCGCCGCACAGTCCCGCGTCGCCGATGGCAAAACAGGCCGAGATTCCCGGCATTGCCGCGGTCATCGCGGTGGCCTCCGGCAAGGGTGGCGTCGGCAAATCGACCACCGCACTCAACCTGGCGCTGGGCCTGCGCGATCTCGGCTTGCGGGTCGGCCTGCTCGATGCCGACATCTATGGGCCGTCGGTGCCGAGATTGACCGGCATTCGCGAGAAGCCGCAGCTCGACGACAACAGGAAGATGATTCCGATCCAGCGCTTTGGCCTCGCGATCATGTCGATCGGCTTTCTGGTCGAGGAAGATACCGCGATGATCTGGCGCGGGCCTATGGTGATGTCGGCGATCACCCAGATGCTGCGGGACGTCGCCTGGGGCACGCTCGACATTCTCGTGGTAGACATGCCGCCCGGCACTGGGGACGCGCAATTGACGCTGGCGCAGAACGTGCCGCTCAAGGGCGCGGTGATCATTTCGACCCCGCAGGATCTCTCGCTGATCGATGCGCGGCGCGGGCTCGCGATGTTCAAGAAGGTCAACGTGCCCGTGCTCGGGATCGTCGAGAACATGAGCTATTTCCAGTGCCCGCATTGCGGCACCCGGTCCGATATTTTCGGCCACGGTGGTGCGCGCCACGAGGCCGAGCGGCTTGGGGTGCCGTTTCTGGGCGAGATTCCGCTGCACATGTCGATTCGCGTCACCTCGGATTCGGGGACGCCGGTGGTGGTCAGCGAGCCGGACGGCCCGCATGCGGCGATCTACCGCGCGATCGGGGCCAAGGTCCGAGACCAGCTCCAGGGCGCGATCGCCGCGGTTTGAGCGGGCTTTTTTGGCCATATGCGACTTTCGTTTAAACAGTGCTGTCATGCCTTCGTCGCCTATTCTGCGGCCAAAAATCCGTGTTAAAGACCGCCCGCCAGAGCGCCTTCGGCTGACGCGAAATCGCCTCGCCCCAAGACCTGCTCAAGGAAATCTGGGAAACGTCCCCAACAAGGAGATGCCTTAATGAAGCGTCGTGATTTTTTGAAAGTTTCGGTAACCGGTGCCGCGGTGGCCGCCGTTGCCTCGCCGGCGATCGCGCAGTCCTCGCCCGAAATCAAATGGCGCATGACGTCCAGTTTCCCGAAGTCGCTCGACACGATCTACGGCGGTGCCGAATATTTCGCGAAACAGGTTGCCGAGATGACGGACAACAAGTTTCAGATTCAGGTCTTCCAGGCGGGCGAACTCGTTCCGGGATTGCAGGCGCTTGACGCCACGTCCAAGAACACCGTCGAGATGTGCCACACCGTCTCGTATTATTATGTCGGCAAGGATCCGACCTTCGCGATCTACGCGTCGGTGCCGTTCGGCCTCAATGCGCGCATGCAGAATTCCTGGTGGTACCAGGGCGGCGGCATGGAGATCGGCAACGAGTTCTTCAAGAAATCAGCCAACGTGATCGCATTCCCCTGCGGCAACACCGGCACCCAGATGGGTGGCTGGTTCCGCAAGGAGATCAAGACGGTCGCCGATCTCTCCGGTTTGAAGTTTCGCATCGGCGGCATCGCCGGCCAGGTGCTGCAGAAGGTCGGCGTCGTGCCGCAGCAACTCGCGGGCGGCGACATCTATCCGTCGCTGGAGAAGGGCACCATCGACGGCGCCGAATGGGTCGGCCCCTATGACGACGAGAAACTCGGCTTCCAGAAAGTCGCCAAGTACTACTACTATCCCGGTTTCTGGGAAGGCGGCCCGACGGTTCACGCCTTCGCCAATCTCGACAAGTGGAACGAACTGCCGAAGAGCTATCAGGCCATCGTCAGCAACGCGTGCGCCAACGCCAACAGCTGGATGGCCGCGCGCTACGATATGCAGAACCCGGCCGCGCTGAAGCGTCTGGTTGCCGGCGGCACGCAGCTTCGCCCCTTCACCAATGAAGTGCTGGAAGCCTGCCTGAAGGCGACCAACGAGTTGTGGGGCGAAATTTCCGCCAAGAACCCGGACTTCAAGAAATCGATCGACTCGATGCAGGCCTATCGTTCCGATCAGTATCTGTGGTGGCAGGTTGCCGAATACACCTTCGACAGCTTCATGATCCGCTCGCGTACCCGCGGCTGATACGCTTACGTCTTAAGTAGTAAAGACCCCGAAGCCCGGCCTTTCCGAAGGCCGGGCTTTTTGCATTGCGGCACGAGTTCGTCGTGGAAATCCGGAACCGGATGTTCCATGCTGGCGCCAAGCCTCGACAAGAAGGCCCGCAATCACATGACAGGAGGAAGTGCTCAATGAAGCGTCGCGACTTTATCAAGGTCACCGGAATAGGCGTTGCGGGGGCTGCCACCATGGCGGCGCCGGCGATCGCGCAATCGATGCCGGAAATCAAATGGCGGATGCCGACGAGCTGGCCGAAATCGCTCGATACGCTCTATGGTGGCGCCGAGATGATGGCCAAGGTCGTTGCCGAGGCCACCGACAACAAATTCCAGATCCAGACATTCGCCGGCGGCGAAATCGTACCGGGGCTGCAGGTGCTCGACGCCGTGCAGAACGGCACCGTCGAGATCGGCCACACCGCATCGTATTATTATTTCGGCAAGGATCCGACCTTCACCTTCGGCTCGTCGGTGCCGTTCGGGCCCAACATGCGCATCAACCAGGCCTGGTACATGCTGGGCGGCGGCAAAGAGGTGCTCGACGCCTTCTACAAGAAGTACAACGTGATATCGCTGCTGGCCGGCAACACCGGCTGCCAGATGGGCGGCTGGTTCCGCAAGGAGCTCACCAGCGTCGACGACCTCAAGGGTCTCAAATTCCGCATCGGCGGCTTTGCCGGGCGCGTGCTGCAGAAGATGGGCGCGGTGCCGCAGCAGATCGCCGGCGGCGACATTTATCCCGCGCTCGAGAAGGGTACGATCGACGGCGCCGAATGGGTCGGTCCCTATGACGACGAGAAGCTCGGATTCTACAAGGTCGCGCCGCATTATTACTATCCCGGCTGGTGGGAAGGCGGCCCGATGCTGCTGTCTTTCGTCAATCTCGATAAATGGAACGCGCTGCCAAAATACTACCAGAGCATTCTCGAGCAGGCCGGTCACTACGCCAACAACTGGATGATGGCGAAATACGATCAGTCCAATCCTGCCGCGCTGCGCAGGCTGCTCGCCAACGGCACCAAGCTGCATGCCTTCTCGCCGCCGATCATGGAGGCTTCCTTGAAGGCCGCGAAGGAATTGCACAGCGAGGTCGCGGCGACCAACGCCGATTTCAAGAAGGTCTATGAGTCGCTGACCAACTTCTCGAGCAATAGCTATTCGTGGTTCCAGGTCGCCGAAGTCGGCTACGACAACTTCATGGCGCGTCACTCGCAGAGCTGATCGCACCAGACTCCTCAGCCCAATTGCAAGAACCCCGGAACGAAAGCTCCGGGGTTCTTTGTTGCAACCGTCGCGGCGGCTAGTTTTTCGCCGGTGGGCCGAAATCCAGCGGCGGCGCTTCCTGCTGCGGAATCTCGATCTTGATGGTGTTGGGATCGATGGTCGATGCCGCGCCCTTGTAGTGCATCACCATCGAGGGGAACATGATGACCAGAAGCACCATCACGACCTGAATCACGACGAACGGCACCGCGCCCCAGTAGATCTGGCCGGTTGTGACGGGTTCCATGCGTTTGCCGGTGACGCGGTCGACATAGGGATCCTTCGGCGCCACCGAACGCAGATAGAACAGCGCGAAGCCGAACGGCGGATGCATGAACGAGGTCTGCATGTTGACGCCGAGGATCACGCCGAACCAGATCAGGTCGATGCCGAGATGCTCGGCGGCCGGTCCGAGCAGCGGAATGACGATGAAGGCAAGCTCGAAGAAATCGAGGAAGAAGGCCAGCACGAACACGAAGGCGTTGACGAAGACCAGGAAGCCGACTTGGCCGCCTGGCAGGGAGGTCAGGAGATGCTCGACCCAGACGTGGCCGTTGACGCCGTAGAAGGTCAGCGAGAACACGCGTGCGCCGACCAGGATGAAGACCACGAACGCCGACAGTTTTGCCGTGGATTCGGTGGCCTGCCGGATCAGGTCCCAGCTCAGCCGCCGCTTCATCGCGCCGAGAATGATCGCGCCGGACGCACCCATCGCGCCGCCCTCGGTCGGCGTCGCGAGGCCAATGAAGATCGTGCCCAGCACCAGGAAGATCAGGAACAGCGGCGGCACCATCACGAAGGTGGTCTGCTGCGCCATCTTGGACAGGAAACGGAAACCGGTGAGCTTGTCGATGATCCAGTTCAGCACCGCGACGAAGAACGCGAACAGGATGCCGAAGAACATGCTGAGCACGACGAAGTCAGCCCCATGCGACTCGGAATTCCGCATCATGAACCAGCCGAAGAAGCAGCTGGCGATGAAGAGCATGAGCAGCGAGAGCAATCCGCGGCTGCCGCTGTCTTCGCGGAAGCCGATCGCCTCCGGCGGCAGGCCGGGGGCCGCCTTGGGAAATACCAGGGTGACGAGGAACGCGTATCCGGCATAAAGCCCGGCCAGCACCAGTCCTGGAATAAAGGCGCCTTCGTACATGTCACCGACGGACTTGCCGAGCTGGTCGGCCATCACGATCAAAACCAGCGAGGGCGGAATGATCTGCGCCAGCGTGCCGGAAGCCGCGATGATGCCGGTCGCCATCCGGCGGTCGTAGCCGTAGCGCAGCATGATCGGCAGCGAGATCAGACCCATCGAGATCACGGAAGCCGCGACCACGCCGGTGGTGGCCGCGAGCAGCGCGCCGACGAACACGACGGCGTAGGCGAGGCCGCCGCGGATGGTGCCGAACAACTGCCCGATCGTGTCGAGCAGATCTTCCGCCATGCCGGATCGTTCGAGCACCAGTCCCATGAAGGTGAAGAATGGAATCGCCAGCAGCGTGTCGTTGTTCATCACGCCATAGACGCGCTCGGGAAGCGCCTGCAGGAAGTCGGGATGGAATTCCCCGAGCTGGATGCCGACGAAGGCGTAGATCAGCCCGACGGCGCCGAGCGAGAACGCCGTTGGATAGCCGAGCAGCAGCACGACGACCAGTGACGCGAACATGATCGGCGCCATATTGGCGATAAGAAACGCAGACATCTATTCCCCCCGGACCGCGTCGGCGATCAGTTCTTTTCGATCGAGCCGACGAGGTGTTCGACCTCAGCCTCGATCGCACTCACCTGCGATGCATGTGGATCCGGAATGAGGCCGCGCATCACGGCGATGCGCTTGATCAGTTCGGAAATCCCCTGGACCAGCAGGAACGTGAATCCGATGATGATCAGCGACTTGGCTGGCCATTGCGGCAGGCCCCCCGCGTTGCCCGATTGCTCGTTGATCTCGACCGAGCGCATGAAGAACGGGCCGCCGGTGATGATCATGATGATGCAAAGCGGCATCAGGAAAGCCACGTGCCCGACGACGTCGATGCCGTCCCGCACCCGTTTCGGCAGCATCTGGTTCACGATGTCGATACGGATATGTTCGTTGTCGAGCAGCGTCCACGGCGAGCACAGCAGGAACACGACGCTGAACAGCACCCATTGCAGCTCGAGCCAGGAGTTGGACGAGGTATCGAAAACCTTGCGTACGATGGCGTTGACCGCGGACACGATCACCGCGAGCAGGATCAGCCACGCCAGCCGCTTGCCGGTCCACCGCGTGAACGCGTCAATCCCGCTGCTCAATTTAAGGAGCGATTGCAACGATGGTCCTCCCCAGTTACGCCTCTGCCGTCTTGAACTGCACCGCTTCGGTGCAGGGGCCTATCCGGCCGGGCGAGCATGAAGCCGCCGCACCATTCCAGTGCCCGAAGCCCCCGTCAATCGGAAGTTTGTTGATATTGAAAGGGAAATCCGGCCCGCGGATAGCATCACGCAGGCCGCGCTTCAACCCCCGGTGACGCTCATATGGCGGCTGACGCTGGGGCGGTTGTGCCGGCGGTCGATGATGAAGTCGTGGCCCTTCGGCTTCAGGCCGATGGCGCGGTCGATCGCGGCGCTGAGCAGTTCGTCGTCGGCGGACGCCCGCAGCGGTTTGCGCAAATCGGACGCATCCTCATGGCCGAGGCAGGTGTGCAGCGTTCCGGTACAGGTGATCCTGACCCGGTTGCAGGATTCGCAGAAATTATGGGTCATTGGCGTGATGAAGCCGAGCTTGCCGCCGGTCTCGCTGACGCGAACGTAGCGCGCGGGCCCGCCGGTATTATCGTCGAGGTCGGTCAGGGTATATTGCTGGGCGAGGCGGGCACGAACCAGCGACAGCGGCACATATTGGTCGATCCGCCCCTCGCCGATGTCGCCCATCGGCATCACTTCGATCAGGGTCAGCGCCATGTCCTTGCCGTGGGCCCATTCCATCAGCGCGGGGATTTCGTCCTCGTTCAGGTTCTTCAGCGCCACCGCGTTGATCTTGACCGCGAGACCGGTCGCCCGCGCGGCCTCGATCCCGGTCAGCACCTTGTCGAGATCGCCCCAGCGGGTGATGGCCCGGAATTTCGCCGGATCAAGCGTATCCATCGAGACGTTGATGCGGCGAACCCCGCAGTCGAAGAGCTCGCCGGCGAAACGCGCCAGTTGCGAGCCGTTGGTCGTCAGCGTCAATTCGTTGAGCGCGCCGGTCGCAAGATGGCGCGAGAGCGAGCGCACCAGCGACATCACATTGCGCCGGACCAGCGGTTCGCCCCCGGTCAGCCGCAGCTTTCGCACGCCCTTGGCGATGAAGGCGGTGCAAAGCCGGTCGAGTTCCTCGAGCGTGAGCAGATCGGCCTTGGGCAGGAATGTCATGTCTTCCGACATGCAATAGAAGCAGCGCAGATCGCAGCGGTCGGTGACCGATACCCGCAAATAACTGATGGTCCGGCCGAACGGGTCGGTCATCGGCCGGGACAGCGATGGATCTAGCGCGGGTCCGTTCATTCAATACGCCTTGCAAGGTCACTGCGGCAGCTGCCATGAACCATGGCCCAGCGTTAGTCACAATCTATGCACGATGCAATCCGCCGACAATCCGCAATCCCGATTGGTGCGGTGCAAGCTATCAGCGGCTGGAAGGCGGCGTGCCGCCTTGCGCCGGATCGGGGAACGGAGATGCCCCGGGGGCGGGTGCCGCGGCCGTGCCCTTCGGCTTCTTTGGCTTCAAAACCTTCTTCCGGGCCGCCTTGGGCGGCGGGCCGGCCGGCTGAAGTTGCGCGACCGCCGGATTTGGATCGAACGTCGTCGAGGCGGGGGTGGTCAGATCGCCTGGGACGCGAATGACCTGCACCGGGATGGTCGTCGGCTGGAACTTGTTCAGCGTATAGGTCACCGAGAAGCCGGAATCGGGGGCCTGCACGGCGACCGCGCAGGGGGTCTTGCAGCTCGGCCCCACGGAAGTGACGGCATCGGCGCCTGGCGGCACCGAGTCGAGCTGAAGCTGCACGGTCGGCGGGGTCGACTTGAAGGCATCCATGGAAAACGAGGAACAGCCGGCCAGGCTAGCCCCCGCTACGGCAATCGCGATGACACGACGCATGACCCATCCGTCATTTCTAGTGCGGCAAACTGCCACAATCCCCATTTTTGACCATAGGAGCGTCGGGATGGCCACGCAACCATGCGCGCCTTAATCGTTAATTGATGGTTAATACCGGAAATAGCGTGATCAAAAACAATAATATTATCAGATATTTATGAGGGCGGCTTACGTTGAAGCATCAGGCTGTGCACGGCCGCCGGCAGTTCCCGCATGTGGTTGATCAGGCGGTCGGGTTTGAGGTCGGCGATCGGAACGTCGGTATAGCCAAATTCAACCCCGATGACGGGGATACCGGCGCGGCGGGCCACCCCGATATCCGGCCCGGCATCGCCGACCATGATGGTGGACGCAAGCTGGCCGCCCGCGCGCGCCACCGTCTGCTGCAGGATGGCCGGGTCGGGCTTGGAAACCCCGAAAGTGTCCGCGCCGCAGATCGCGGAAAAGCGCGAGCTCAATCCGAGCTGGTCGAGCAGGAGCTTCGACAGCCACTCCAGCTTGTTGGTGCAGACCGCAAACCGGTAGCCCTGCGTCTGGAGATCGTCGAGCGCGCCTTCCAGGCCTTCGAACGGGCGCGAAACGTCGGCGATATGGGCCGCGTAATAATCGATGAAATCGCCGGTCAGGCGGCTGATGTCCTCGACGCTGGCGAAGCGGCCCTCCAGTTCCAGTCCGCGTTCGATCAGCTTGCGGGCGCCGGCGCCGATCATATTGCGCGCGGAATGGAGGGGCACCGGGGGCAGACCCTCGCGGTCGAGAACGAAGTTGAGCGCGTTGATCAGGTCGGGCGCCGTATCTACGAGAGTGCCGTCAAGATCGAATACAACGGTGCGGGCAAAGGTCATCGAAAATCGCTATCGGTCCGGGTGCAATGATGCAAGTAGGGATGACGGGCATCTGCCATGGACAAGGCGACCCGTTACCCCAAAGTCGCCGTTTCCGGCTGCTGATAGCGCTATTCCTGACCGTAAAACGACGCTAGACAGGCGGCGCCGGACATCGCCTGTCGCCCGATCGGCGATGCGAATGGTCGGCGGTTTTCTACGATTTCTTGCAATTTTTTGGGGCGTCGTTTTGCAAGTGAACATGGACGGATTGAAGCGGCAGGCGGCGGCGCGGGCGCTCGAGCATGTGCGCGACGGCATGAAGCTCGGCCTCGGCACCGGCTCGACCGCGAAGCATTTCGTCGAACTGCTTGGCGAGCGGGTTCGCGCCGGACTCCGCGTCATTGGCGTGCCGACCTCGGAAGCGACCCGCGCCGACGCGGAGCGGTGCGGTATCGCGTTGACTACGCTGGATGATATCGATCGGCTCGACCTGACGGTCGACGGCGCCGACGAAATCGACCCCTCACTCAATCTCATCAAGGGCGGCGGCGGCGCCCTGCTGCGGGAAAAGATCGTTGCCGCCGCTTCTGATCGCATGATCGTGATCGCCGACGACTCGAAATGGGTCGAAGTGCTCGGCCGCTTTCCGCTACCGGTGGAGGTCGTTCCGTTCGGCCTGGCGGCGACGCAAGGGGCCATGGGCAAGGCATTTGCGCAAGCCGGCGTTTCCGGGCACATGGCGGTCCGAAGAGGCAGGGATGGCCATGCTTTTGTCACCGATGGTGGCCACTGGATTATCGATGCCTTTCTGGGGCAAATACCCGATGCGCCGCGTCTTGCGGGATTGCTGAACGTCATACCGGGCGTCGTCGAGCACGGGCTGTTCATCGGTCTTGCCAGCACCGCGATGCTGGCTGGTCCTATGGGAATTCGCGTTGTTGAACGGCCATAAGGCCGCAATCTCAGGAGAATTGGAATGAAGAGCCTTTCGGGAATTTTTTCGGCCGCTTGCCTGGCGCTGGCTCTGACCGCCTTGCCGGCCGCGGCCCAGCAGCCCAAGCCGGCGTCGCCGGCGGCGATCGCGGCGGCCAGGGAGATCCTGGCGATGAAAAACGCGAGCGCGATGTACGCCCAGGCCATTCCCAACATCGTCCAGCGCACCAAGGACGAACTGATGCAGACCAACATTAACTATCAGAAAGACCTCAACGAGGTTGCCGTGATCGTCGCCCAGAAGTTCGCCGGCAAGGAGAAGGAAATCGGCGAGGGCATGGCCGCCGTCTACGCCAGCGATTTCACCGAGCAGGAGTTGAAGGACCTGGTGAACTTTTACAAATCGCCGCTCGGTCAGAAGCTCTTGACGACCGAACCGCGCGCCATCCAGCAGAGCATGGGTTTCATGAATCAGTGGGCCCAGCAGTTCGCCGAGACCGTCAACGGCGAATTCCGCGCCGAGATGCGCAAGCGCGGCAAGCAGATATAATCAATCCCGGATATCCTTCGATCGGGGCTTGCGACAGGGGCTTTGATGGCTGAGTTCGACGTCGATCTGTTCGTCATCGGAGGAGGTTCGGGCGGGGTTCGCGCCGCCCGGATCGCCGCCGGCCATGGCGCGCGGGTGATGATCGCCGAAGAATACCGGATGGGCGGCACCTGCGTGATCCGCGGCTGCGTGCCGAAAAAGCTGTTCGTGATCGGATCGCACATCCAGCACGAGATCGAGGATGCCGCCGGCTTCGGCTGGTCGATCCCTCCGGTGACCTTCGACTGGCGGACGCTGGTTGCCAACAAGGACAAGGAAATCGCCCGGCTGGAGGGCATTTACACCAGCAATGTCGAAAAGTCCGGGGCGCGCATCGCCAAGACCCGCGCCGTGTTCGAAGACGCTCACACGCTTCGCCTGGCGAATGGCGAGACTGTGAAGGCGAAATACGTGCTGATCGCGACCGGAAGCGCGCCCAATCATGGGCCGGCGATTCCGGGTATCGAGCACGTGATCTCGTCGAACGAGGCGTTTCATTTGCCGGAGCTGCCGAAGCGCATCGTGATTCAGGGGGGCGGCTATATCGCACTGGAATTCGCCTGTATCTTCGCGGGCTTCGGCTCTGACGTGACGGTGATCTATCGCGGCGACAATATCCTGCGCGGCTTCGACGAGGACGTTCGCGTGCATGTCCGCGCCGAGATGGAGCGGCAAGGCATCACCATCCTTACCGGCTGCACCGTCAACAAGGTGGACAAGCCCGGCAAGGAGTTCGTGTCGCACCTCTCAAATGGGTCCAGCATCGCCTCCGACAAGGTGATGTTCGCGATCGGGCGCCATCCCAATGTCGCCAATCTCGGCCTCGAAAAGGCCGGCGTCACCATCAATTCGAAGAACGGCGGCATCGCCGTCGATAGCTGGTCGCAGACGTCGGTGCCGAACATTTACGCGATCGGCGACGTCACCCATCGCGTCAACCTGACGCCGGTCGCGATCCGGGAAGGCCACGCGTTTGCCGATACGGTGTTTGGCAAGCGTCCGGTCGAGGTCGACCACACCAACATTCCAACCGCGGTGTTCTCCCAGCCGGAGGTCGGCACGGTCGGGCTGACGGAAGCGGAGGCGCGCGCGCAATTCACCCATGTCGATATCTACAAGACCGATTTCAGGCCGATCAAGTCGACGATGTCGGGCCGCGATACGCGAATTCTGATGAAGCTGGTCGTTGACGGTACGAGCGATCGGGTGGTCGGCTGCCACATCGTCGGGGATACGGCCGCCGAAATCATCCAGGCCGTCGGCATTGCCGTCAAGATGAAAGCGACCAAGGCGGATTTCGACGCGACCTTTGCCCTGCATCCGACCGCGGCGGAAGAACTCGTGACCATGCGCATGCCGACCGCGCGCCATGTGCGGCAGGCGGCGGAATAGCGCTTTCGCGCGAACACCCCGGACTCTTTGGGTTCGTCTTCCGGCCACCGTGGAGCCGGCGTGTTCAGAAAACTTTGGGGCAGGTACGGGTGGCCGCTGCCTTCTCGCATCCGGAGTCAGGAACGCAGTTCGGGAAAATCGCGATCGATATCTGACCGCGAGGGCAAATCGTTACAGGTCGCCCTCGCGCAGCATTTCGCGCAGCCGGAATTTCTGGATTTTTCCCGACGGCGTCGCCGGCATGGCGTCGCGCACCACGAGTCGCTCGGGAATGTATTGCATGGCGAGCTTCTGCAGCTTCAAAAACTCCGTCATGGCCGCAAAGTCGATGGTCTGGCCCGCTTTCGGAACGATGACGGCACAGGCGCGCTCGCCCAGCCGTCCATCGGGGTAGGCGACAATGGCGACCTGGGCGACGGCAGGGTGCTTGTACAACAGCGCCTCGATCTCGACGACCGGAATGTTTTCGCCACCTCTGATGATGACGTCCTTGCTGCGGCCGCTGATGCGGATATAGCCACCTGTGTCGATGCGGGCGAGATCGCCGGTGTCGAACCAGCCCTCGGCGTCCGTGCCGTTCCATTGCGGGCGCTTCAGGTAGCCGCCGAAGTTCGAACAGGAGCGGACCACGAGCCGGCCGATCTCTCCGGGCGGCAGGGGCTTGCCTTCGGTGTCGACGACCCTGACCTCGGCGCCGGGCAGCGCGCAGCCGTCGGTCGTGAAGGCGAGGTTGTCGTCGTCGTCGAGCTTGATCAGGGTGACCGCGCCGTTTTCCGTCATGCCCCAGGCCGAAACGATCTTGGCGCCGAGCGTAGCGCGGGCCTGTTCGACCAGCGGGCCCGGAATCGGCGCGCCGGCGCACAGGAAGGTCTTGAGACTCGGCACGCCCTTGCCGGTCTCCGACACCGCGCGCGTGAGATCGGTTAGAAAAGGAGTGGACGCCATCGTGAAGGTGACGCGCTCCTGGCGTATCAGTTCGGTCGCCTTGGCCGGATCCCAGACATCCTGCAGCACGGTGCTCGCCCGCAGCATGATCGGCATCATCAGGCCGTACATGAAGCCGGTCTGGTGGGCCAACGGCGAGGCCATCAGAACGATGTCGTCCTTTCCGAGTTTCAGACGTTCCGCATAGGGAATGATGTTCGCCATCAGCGTATTGGCCGAATGCATCACGCCCTTCGGCTCGCCGGTGGTGCCGGAGGTATAGATCAGCTGGGTGATGTCGTCGGGGCCGGGGCGGTTCGCCGCCAGGATTCTGGGCGCATCCGGCTGTTTTTCCCATTCCGGCTTCGTCAGCAGCGTATCGAAGTTATCAGCGCCTTCGCCATCGACGACGACAACGCGTTTCAGCAACGGGAGCTGCGACTGAAGGCCTCGCGCCATCGCTTCATGATCGAAATTCCGGAATAGTTTGGGAACGACCAGTATCTTGGCCTCGCCGTGTTTCAGCATGAAGCCGAGCTCGCGCTCCCGGAAGATCGGCATCAGCGGATTGAGGACCGCGCCGAGGCGCGAGCAGGCAAGGTACAACAGGCTGAACTGCCACCAGTTCGGCAACTGCATGGCGACGACGTCGTTGCGCCCGACGCCGAGGCGCGACAGTCCGACCGCGATCCGGTCCGCCAGCGTCGCAAGCTCGCGGTACGTAAACCGACGTACCGCGCCGGTGTCGAGGCGAACCGACGTCAGAGCGAGCTTGTCCGGGCAGGCGGCGAGGCAGGCGTCGAGATCGTCATTGATCGTGCGGTCGTGCCAAAATCCGCCCGCAACGCTCGCGGCGCGGCGCGGCGGCAGAAGAACGGCATCGAATTCCATGGTTCGTCTCCGGTTGAGGTTCGTTGCGTCTGTCAGGCGGGGACCGCGGCGCGGCCGGCGCGGGCACGGGCGATGATCGTCTTCATGATCTGGGCGGTACCGTCGCCGATCTGGAAGCCGAGCACGTCGCGCAGCCGCTGCTCCATCGGTCCGCGGTCGTAGCCGCCGTGGCCGAACGTCAGCAGGCATTGATGCACGGCATCGTAGGCGAGCTTGGGCGCCCACCATTTGCACATGGCCGCCTCCGCGCTGTGCGGCGCTCCGTTGTCCTTCAGCCACAGCGTCTGCAGGCAAAGCAGCCGTGCCGCCCTGACCTGGGTTTCGAGTTCGGCAAGCGGATGGGACACGCCCTGAAACGCCGACAATGGCTGCCCGAACGCCTGTCGCTGTGCGACATAGGCCCAGGTCTCTTCCAGCGCGACGCCTGCGACGGCGAGAACCTGCAGTCCAATCAAAGCGCGGGAGAAATCGAATCCCTGCATCACCTGCACGAAGCCTTTGTTCTCCTCGCCGAGGCGGTGCGACACGGGCACACGAACGTTTTCGAAGAAGATCGAGCCGCGTCCGATCGCGCGCTGGCCGTGACAATCGAAGCGGCTCCGCGTGATTCCCGGCAGGTCCATCGGAACGAGAAGCGCGGTGACGCCATGCGCGCCGGATTCGGGTGTTCCGGTACGGCCGAATATCACCGCGGCATCGGCCTGATCGGCGGCCGAAATCGAGGTCTTTTCGCCGTTGACGACGTATTCGTCGCCGATCCGCTCGATCTGCAGGCGCAGATTGGCCGCGTCGGAGCCGCCGCGCGGTTCGGTCAGCGCGATCGCCAGCAGCGCCTCGCCGCGCGTCAGCCGGGTGAGCCACGGGCGCACGACCTCCGGCCGGCCGTGATGGCACAGGATCTGGCCATTCAGCGAGGCCAGCAGATTGATGTAGGAAATACTGAGGTCGGCGCGGGCGACCTCTTCATGGATGACGCCGGCTGCGAGCGAGCCCATTCCCAGACCGCCGAATTCCTCCGGCAACTCGGGCGCGATGAATCCCATTTCGCCCATGGCTTTCATCAGGGCGCGATCGAGCACGCGCGTCCGGTCGCGCTCCTGGAATCCCGGAGCGATGCGATCGGCGGCGAAACGCCGAACCTGATCGCCGAGCGCGACCAGATCCTCGTTGAGATACGGGTTCATCTCTGCCTCCCTCTGACGTGGACCGCCGAGCCGCCTGACGGCGGTCTTGAACGCGGTTCGCTATTTGGAGAATTTGCGGAAGTCCGGCTTGCGCTTCTCCTGCAGTGCCTTGACGCCTTCGCGGGATTCTTCGGTATCGTAGTAGAGTTTGAGCGCATACATGCCCATGCCGGCGATGCCGGCCTGATGGGCGGTGTCCATGTTGAAACTGCGCTTGGCGATCGCGATCGCAGTCGGGCTGCGCTCGCACAGTTCCTCGCCCCACTTCTGGACTTCGGCGTCGAGCTGATCGTGCGGCACGCAGGTATTGGCGAGGCCCATCGCGACCGCCTCCTGGCCGCTGTAGCGGCGGCACATGTACCACATCTCGCGGGCCTTCTTTTCGCCGACCACCCGCGCCAGAAACGCTGTACCGTAACCGGGATCGACCGAGCCCATCTTGGGGCCGACCTGACCGAAAATGGCCTTCTCCGAACAGATCGTCAGGTCGCAGATCGTGCACAGCACGTTGCCGCCGCCGATCGCATAACCCTGCACGCGCGCGATCACCGGTTTCGGCACGTCGCGGATCGCCGCATGCAGTTCTTCCATCGGCAGGCCGATGGTGCCCCTTCCGTCGTAATGGCCCTCATGGGCGGATTGGTCGCCGCCGGTGCAGAACGCGCGATCGCCGGCGCCCGCGAGCACGATAGCGCCGACATCCTTGTCGTAGCCGGCCTTGTACAAGGCCTTGATCAGTTCGTCGCAGGTCTTGCCGCGAAACGAATTCATCTTCTCCGGCCGGTTGATGATGATCCAGGCCACGCCGTTGCGGATCTCGTAGATGAGGTCTTCGAATTCCATAGGTTTCTCCCGAGGGTTAGGGGGCGGGTGAGGGCCGATCAGCCGTTCATCGTCAATCCGCCGGACACGCTCAGCACTTGGCCCGTCACATAGCTCGCGTCGTCGCTGGCAAAGAACAGGATGGCGCCCGGCAAATCGTCCGGCTGGCCGATGCGGCCGAGCGGGATCGAGCGGCGGAAGGCCTCCTCCAGCTTTTCCGGATTGCCGGCGCCCTCCTTGTAATCGGCAAACAACGCGGTATCGGTTGGGCCGGGGCATACGACGTTGACGTTGATGCCGTGGCGGGCGTGCTCACGGGCGATCGTCTTCGAGAACGCGACAATTCCGCCCTTGCACGCGGCATAAACCGCTTCGCCGGACGAGCCGACACGCGCGGCATCGGATGAGATATTGACGATACGCCCCGATTTGCGCGCGACCATGCCGGGCAGCACCGCGTGATGCATATTCAAGGCGCCGATCAGGTTGATGGCGATCAGCTTCTCCCATTGTGCGGGTTCCGTCTTGGTGAAGGGGCGGAAGATATCCCAGCCCGCATTGTTCACCAGCACGTCGATCGGCCCGAGTTTGGATTCCACCGCAATCACCGCGGCATCGACGCTCAATCGGTCGGTGATGTCGCAACGGATCGCCTCGGCGGTACCGCCGCTGCTCCGGAGGGAGGCGGCGACCTTCTCGGCCGCGTCGAGATTGAGGTCGAGCACGGCAACGCGCGCACCTTCGCCGGCGAACCTCCGGCAGGTCGCCCCGCCGATACCGCCGCCGCCACCGGTGACGACGACGGTCTTGTTGTCGAAACGCTTCATGACGCCTCCCATGTCGATGCCGGGCTCGGCTCCGGTTTGCTGCGCTACCGGCTTCTTCGCCAAACTGGTTGCCGGCGTTGCCAATTTATAGCAATATATTGTCATAAATCCTTCTCCGGCACAAGATGGTTTGCCATGAAAAATTCAGACAAAAGGCCGAATGCGCCGAAAGCCAAGGGCGCAGCCAGGATGGAGTTGGCCAACCGGTTGTTTTTCCGGCTCTATCAATGCGCCAATATGTTGCATAAGACCGGCAGTCGCGCGGTCGAAGCGGAGGGGCTGACAACGCAGCAATGGGCGGTGCTCGGCGCATTGTCCCGCGACGAGGCGCATGCCGGCATGGGGATCGGCGAACTCGCCAAATATTTGATGGTGAGCCGTCAAAATCTGGCGGGGCTGGTCAGTCGCATGGAGCGGGACGGGCACATATCAATCGCCTCCGACACCCGCGACCGGCGCTCCAGGATCGTGACCATGACCACCTCCGGGCGGCACGTCTGGCAGGTGCTGGCCCAGCCCAAGATTCGCGCCTACTACGAAGAAATCCTCGCCGATTTCTCGATCAACGACACCGCGCATGCGCTGCATTATTTGCTCAAGATCCTCGAGAACATGAAGCGCCTGGATAACGAGCAGCTCAACGGCCAGGATGAGGATCAGGCGGATTGACGCCGAAAATCGGCAGACCGCCGGTAATTTGACCGTCCCATTTCAGATGCGTCGTTGCCGGCGGCGCTGTGCGCGATGGAATCGCAAGGCTGGTCTCAGACGGTCGTGCGGAACAGAAACTCGATTGTAGCCAGCGTCGTTGCAATCGCGATGGTGACAAGCGCCATCAGCATGAGATCCAGCGAGACCATCGGCTCGGCTTTGCGTTCGATGATGGACGGCGGTCCGGCCTGAGCAAACTCGATCCAGCGCGTTTGGGGCGAGGCCATTGATGGCTCGATATCCACCCATCGATCCGTCCATGGCGTCTGTGGGGTCGCCTGCAGACGTTCGTTTTCGTCACCGGACAACATCTCGGACATGGAGTCGTGCCACTTGGGCTGATCGATGTTTCGCCGAACTTCATGAATTCCGCGGTGCGCCCGATCGCTGTGAAATCGTGCGAGTCGACGTGCCGGTATCGCGTCCCAGCAACGATCCGGGCCATGCCAATAGATATGCAGGGAACCAAAATGCTGGAGCGCCTCGGCTTTGCTCATGCAGGAGGGTGAGGCGGCGGATGGCGTCGCCACCACCACCAACATCATCAACACCGATATCGCAAACACCGCGACAGGCATGGGTTGCCCCGTATCACCGATACAGAAGTCGCCTCCGCCGAGGTGTCGTTTCTCCTAAGCGCAATAAATTGACAAGTTGCGAATGATCACCGGTTTTAAAGGACAACATGCTTGTCCAATTCACGATCATGGTCGAAGCCGATTTCCTTCCGAACATTCTTTGTCCGGTTTCCGACTTCGAAATGGGCGCTTGATCGTTCAGTGAGACATTTCCGGATGCTTTCTGTGTCCATGCCTGCCACGCAGGGCGGGTGATGTCGGACCAATCAAGGCATTGCAACCACCCTGCATCCGAACGGGCGTAACCAAAGGTGTGTCCGACGCCTGAACGTTTGCGATCCGAATTGACGACTCGGCTTTGGCCTTGCCGAGGTGACATTCTCTCGTGAGGTGGGGAAGCGTCCGTCCAGTCGGCGCCCACCGACTTCAGCGAGGGACAGCGGCCATGGATCTTCGGTATGTAGCGGACGACTCCGGCATGAATCGAAGCGATCCGTTCGGGCGCGAGGCGCCGGCTTCATCCTGGCCTCCCACGGATTCCCTGCCGCTGTTCTCGATCGATACCGGACATAACAGCGCGGGCGATGGTGGCAACGGAATTTTTGCCGGGAGCCTCATGGACAGCGGCTACGCTGCGTTCGAGCCGTTCAATATGGCCCAGTCGGGCGCCGACGCGACGGCCAGCGCACACCAGACCAACATCGGAATTTTTGACCAGGCTGCGACCGAAATAGCGGGAGTCGGCGGTGAGGGCGGCAATTCCAATGCCGCAATGGGCGGCAACGTCGGCGCGTTCGGATCGTTCGGTTCAGATGCGATCGCGACTGGAGACAACAGCGCCGGCAATGGCGGCAATGGCTACTTCTCAGGGGCCATCGTGCATGCGCCTGTCGCAGTCTTCGATCCGATCAACATTGCAGTCGCGGGCTTTGACGGCAGCGCTGACGCCCAGCAGTCGAATACGGTTCAATTTCATCAAGGTGCTACGCAGATTGCCGGCGTAGGCGGCAGTGGCGGGAGCGGCAATGTGGCGTTGGGCGGCGGCGCGTCTGGCTTCGGGATGGCTGCTGCGCCGTCTCACCCCATCTGGTCCGGCCACGCGTCCGACCAGGGCAGCATCGGCTCCGAGACGATCGTCACCGGAGATAACCATGCCGGCAACGGCGGCGACGGGTCCTTTTATGGCAGCCTCGTTCACACCTCCTTCGCGCTGTACGACCCGATCAACATCGCCGTGGCGGGATACAATTCCAGTGCCCACGCTGATCAATCGAACAATGTGGAGTTCGACCAGACTGCTTTTCAGATGGCCGGCGTCGGCGGTAACGGCGGGAACGGCAATGCCGCGATCGGCGGAGGCGCCGGCGGCCTCTTGTCCATCCTGGGCCTGACCGGCTCTGACGTCATCGCGACCGGGGGCAACGGCGCTGGTTCCGGCGGCGACGGCCATTTCGCGGGCAGTCTCGTCGACCTCAACATAGCGATCTACGCTCCGATCAACATTGCGGTAGCCGGCGTCAATTCCACCGCCGACGCCCAGCAGACCAACAACGTGCAGTTCGATCAGGGCGCGATCCAGATTGCCGGAATAGGTGGTGATGGCGGCCACGGCAACGCAGCGTTGGGCGGCGATTTCGCCCTGCATCTGCTGGCGGACGCTCACCTGCTCGGTCATGCCTAGCCGCACGAGAGTTACCCGGCTTCGGCGGCAAGACCGCAGCCTTTTGGGCGTACACCCCTTCAGATCAGGTGACATCAGCTTTGGTAGCTTGGCCTATACCCTGCGCAAAACCAAGATCGGGGCCGTCCACATTGGGACGCACAGTGTGCAAGCCAAAACAGGGAGACTCTCATGACAAAGGCATCGTTCCCTTCCGACACGATCGCGTTCAAGGCGATTTCGACCGGCGGCAACAGCGCCGGAAACGGTGGAGACGGCTACAATTCGGGCGACATCAGCAACAGCCCTCACATCAACTTCGACCCGTACAACAAGGCTGATGGCGCCGACGTGCATGTCAACACCGGCGATAGCGTTCATCAGACGGCAGATTGGCAGGCCGGGGGTGCGAACGCGACTGCGCAGTGGTTTGCCCAGGCCCACGGTGGAACAGCCAACTCGAATGGCGACCAGAGCAACTGGAGCGGCCATGACACATCCACTGTGAGCGCTGACACGACGGCCTACCAGTCGAACTTCCTCGCGGCGAACATGAGCCAGAACGTGGTGGCCGGCATTGGAGGAAACGGCGGAAACGACAATTATGCGAAAGGTGGCGACGTACACTTTGATCCCACCATCGAGTCCGCGAACCTGAACGATGTGCTCAATCATTCCGAACAATTCCATGTCGACGATTTCGTGCATGTCTGATCGGCGTCAGTAAGAAGAACTGAGACCGGCGGCCCGATGCCGCCGGTTCTCAAATCGTCGCGAAGTTTAGGGATGACGGCGCGAGAGGGATCGGACCTCAAATCTCTGCAGAGGGGACCGCAATGCCGATGCCGCCGCTCCGGCTGCAAATGATGTCACCGCCGCGGACGCCGCTCGAAGCGGCTCTTCGGGCTTGCGTCGGCTCGCTCGGACTCGTGTTCGCCTATAGCTGCAGTTACAATCTGCTTCTGCTGGCTCCCTCGATCTATCTGCTTCAGATCTATGATCGTGTCTTGTCGAGCCGCAGCGCCGATACCCTCCTGATGCTGACGCTGATCGTGGCATTCACCGTCGTGGTCGGCGGAGTACTCGACGCATTGCGCCGCGCAGCAATGGGCAGAATCGGCGCGTGGCTTGAAGAGCGACTTCGTCCGGCGGTGCTGTCCGCCTGCTTCGACTGCGCCTACCGATCGGATCCGGCCCGCGCGTCCGAGGCGTTTCGCGATCTTACGACCCTGCGCCAGTTCGCCGAGTCCGGAGCATCCTCGATGCTGTTTGATGTGCTCTGGTCGCCACTCTTCCTTATCGTTCTTTTCCTCGTACATCCCCTGCTGGGGGTGATAGGTGCGGTCAGTGCGATGCTGCTGTTTGGCCTCGGATTTGCCGGAGACTTCGTCACTGCGGGCCCGATAGCGCGGTCGGCCGCGGCGTTGACGAGGAGCCATGGACGGTTCGGCATGGCTGTCGCAAACGTCCATCTGATCAGGGCCATGGGAATGCTCGATGGCGCCGCGCGGCTCGTCCACCAGGCTGCCCAGGATGCAAGGAGCGAGCACGAAGTGGTGCAACGCCGCAACGAGATCGTGATGCTGATCTCCAGACCGGCGCGGGCGCTGGCTCAGGTTCTGATCATGGGTTCTGCCGCCTGGCTCGTCCTCGAGGAGAGCAAGAGTCCAGCCATCATCTTTGCCACGTCCCTGTTGTTCGGTCGCACACTCGCACCCATTGAAGGGGCGATTGCAGGCTGGAAGGCCTTCGCGACGGCGTCGGCCGCCTACCGTCGGCTCAACGGCGTCATGGCTGCGGTGAATCCGGTTGCAGACATCAAGGAACTCTCGGACGGCCCCAAGGGCAGCCTCGTCGTCAACAACGTTGGCGCCGCCCAGCCGGGATCGAGCCATTTGATAGTGAAGGGTGTGTCGTTCCGCCTCGCGCCCGGTGAATGCCTCGGCATCATCGGTCCATCTGGTTCCGGCAAATCCACGCTCGGCAAGATAATCGCTGGAATTTCCGCTCCAACGGCGGGGTGCGTCCTGCTCGACGGCGTCGATGTCTTATCCCTGCGCGACTCGGGCGGCGGCCGGCGCCTCGGATATCTGCCGCAGGATATCGATCTGTTCGGAGAGACGGTAAAGGACATCATCGCAAGGCTGGACGGCGCCGATTTGCAAAAGGTGATCGAAGCGGCAAAGCTGACCGGCCTTCACGAGATGATCATCCGGCTGCCGCGGGCGTACGATACGGCCGTCGTTGGCGGAGGGGCCAATCTCTCGCGCGGGTTTCGCCAGCATCTCGGTGTTGCGCGGGCGTTTTTTGGCGACCCGCACCTCGTGGTCCTCGACGAGCCGAACGCCAGCCTCGACTATTTCGGTGAGCGGGTGCTGTTCGAAGCCATCGAACGAATGAAGGCGGCCAATACGACGGTGGTCATCATTACCCACCGCCTGGGAATACTAGCCGCAACGAACAAGATTGCCATTATGCAGGGCGGTGTGGTCAGCGCATTCGGGGACAGCAAGGAAATCTTCGACAGGCATTTGGCCCGACCTCAGGTCGGCTCACGCGAATCGGCGCGACCGGCTTCGGACCGGGAATGCGAGAGCGACGTTCGCGCTTCCCCGCAACCGGTCATGCCGTGAGCCGCGGCAAACCTTCTCACGATCGCTCGGCCCGAACGGGAAGATGATCTCATGAAAACCGCGTTCAATCGCGTCGAGATTTGGGAGGTTCCGGGGCATCCGGGATCGGGCCCGCCAGCGCTCCGCGACCGGCTTCGCGGTGTCACCTGGCCGGGAAACCTGCTGGTCTGCTGCTTTGTCCTCGGCCTCGGTACCTGGTCGACCCTTGCACCGCTCGAGAGCGCGGCGATTGCCGTCGGCACCGTCGAATCCGAGTCGAGCCGCAAGACGATCCAGCACCTGGAGGGTGGCATCATCAGGGAAATTCTGGTCGCAGACGGTGACGTCGTCCACGCCGGACAAACACTGATCTCGCTGGAGGATACCAAGGCCCGCGCCGAAGCCGAGAGCCTGCAAGGCCAGTTGTGGGACGCGACGGCGCGAGAAGCACGGCTCCAGGCGGAACAGCGCGGAGACCAGCGGGTGTCGTTTCCGGCAGAGCTGGCGACGGCGCGGAATGCGAATCCATCGCTCGCGGCCGTTCTTGCGGGCCAGCAAAGCATTTTCGAAACACGTCGGCAGGTCTTCCAGTCGCAAGCGGCGGTCAATCGGGACAGAAGGGCGCAGGTTGAAAAAGAGATAGAGGGCCTGACGGCGCAGCAAAGCGCGGCCTCGAAGCGCATCGAAATCGTCCGCGAGGAAGCGGATACGGTCTCCATGCTCGTCAACAAGGGACTCGAGCGGCGCCCGCGGCTTCTGAGCCTGCAGCGGGAAATGGCCGACATCGAGGGACGGCGGGGTGAAATTGTCGCGCAGATATCGCGCGCCGAGCAGGTCATCAACGAATCGCAGGCAACGCTCATCAAATTGGAGAATGACCGTCAAAGCGAGATCGCGCAGTCGCTGCGCGAGGTGCAAAGCCAGATTTTTCAGATACGCGAGCGGCTGCAGGCAGCCGACGATCAACTGGCGCGAACCGCGGTCAAGGCGCCCGAAGATGGCGTGGTGACCGACCTGCGGATTCATACCCCAGGCGGCGTGGTCGGCGCCGGCGCACCTCTCCTGGATCTTGTTCCCCGGCAGGATCGTCTTGTCGTAACGGCGCGCGTCAGGCCCGAGGATATCGACGTGGTCCGCCCCGGACTGAGCGCCGACGTGAATCTCCTGCCCTACAACCAGCGCCGAGTGCCAAGGCTCAAGGGAATCGTTACGCGTGTCTCTGCCGACCGTCTTCTCGATAAGCGGACCGACCAGCCATATTACGCCACGAAGATTCGCGTCGAGGATCCGCGGGTCACCGAGATCGACGGCATCCGGATTATTCCGGGTATGCCGGCCCAGGTCTTCATCAAGACCGGTCGTGGCACCGTGGCACTCTACGCTCTCAAGCCTCTGCTCGACAGCTTCAACAACGCGTTCCACGAGGATTGAGCTGACCGGGATGGAGCGCGCAAGGAAGATCAGGGGACTCGTGGGTGGAGCCCTTTGCCGTTAAGCCGGCCGCTCCAACGAAGGACCGCCTCCGTGCGGTTACTCGCGGAACATTTTCGCATGATATGTTGAATATGCATTTTTACGGTGTTTTCCGAGAGATTGAGCTTGGCGGCAATCAACTTGTTGGGGAGGCCGAGTTCGAGCGCCGCGAGCACCTGTTGTTCGCGGGGCGTGAGGTCGACAATCGTCTTCTCGGGCAAAATCCTGGTGGCGTCCTTGTCCTGGTGGATTCCGGATAGTTCGTGAGCCCGGGCATATGGCGAGGTCGCCTTGAGACTTGGCGCCTCGACAATCGGCAGTGGTCGGTAGACTCCACCGGCAAGAACGAGGCGCAGTCCCGCGATTGCGACCTCGACCGGGATCGAGATCGGGAAAAAACCGCGGACTCCGCGTTGCATCGCGATCGAGGCGGTGGCGTCATCGTCGCGGTTTGACAGCAGTGCAACGTAGGCGTTCGGAAGGGATTCCGCGATGAGCGTCAAGCTGTCCTCGATCGAAGGATCCGTGATCTGCTTGTCCTCCATATTCAGCGCGATGAGGCGGACATCTCTTCTTGATAACCAGTTCAGGCCACTCGTCGACGGCATTTCGACAATCTCGTATCCGGCGAACTCTCTCTTCAGGATACTGAGGATGCAGGTCCGCGCCAGGACGTTATGCTCGATAATCACGAGCACCGGCGATGTTAGCGATGCCAGGTCTAGTTCTGCAGGGTTGGTGAAATCGTCCATGATGTCCCCGAATTCAGAGAAATATTAAGCCACTCCACGAGCTTGCATTTCCACGGAACAAGATTTGCCTGACGCGATTTGCGGCGATCTGCTTCCAGTGGCGACGTTGTGCTCGATCTTCGAGCTCGCGCGCAGCAGCGTCGGTCAGCGGACCATTCTGGTCCATTGCAACAAATGTTCAGCAGCGGCTCTGCCGTTCCTGACTAATTGCAAATGTTGCGATACGCGGTCGCCGCCGCCAGACTTGCGGAGCCGTCGACGACGTATGCTTCATCATCCTTCACGAGATAGAGAAACGGCCTGTCTCCGGTGTCCTCGCCCGACGCTTTTTTTCCTTTGACACGCCCGCAAATGGTGTCGACGGACTCCCCGCGCACATTTTTTCGGACGGCCCGATTCATCTCGCCGAACTCGGCGGACGCCGGCTTCTCCAGCTTCGCTGCAATCGTGGCCTTTGCCTTGACAATGACCGGATCGGACGCCCCGGCTGTCGGACCGGATGCGGGAGGATCGACGATCGCCGCGACCCTGGTCGATTTTGCGTGCTTGGCGTCTAGATGAGTGGCCTTGTCGCCGGCGTCGGCGGGCTTTTCCGCCTTCGCGATCGCGGGTTTCACTTTTGCTGGCTTGGGTTGGGCGTGGAGCGCGGCCAGCTCTGCTTCCACCGGCTCGCTCTCAGCCGTCCTGTCGAAACAGACGAACCCGTTCGCTTCCGAGCACGCCTCCATGCTCACATGCGGCAGTAAAGGACAGCTGCAGCCGGCCAGGATCGCGGCCAGCGCGCCAATGAAAAGCGTCCTCATGCATTCCCCCTTCGAGGCTGAGTTTCGCTCGCAGTTTTCGCTGCAATCATATTATTTTGCGCTGGTCGTCTATCTCTTGCGCAAAAAAGTTAAACGCTCATTAAGCGTCCGGTCTTCGCCGCGGCACGATCCTGCATGGTTAATATCGGCGCATCGCAGCTTCATGGCAGGCGACTGATCTTGCCTGTGGATCGAAGCGTTCCCCCCGAAGCTACATTGTGGGCTTCGGCCCCTCGCAATGACCGTGTGGGTTCTTTGAAAATTGAATCCAGTCCAAGCGCCAACGTTATCCTGGCGATTGCCGCGGCGGCAGCGAGCGCGGACCTATTCCCCGGCCTGAATCCAGTCAGCAGCACTTCGCCACAGCGTGTCGCGATGATCGGGGCGGAAGAAGCCGAAATGGCCGACCTTGGCGGCGCCGGCATCCGCCGGCGTGATGGTGATGATCTCAGGAGTGATCGAGGTGAATCCCGAACAGAGCAGTTCGACCGACGGCCGCGTCGCCCAGGGATCGTCGGACATTGCGAGCGCGCGCATCGCGCCGTGAAATTGCGGAAAATTCTTGAAGCCGCTGAGCTTGGGATCGCCGAACAGATAGCGTTTGTGCATCACCCAGCTCACCCATTGCAGAAACGCATCCTTGGGCAAGTCCTCGCCGATGCCGCCCCAGGCGGGCGCATAGCCGAGCAGCCGGGTGAGGGGGGTGCCGACAAACTTCAGCATGGCGTAGACACGGTAGCGTTCCGGCGAAGCCATCAGCTTCCAGTAGCCAGCCTGCGCCGCGATCAGCAGCGCGCGCGACACCTCGCTGTTGTTGGCCAGCAGTCCCAGCGCCTGGCCGCCGAAGGAATGGCCGACATAGCTGAGCGGGAGCGTGTGGTAGCGCTCGCGCATCCAGGTCACCGCGGCGGTGACATCGAGCGCGGCCCAGTCCGACATCGAGGCCTTGAAGCCGACCAGCGATTTGGGCTGGTTGTATCCGACCAGAGCCTTTTGCCTGGAGTCGCCGATGCCGCGATAGTCATAGGTCAGGACCGCGCAGCCGCGCCCCGCCAGATAGCCGGCGAAGCCCCGGTAGATCTTGCGCGGCACGGCGGTAGCCGAGTTGATCAGCACGGCATGGCGCTTCGCCCCGCGCGGCAGGAACAGACTCGCCGCCAACAGATATCCGTCCGCCGCAGGCAGGCTGATGTCGTCGATGAAAACGTCGTCCAGCGCAGCCTCTGCCACCGCTCATTGCCCTGTGTTCTCGCGATCCGTCCAGCAAATGCGAATTCGGCTTTTGCCGCAAGGGCTTGTCTGACGGTAAAGAATTCCAACTGGCGGTCCGGGTTTGGCCTGTGTATAAACCGGCCCTCCGCTGGTTCCGACCCGGCCACGCCATTTTAGTGTTGCTCCGCCGAAGCTTTAGCGAAGGCGGGTAAGTAGCGGTTTTTACTTGAGGAGTTGACGTCATGTCCGAGCGGTGGAGCCCCGACAGCTGGCGGACCAGGCCGGTTAAGCAGATCCCCGAATATCCCGATGCCAAGGCGTTGGCTGACGTCGAGGCGCAGCTTGCCACGTTTCCTCCACTGGTTTTTGCAGGGGAAGCCCGCAACCTGAAGAAGGCGCTCGCCCGGGTTGCGGCCGGTGAGGCCTTCCTGCTGCAGGGCGGCGACTGCGCCGAGAGTTTCGCCGAGCACGGCGCCAACAACATCCGCGACTTCTTCCGCGTGCTGCTGCAGATGGCGGTGGTGCTGACTTATGCCGGCGCGGTGCCGGTGGTGAAGGTCGGCCGCATCGCCGGGCAATTTGCAAAACCGCGCTCCTCGCCGACCGAAAAGATCAATGGCATAGAGCTGCCGAGCTACCGTGGCGACATCGTCAACGATATCGCGTTCACGGCGGCCGCGCGCACCCCCGATCCGCAGCGCCAGCTGATGGCCTACCGGCAGTCGGCCGCGACGCTCAATCTTTTGCGCGCATTTGCCACCGGCGGCTTTGCCAATCTCGGCAGCGTGCATCAGTGGATGCTGGGCTTCCTCAAGGATTCCCCGCAATCGCGGCGGTACAAGGAACTGGCCGACCGCATCTCGGAAGCGCTGAATTTCATGCGCGCCTGCGGGCTCGATCTGGAAAGCCACCCGGAGCTGCGCGCCACCGATTTCTACACCAGCCATGAGGCGCTGCTGCTCGGCTACGAGCAGGCTTTTACGCGAGTGGATTCGACGACGGGCGACTGGTACGCGACATCGGGCCACATGATCTGGATCGGCGACCGCACCCGCCAGCTCGACCACGGCCATGTCGAATATTTCCGCGGCATCAAGAACCCGATCGGCCTGAAATGCGGCCCATCGCTGAAGCCGGACGAATTGCTCAAGCTGATCGACGTGCTTAATCCCGACAACGAGCCCGGCCGGCTGACCCTGATCAACCGGTTCGGCGCCGACAAGATCGGCGATCATCTCCCGGCGCTGCTGCGCGCCGTCAAGCGCGAGGGCCGCGCGGTGGTCTGGTCGTGCGATCCGATGCACGGCAACACCATCACCTCGACCTCCGGCTACAAGACCCGGCCGTTCGACCGGGTGCTGTCGGAGGTGAAGTCGTTCTTCACCATCCACGCCGCCGAGGGCACTCATGCCGGCGGCGTGCATCTGGAGATGACCGGCCAGGACGTCACCGAATGCATCGGCGGCGCACGTGCCATCACCGACGAGGATCTCAACGACCGCTATCACACGGTCTGCGATCCTCGGCTCAATGCCGAGCAGTCGATCGACATGGCTTTCCTGATCGCCGAATTGCTCAAGCAGGAACGCGTCGGCAAGGTCAAGCCGATGCCGGTCGCGGCGGGGCTTTAAGAGTTGCTGCGGTTCTGGCGGGCCACCATCAATACGCGCAATGGGCTCGCCTTTGCGATTCGTTCGGAGCGGGCCATTCGCGAGGAGATCGTAGCCCTTGCGCTGGCGCTGCCGCTGGCGTGGCTGATTGGCGTCACCACGATGCGCCGCGTCGAGCTGGTTGCGGCGGTGGTCCTGGTCCTGATCATCGAACTGCTCAACACCGCGATCGAGAAGCTCGCCGACCGGCTGACCACCGAGCATGATCCGCAGATCGGGCGGGTCAAGGACATGGGCTCGGCGGCGGTCGGCGTTGCTTTGGTCATGGCCGGCCTGTTTTGGCTGTTCGCCATCGCCGAACGCATGGGCGCCGTCTAAAGCATGCAATTGCAGTTTGGCCGGCATCTGGCGAAGCGCGTGGGGGCGTGCTATATTTGATTTGCTCATTATGAGGATAAGGCTCGCTCCATGACCGAACGCGCCGATCAGTTTGCGATAACGCTGGCCCAGTTGAACCCGACGGTGGGCGATGTCACCGGCAACGCCGCCAAGGCGCGCGCCGCGCGCGCACAAGGACGGGCCGAGGGCGCCGATCTCGTCGTGTTTCCCGAATTGTTCATTGCCGGCTATCCGCCGGAAGATCTGGTGCTGAAACCGGCCTTTCAGTCGGCCTGCCGCTCGGCAATCGAGGAGCTTGCGCGCGAGACCGCGGACGGCGGCCCGGCCGTGCTGATCGGCAGTCCCTGGGTCGAGGACGGCAAGCTCTATAATGCCTGTGCGCTGCTGGACGGCGGCCGCATCGCCGCCATCCGCTACAAGGCCAATCTGCCGAATTACGGCGTGTTCGACGAAAAGCGGCTGTTCGCGCGCGGCCCGGCCGCCGGTCCCGTTACCATCCGCGGCATCCGCGTCGGGGTGCCGATCTGCGAGGATATCTGGCTCGAAGAGTCCGATGACTACGAAAACGTCGTCGAATGTCTCGCCGAGACCGGCGCGGAAATCCTGGTGGTGCCGAACGGCTCGCCTTACGCGCGCGACAAGAACGATGTGCGGCTGTCGATCGCGGTCGCGAGGGTCACCGAAAGCGGGCTGCCGCTGATCTATCTCAACCAGATCGGCGGACAGGACGAACTGGTGTTCGACGGCGCATCGTTTGCGCTGAACGCCGATCTCTCGGTGGCGGCGCAGTTGCCGCCGTTTGCCGAACACATCACGACGCTGCACTGGCGCAAGAGCGAAAGCGGCTGGCACTGCGCTGGACCGATGGCATCCGTCCTCGACGGCGACCAGGGCGACTACGCGGCCTGCGTGCTGGGCCTGCGCGACTATGTCGGCAAGAATGGATTTCCCGGGGTGCTGCTAGGGGTATCCGGCGGCATCGATTCCGCGCTGTGCGCCGCGATCGCGGTCGATGCGCTGGGTGCCGAGCGGGTTCGTGGCGTGATGCTGCCGTTTCGGTTCACCGCGCAGGTGTCGCTCGACGACGCGGCAAGGCTCGCTGGTGCTCTCGGCATCCGCTACGAGGTGCTGCCGATCGCGGCGGCGGTCAACGGCTTCGAAGGGATCCTGTCGAAGACGTTCGCGGGCCTGCCGCGCGACATCACCGAGGAGAATCTGCAGGCGCGCGCGCGCGGCACGCTGTTGATGGCGATCTCCAACAAGACGGGCGCGATGGTGGTCACCACCGGCAACAAGTCGGAAATGTCGGTGGGCTATGCCACGCTCTATGGCGACATGAACGGCGGCTTCAACCCGATCAAGGATATCTACAAGACCGAGGTGTTCCGGCTCTCGACCTTGCGCAATTCATGGAAGCCGGATGGCGCGCTCGGCCCGTCGGGTGAAGTCATCCCTGTCAACATCATCACCCGGCCGCCGACCGCGGAGCTGCGCGAAAACCAGACCGATCAGGATTCGCTGCCGCCCTACGACATGCTCGATGCCATCCTGGAACGGCTGGTCGAGCGCGAGGAGCCGCTGGCCTCGATCGTGGAGGCAGGGTTCGACCGCGAGGTAGTGGCGCGGATCGATCGTTTGCTGAACATCGCCGAGTACAAGCGGCGGCAGGCCGCGCCGGGCGTCAAGGTGACGCAGAAGAATTTCGGCCGCGACCGCCGCTATCCCATCACCAACCGCTTCCGCGACGCCGGCAAGCCGTTGCCGAAACCCGACGACATGCTGCTGTCGCGCGCAAGGAGCGGATCGGCCGAAGCATTCGAGGGATGAGACCCTAGCGCGCGGGGATGAAGGTCGGGCCGACGGTCCGGATCTTGTCTCCCGGCGCGCCGGTTGAAGCGGTCGCAGGCGCCGAGGCGTCCGGGGCCGGAGTGGCGGGCGCGGTGGCGGTGGTGCCTGCGGCGCCCTTCTTCCCGATCGTCGGGGCCCCCTTCGTCGGCAGGGGCCGCGCCATCTTCTTCGCGCTGTCCTCGGTGACGATGATGTCGCCCTGCTGTTCGGCGGCGGCCTTGTCGTCGATGTTCTTCAGCGCGTCGGACCAGGTTTGTCCGGCGGCCTTGCAGGAGCAGGAGGGATTGAACTCCTGGCGGAAACGGAATGCGTTCGGCGACGAGGTATAGGGTTGCCCGCTGATCGACACGGCCTGGTTCATGTCTTCGCCGGGGTTGCGATAGGCAAAGAGCGTCGCATCCGCCGCCGGGCAGAGCGCCTTGCAGGTCTTTTCGTCGTCAGGGAAGCGGGCGGGGACGGTAGCAAACGAGATCGGAAAATACGCGCCGTCGCAGGAGCGGACGCAGACAGTGCGAAAGGTGCCGGACTGTGGGCCCAAATCGGTGCCGGGCGGGTTCGGGTTGCTGTTGTTGTTGCCGAACAGATTGTCGAGGAAGTTGCCCGGGCCCCGCAGCGCATTGGCATATTGGGGGCCGCAATTATTCTGCGCCAGCGCGGTCAGGACCGAGCGGCGCTGGTTTTCGCGATCGGCGCCGCCGAGGCCGCCGCTGCGTAACCGCTCCAGGCTGGACGTGATCTGGTCCATATTGGCCCGCATCTGCTGGATCTGGTTGTTGACCGGACCGCATTGCGCCGACTGGCCGGAAAACAGCGAGAAAAACCCGGAACTGTCGCAGCCCATCCGCTTGGCCTGCAACGTGACCCGGTCGAGCTCGGCCTGCTGCCTGGTCGCGGCATCCTGGTAGCGGCGGATTTGATCTTCCTTGGCCGGGTCGCCGGCGCCGCCTCGGTCGATGGTCGCCAATTGCGCTTCCAGCCGCGGGCACATCGGATTGACCGGCGCTGCTCCCGGTGCCGCGCCCGGCACGCCCTGCGGCGGCACCGGCGCCGGCGGATTCATCTGCGCGGAGGCGTCGACGCTCAGCGCACCCACGCCAATCAGCGCGACGCCGGCCAAAATCCATCGGGAAAAGGGGGTGATCACGTTTCAGGCATATCCGGCCGTTGAAGGGTTCCGCGCAGGCTCAAGATACCGGAGGCGCGGCCAACGCGGCCTCCATAGCTGCTTCTCGGGGCAGCGTCACGTCGTTTCCGGGGCCTCGGTGTGGCGGGACGATTCTGTCGCGGCCGGAAGGCTTTAGCGCTGGCAAGTAATCGCAACATAGTCGCTGCAACCGGTGTGAGTGCAGTTCCCGCCCGCCTTGGGAACCGAGCCGGTGATTTCGTCCGGGTCGACGCGCCGGTAGGACGAGGCGTCGGCAAAATCGCGCGACTGGCAGTAGGAGCGGGCGGCATGGGCGCCGCATTTCTCTCCCCTTGCGAGGCACTGGTCGACGCCGTAGCCGTCCGACTGGTTGGCGACGATGAAGACACGGCTGTCGGCCGATGCAGCGGATGCGGCAGCGACAAGGGCACAGGCCAAAAGGGCGGATATGGATCGCATGCGGCACCGGAGAAATGAGGGGATAGGCCTCATTCGATAGACCCAAAACCTTAAGAATGATTAACCATGGCGGGGCGGGCCGTTTGGTGCCTCAAACAGGCTTTTCTGTGACACCTGACGCAATCACTTGACGCAATCCCCCCGGCTGGCCCATGGTGGTTCCATGAACGGTTTCCTCGCCATTTGTGGCATTTGCCGCGAGATTACGAGCTAGCGATTCGCTGGCTGAGGCCGTCTTTTCTCACATGAGATCACTGGACGCCCGGCCGGAAAGGCACGGGAGCGCCATGGAATTACGCCTCTACGATACGTTGATGAAGGAGAAGCGGCTGTTCGCGCCGCTCGATCCCAAAAACGTGCGCATGTATGTCTGCGGGCCGACGGTCTATGACTTCGCCCATATCGGCAACGCGCGCCCCGTCATCGTGTTCGACGTGCTGTTCCGGCTGCTGCGGCACCTCTACGGCGACAACCATGTCACCTATGTCCGCAACATCACCGACGTCGATGACAAGATCAACGACCGCGCCGCGCGGGATTTTCCGGGCCTGCCGCTGAACGAGGCGATCCGCAAGGTCACCGAACAGACCGAAAGGCAGTTTCACGCCGATGTCGACGCGCTCGGTTGTCTGCGCCCGACGGTCGAGCCGCGCGCGACCGAACATATCGCCGAGATGCGCGCCATCATCGAAAAACTGGTGCAGGGCGGTTTCGCCTATGTTGCGGAGGACCATGTGCTGTTCTCGCCGCAGGCGATGAATGCCGCGAATTCGATCCTGCCGCGCTATGGCGCGCTCGCCAACCGTACGCTGGACGAGATGATCGCGGGCGCGCGCGTCGATGTCGCGCCCTACAAGCGTGATGCTACCGATTTTGTGCTGTGGAAACCGTCGAAACCGGGCGAGCCGTCATGGCCGTCGCCGGCGGACATCAAGGCACAGGGCCGTCCGGGCTGGCATATCGAGTGCTCGGCGATGGCGTGGAAGCATCTCGGCGAGCGGTTCGACATCCATGGCGGCGGCATCGATCTGGTGTTCCCGCATCATGAAAACGAACTCGCGCAGACCTGCTGCGCCTTTCACAGCGATCGCATGGCGAATGTCTGGATGCACAACGGCTTCCTGCAGGTCGAAAGCGAGAAGATGTCGAAGAGCCTCGGCAACTTCGTCACGATCCGGGATCTCCTGGCGGACTGGCCGGGCGAGGTGCTGCGCCTCAATATGCTGAAGACGCATTACCGCTCGCCGATCGACTGGACGCTGAAGGGCGTGGAAGAAAGCGCAAAGACGCTCGACGACTGGTATTGGGTCGCCGCCGACCTTGGCGGCGAGCAGCCATCGGATGCCGTCATCGAGGCTCTGTCCGACGACCTCAACACGGCGCAGATGATCACCGCATTGCACGGTTTGCGGAATAGTGCGGCCTCCGGAAACGAACGCGATCGGAGCCGGTTTGCTGCTTCCTTGCGGCTTCTCGGCTTCCTGTCCGAGAGCGCTGCGGAATGGAAGGGCCGAAAGCAGCAGGCGAGCGGCGTCGACGCCAACCAGGTCGACAATCTCATTTCCGCCCGCGCTGCCGCGCGTGCCCGGAAGGATTTTAAGGAGTCCGACCGGATCCGCGACGAACTGGCGGCGATGGGCGTGGTGATAAAGGATTCCAAGGAAGGCACCACCTGGGAGATCGCGCGATGACCAAGCCCGACACGCCTTTTCCAAAGCACTGGCGCTATTACATCGTCATCAAGTGGGCCGTGATCGTGGCCGCTGTGGTGCTGGCGCTAAAACTGTTCGGGGTATTTTGAGGCCATGGGACAGACGCTGCCCAAACCCGGCTTGCGGCCGTTTTTGCCCGCGGACACGCCCGTGCTGGCGGCGATCTTTACCGCGGCCATCGAGGAACTGACCGGCGACGACTATGGCGAGGCGCAGCAGCAGGCCTGGGCCAGCGTCGCCGACGACGAGGAGCAATTCGGCAAGCGCCTGGCATCCGAACTCACGCTGATCGCCACCCTGCAGAATTCGCCAGTGGGCTTCGCCGCGCTGAAGGGCGCCGATCATATCGACATGCTCTATGTTCACCCCGGCGCGGTCGGGCAGGGCGTCGCCTCGATGCTGTGCGAGGCGCTGGAAAAGCTGGCCGGGAGCCGCGGAGCGAAGAGTCTCACTGTCGACGCCAGCGACAACGCGGCGGAATTCTTCGCCAGGCGCGGTTACCTCGCAAAACAGCGCAACACCGTCACCGTCAACGGCGAGTGGCTCGCCAACACCACGATGCAGAAGACGCTGGGTGACGGCGCCAAGCCGGGAGTTCCGACATGAGCCGCGAACGCCTCTATCTCTTCGATACCACGTTGCGCGACGGCGCACAGACCAACGGGGTCGATTTCACGCTGCATGACAAGCAGCTGATCGCCGGCATGCTCGACGAACTCGGCATCGACTACGTCGAGGGCGGCTATCCCGGCGCCAATCCCACCGATACCGAATTCTTCGCCGAGAAGCCGAAGCTCGAACATGCAAGCTTCACGGCGTTCGGCATGACCCGCCGGCCGGGCCGTTCGGCCTCCAACGATCCGGGCCTGGCGGCGCTGCTGGAAGCCAAGGCGGACGCGATCTGCTTTGTGGCGAAATCCTCAGCCTATCAGGTGCGCGTGGCGCTCGAGACCACAAACGAGGAAAATCTAGCCTCGATCCGCGACAGCGTGAAAGCTGCGAAGCAGGCCGGCCGCGAGGTCATGCTTGACTGCGAGCATTTCTTCGACGGCTACAAGGAAAATCCGGAATTCGCGCTGGCCTGCGCCAGGGCGGCCTACGATTCCGGGGCGCGCTGGGTGGTTTTATGCGACACCAATGGCGGCACCATGCCGCACGAGGTCGAGACCATCGTCACCGAGGTGATAAGGCACATCCCCGGCGATCACGTCGGCATCCACGCCCATAACGACACCGAGCAGGCGGTGGCCAATTCGCTGGCCGCGGTGCGCGCCGGCGCACGGCAAATCCAGGGCACGCTGAACGGGCTCGGCGAGCGCTGCGGCAACGCCAATCTGTGTTCGCTGATCCCGACCTTGCGGCTCAAGCGCGAATTTTCCGACGCCTTCGAGATCGGCGTGTCGCCGGAGCGGATGGCGACCCTGACGAAGGTGTCGCGCACGCTCGACGACATGCTCAACCGCGCCTCGAACCGGCACGCGCCCTACGTCGGCGAAAGCGCCTTCGTTACCAAGACCGGCATTCATGCCTCGGCCGTGCTGAAAGATCCCCAGACCTACGAACACGTGCCGCCCGAAGCGGTCGGCAATCATCGCAAGGTGCTGGTGTCCGACCAGGCCGGCCGCTCCAATGTCATCGCAGAACTCGACCGCGCCGGCATCGCTTACGACAAGAACGATGCAAAATTGCTTCGTCTGGTCGAGGAGATGAAGGACCGTGAAGCGGCCGGTTACGCCTATGAATCCGCCAACGCCTCGTTCGATCTGCTGGCGCGGCGCACGCTCGGAAAAGTGCCGGAATATTTCCGGGTCGAGCAATTCGACGTCAATGTCGAGCAGCGCTACAACGCCAACGGCCAGCGCGTCACGGTGGCGATGGCGGTGGTGAAGGTGGACGTCGACGGCGAGAAGCTGATCTCGGCGGCCGAAGGCAACGGTCCCGTCAACGCGCTGGACGTCGCGCTGCGCAAGGATCTCGGCAAATACCAGAAATATATCGAAGGCCTGAAGCTGATCGATTACCGCGTGCGTATCCTCAATGGCGGCACCGAAGCCGTGACGCGGGTGCTGATCGAGAGCGAGGACGAGGAGGGCGAGCGCTGGACCACGATCGGCGTGTCGCCCAATATCATCGACGCCTCGTTCCAGGCCCTGATGGATTCGGTGATCTACAAGCTGGTGAAGTCAGGCGCGCCGGCGTGAGAGAGAAAACGTCAATTGCCACGCCGTCATTGCGAGCGAAGCGAAGCAATCCATAGTGCCGATGCGCTGGCATGGATTGCTTCGTCGCTTCGCTCCTCGCAATGACGGTCGGGGGAGACCAACCCATGATCGACCACATCTCCATCGGCGTCGCTGAGCTCGAACGATCCGCGCGCTTCTACGAGGCGGCACTGGCGCCGCTCGGGCTCTCGCGCCTGGTAACGCGTCCCGCAACGATCGGCTTCGGCAAAAACTATCCCGAATTCTGGATCAACCTGCGCACGGGAATGGCGCCGGTCGCGCCCGAGAGCGGCGTCCATATCTGCCTTCGCGCGAAATCGACCGGCGAGGTCGATGCTTTCCATTCCGCGGCGCTGAATGCAGGCGGCCGCTCCGACGGGGCGCCCGGGCTGCGCCCGCACGACCGCGTGCGCTATTATGCGGCGTTCGCCATCGATCCCGACGGCAACCGCGTCGAGGCGGTGACGTTTCCGGCGGAGTGATCTAATCCCTAAAGCCGGCGGGCAATTTCGGGCGCGAGTTCCTCTGTGCCCTCCGGGACGCGCGCGGCGGCGGCGCGCAGCCGCGGCAGGATCTCCTCGACCCGTTCGGCTTTCAGAATATCGACCGCCAGCGAGGGGCGAATGAATTCGGTAGCGCGCATATGCGAAAGCAGCGCGAGCAAGGGTTCCCAGAAGCCGTCGATATTGGCGAGCAGCACCGGCTTGGTGTGGCGGCCGAGTTGCTGCCAGGTGAGTTGTTCCACCAGTTCCTCCAGCGTGCCGACGCCGCCAGGCAACGCCACGAACGCATCGGAACGCTCGAACATCAGCCGCTTGCGCTCGTGCATGTCGGGCGTGACGATCATTTCCTGAACGCGCTTCAGGGCGTTTTCGCGGCTGGTGAGGAAGTCGGGGATGATGCCGGTCACGACGCCGCCGTGATCAAGCACCGATGTCGCCACCGCGCCCATCAGCCCGATCGAGCCGCCGCCATAGACAAGGCGAATGCGATTCTCGGCGAGAACTTTCCCAAAGGCGATGGCCGCTTCGATGAAGCGGGGATTTGTACCGGGGCCGGAGCCGCAATAGACGCAGACAGTCCTGATTTTGTTAGTCATGTCGCGCATGTGGCACCGCAGCGTAAGAGCGTCAACCCCGAACGATTCGTTTGAGCCGTTGAATCTATCCGTAAATGCCCGGAATTCGTCAAAGAATCGCGGCTAATAAGGGTGCACGCGGCGTTCAAACGCTCTATATGACGGGCACGATGCAGAAAAGCAGAAAACGCGGGACCGCGATTCTCCAGGCTCTTGATTGATGGCTCATCACCATTCGGCCCCCGGCGCCGGCGAAGCGCTGACGTCCTCTCTTAATTCAGCCGAGAAGGCGACCCTGATCGGGACGCTGGCGCATCTGTGGCCGTATATCTGGCCGGGCGACCGCGCCGATCTCAAGATGCGCGTGGTCTGGTCGGTGGTTCTGCTGCTGATCGCCAAAGTGGCGACGCTGGCGGTGCCGTTCACCTTCAAATGGGCGATCGACGCGTTGACCGGCGCGGATACCGCGCCCGTGCAATCGTCGAACTGGACGTTATGGCTGATCGCCTCGCCCTTCATCATGACCTTGAGCTACGGCGGCTTGCGCGTGCTGATGGCGGTTCTGACGCAGTGGCGCGACGGTATTTTCGCGCGCGTGGCGATGCACGCGGTGCGCAAGCTTGCCTACCGCACCTTCGTCCATATGCACGAGCTGTCGCTGCGCTTTCACCTGGAGCGCAAGACGGGAGGGCTGACGCGTGTGCTGGAGCGCGGCCGTTCCGGCATCGAAGTCATCGTGCGGATGGTGATCCTGCAGCTGGTTCCGACCGTCGTCGAGGTTGCACTGCTGATGGCGGTGCTGTTGTGGAAGTTCGACTGGCGCTACGTGCTGGCGACCATGATCACGGTCGTGGTCTTCATGTATTATACCTACATCGCCACCGAATGGCGGATCGAGATCCGCCGCAAGATGAACGAATCCGATACCGACGCCAACACCAAGGCGATCGATTCGCTGCTGAACTACGAGACCGTGAAATATTTCAGCGCCGAGGAACGCGAAGCCCAGCGCTACGACCGGTCGATGGAGGGCTACGAACGGGCCAGCGTCAAGACCTACACCTCGCTCGCGGTTCTCAATACCGGGCAGGCGATCATCTTCACCGCCGGCCTCACGGCGACCATGGTGATGTGCGCGATCGGCGTTCGCAACGGCACCAATACGGTCGGCGATTTCGTCATGGTCAACGCCATGATGATCCAGCTCTACCAGCCCTTGAATTTCATGGGCATGGTCTATCGCGAGATCAAGCAGGCGATCATCGACATCGAGAAGATGTTCAACGTGCTGTCGCGCAATCCCGAGATCAACGACGATCCCGGCGCCAGGCCCCTGGTCGTGACCGCGGGCAATGTGCGCTTCGACGATGTGCGCTTTTCCTACGACCCCGAGCGCCCGATCCTGAAAGGATTGAGCTTCGAGGTGCCGGCCGGCAAGACCGTCGCGATCGTCGGACCCTCCGGCGCCGGCAAATCGACGATCTCGCGCCTCTTGTTCCGTCTTTACGACGTCTCCAGCGGCAGGATCCTGATCGACGGCCAGGATATCCGCAATGTCACGCAGTCGTCGCTGCGGGCCTCGATCGGTATGGTGCCGCAGGACACCGTGCTGTTCAACGACACCATCCGCTATAACATCCGCTACGGCCGCTGGGACGCCACCGATGCCGAAGTCGAACAGGCCGCGCAGCTCGCGCAAATCGATCCGTTCATCCGGATGTCGCCGAAAGGGTACGAGACGCAAGTGGGCGAGCGCGGCCTGAAACTGTCGGGTGGCGAGAAGCAGCGTGTTGCGATCGCTCGTACCGTGCTCAAGGCGCCGCCGATCCTGGTGCTCGACGAGGCAACCTCGGCGCTCGACAGCCATACCGAACATGAAATTCAGGAAGCGCTGGAGCGGGTATCGCGCAACCGCACTTCGCTCGTCATCGCGCATCGGCTGTCCACGATCGTCGGCGCCGACGAAATCATCGTGCTCGATCAGGGCCGTATCGCCGAGCGCGGAACCCATGCGCAGCTTTTGGCAACCGGCGGACTTTATGCCAGTATGTGGAACCGGCAGCGAGAGGCCCAGGAAGCGCGCGAGAGGCTGGCACGGATCGCCGACGAGAACGAAGCGCCTAACCGCGAGCCGCCGCCGGTCGACGACGTGCTGGTGACGCCGGCCGCCGCGGAATAATCGAAACGCAAATGCTTCTCCCGACACGGGAGAGGGCACAAATGACAGTGAAACCTGAATGTCCATCGCCAATTCCATCCGCGCGCAAATTCCGCCGATCCATCCGGAGGGCTATCCGTTCATCGGCGGCTTTGCGCTGGTCAGCCTGATCCTGTTCTGGATCTGGTCGCCGCTCGGCTGGATCGGCACGCTGCTGACGCTCTGGTGCGCGCTGTTCTTCCGCGATCCGGTGCGGGTGACGCCGGTACGCGAGGGCATCGTGGTGGCGCCGGCCGACGGGCGCGTCTCGATGATCACGCAGGTGCTGCCCCCGGCCGAACTCGGTCTCGGCGACCGGCCGCTGCCGCGGATCTCGATCTTCATGAGCGTGTTCAACTGCCATGTGAACCGCAGTCCGGTGGCCGGCAGGATCGATCGCATCGCCTATCGGCCGGGCACCTTCATCAACGCCGAACTGGACAAGGCGAGCGAGGACAATGAGCGCAATTCGCTTGTGATCTCCACGCCCCAGGGACGCATCGGCGTAGTCCAGATCGCCGGCCTCGTGGCGCGGCGGATCGTGTCGTTCGTGCGCGAAGGGCAGTCGATCGGTGCCGGCGAGCGGTTCGGGCTGATCCGTTTCGGGTCGCGCCTCGACGTCTACCTGCCGGAAGGCACCAAATCGCTGGTTTCCGAGGGCCAGACCGCGATCGCCGGGGAGACCATTCTGGCCGATTTCCGGGGCAGTGACAGCGGCCGGACGTTCCGGGCCGATTAACCGCCGCGCCGAGCCGCCCGGCCAACGCAATGGCGGAACGGGCCGGCGCTTGCTATATATGGTCGAGCCATGCAGATGCCCTTCGACCCCAACACCCCGGAGATGCGCCGCCGCCGGTTTCGCCCGATCCCGGTGCGGATGCTGGTGCCCAACGTCATTACCTTGCTCGCGATCTGCGCGGGCCTGACTGCGATCCGCCTGTCGACGGAAGGGCGGATGGACATCGCTGTCGGCGCGATCGTATTCGCCGCCTTCCTCGATGGCATCGACGGCCGCGTCGCACGCATGATCAAGGGCCAGTCGAAATTCGGGGCGGAACTCGACAGCCTGGCGGATTTCGTCAATTTCGGCGTCGCGCCGGGGCTGATCCTGTATTTCTGGCAGTTGCACGAGCTGCATAATGGCGGCTGGATCGCGGCGATGGTGTTCGCGATCTCAGGCGGACTGCGGCTGGCCCGTTTCAATGCGACGATGGACGATCCGAACAAGCCGGCGTTCGCGGCGAATTATTTCACCGGCGTCCCGGCGCCCGCCGGCGCCATCATCGCGCTGCTGCCGATCTTTCTCGCCTTTCTCGGCCTGCCGAAACCCCCGGCGATGCTGACGGCGGTCTACACGCTCTTGATCGCGTCCCTGATGGTTTCGCGGTTGCCGGTGTTCTCGGGCAAGACGGTGCGCATGCGCGTGCCGCCGGAAATGGTGCTGCCGGTTTTCGTCTCGGTGGTGTTCTTCATCGCGCTCCTGATCAGCTATCCCTGGCACATCCTGTCGGCGGGATCGGTGCTGTACCTGTTGAGCCTGCCCGCCGGGTGGAAGTCCTATCGCGACCATGCGCGCAAGGCGGCGGCCGCTTCAACCGTGACAGCGGCCGCCAAAGCTTCGGCCGCTTCGGCGTCGCCTTTCGGGCCGGCGGTTTCCGAAGCCGGCGAGGAAGAACGCCCGACGCGGCTGAACTGAGCAGCCTTCGCCCGGCGTCGGCGACGTCCAGCTTTTGCTCGAAACCGCCCCGGATATCTGCCATGAGCGAAGGCCGAGTTGGGTTCGACCCCGATCTCGGCTATATGGCGTCGCATGCACGGTCAGCA
>JBGPSI010000014.1:0-48485 GCA_041490045.1 Bradyrhizobium sp.
GCAGCAATGACAGGGTGAATGTCCCGGCGTCGGCGTCAAGGTGATGGTGTCGTCGAGCGCATAATCGTCGTCGACCAGCAGCGCCTGGCCGGCTTCCACGATGGGCAGGCAATTGTCGCGGAACACCGTGCCGGGCGGATTGGCGCCTTTCGCGTTCTGCTCCTCCCAGGCCGCATATTCCTTTTTGTGAAAGACGTATTTGGCGTTCGGGAATGTCGGCACCCAGCGGCCATCGCGCAATGTGGTGTTCCACCCGGTGTGGTCGATGTGAAGATGGGTGCAGAACACATAATCGATCTTGTCGTAACCGATGCCGAGCGCAAACAGTTCGTTGCGCCAGCGCTCCTTGCCGGGAAAATCGAACGGCGGCGGATGACCCTTGTCCTCGCCGGTGCAGGTGTCGACCAGGATCGTGTAGCGCGGCGTTCTCACGACGAAGGTCTGGTAGGTGATCGCCATCATGCCGAGCGCCGCGTCGAAAAACTCCGGCTCCATCGAAGGCAGATGATGCCTGAAGACGGCCTCGTCATAGGCCGGGAAGAAATCCTGCGGCCGCCGCCACGGGCCTTCGCGTTCGATCACCGCGTCGATCGTGATGTCGCCGATCCTGATCTGCCGCATCCTCAGGCCCCCTTTTTTTTGTCGAGGGGAAGCGTAAGGGGCGACTTGCGGCCGTTCAAGGCCGCGCGTGCGGCCGAAAGGTCGATGGGTTTCCCTTTGAGCGCCTATCCCAGCGGTTCGCCAAGCAGGCGAAACAGCACGGGGCCGGCGATCAGAAAGACCAGCAGAACGGTGCGGGCGGACGGACTTCTGACTGCGCCCAGCAATGCCAGCCCGGCAAGCGGGAGGAGCGCCGCCAGCGGCAAATAATAGCGCGGGTAGGCGGTCGTCAGCCAGCCGAACTCGATGTGCAGCCGATAGCTGAAGATGCCGTGGACGACGAACGTCGCGGCAAACGCCAATGCGCCGGCGGCAATGACGATATCGAGCGAAGATTCCTGTCCGTGCGCGATTCGCCGAACCGCGATCGCAATCCCGGCGAAGGCGCAGAGCGCCGCCGTGACTGGTATGGCGAGGGCTATGTAGTTGACCGCGTTGCGCGGCTTCAACGTCGGCATCCATTCAAGGATGAATTCGGAGACGAAATGTATGGCGAAGGCGAGGGGTCGCAGGCGCTCGGCGCTATCCCAGCCGGCGATGTGCGCGCCGGACTCGATCATCGCGATTTCTCCCGGCGTCGCCGGCGTTGGGCTGCCGTATTGTATCAAGAACGCCAGATAGGGCGCGCCGGCCAGCAGTGCTGCGACTCCAATCGGCGCGATCCACCGCAATTGCAGGCGCCCGCGCCACAGCAACAACAGCAGCACGCCGGCAACCATCCCGCCCGCCAGCAACAGTCCGGTGAACTTCGCCCATGATGCGACGATGACGCCGCCGAGCGCCGCCAATAGCCACGCCCGGGTCCCGGTGGCGAGAAGCTGAAAGGCCGCCAGCGTCGCGATGGCGCCGCCGGCGAATGCGGCATTGTCGTTGTTGACGGCGCCCGCCAGCGGCGCCAGCACCGGGATGCAGGCGAGAGGAACGATATAGGCATAGAGCGTGAGTCTCGGCAGCCCCGCGGCGAGCCCGATCGCCATCAGGGCTGCGAGCCCGAGCGCGACAAGCGCCACATTGAACAGCCGATGCGCGAGCAGCGCCCGGGGATGGCCTTCCAGCTCCGGACCGAGCCGCGCCAGCAGCCAATAATACGGCGAGGGGTGATTGAGATAATTGGCCTCGCCGGTGAAGCGGAAGCTCGAGGGATCGAGCATCCGCATTGCCGCGAAGGCGGGCCAGGTTTCGCCGGTGTGCTGGAGATGCGCGATGTAGGATGCGTGCGCCACCTCATCGAAGCCCTGCGTGACATCCTTGCGCACGGCGCTGAGCGCGGCCGCGGCGATGAAAAGCAGGAGGACGATGGCGCAAACGCGCCAGCCGGCCTTGGCCGAGCCGGCGCCTTCCCGATCCTGCGCGGGCACACCGGAGTCAGCATCGAGATTATCTTGCGCAAACATCGTGCCAGTGTGCATGGCGGCCGTTAAGCAATCCTATGCGATCATTGGCGGAGCCGGCCGATGCGCGGCATTAGAAGGCGGAAATTAAGGTGTATATTACGCAGGCCGGCGCAGAAGCTGGAAGCGATTCGAACCCAAATCGTTTCAAGTCTGCGGCTGGTCGGCCCCGAGGCCGGCTGCGCTTTGTTTCCCGAGACGATGCTGAAGGTAACCCGAATATGACGCGGATAGGCACTCGAGCGGAGGTCTGGTTTTCCAACGTGGTGGCTGCGTTTGCGCGCTATGTCGCCGAAAGGACGCTGCCCGAATCCGTCCCGATGCTGATGCGCCGCGATGCCGTCGTGGATTCCTTTAACTACGCCAAGGAACACATGAAAGGCGCATATTCGTTTCTGGATCGATTTGAAGGCCTGTCGCTGTCTATCGAGGATGCGAGGCGCAAGTTTCCCTCGCGCAAACGCGTACTGGAGTTCGGGGTCTACAAGGGCGGAATGATTAACTACCAGGCCAGGAAGTTTCCCGGGCTGAATTTCGTCGGATTCGACAGTTTCGAAGGCCTGCAGGAACAGTGGAGCGGCATGGCTCCCGAAAAAACCTTCGATCTCGGAGGCAAGCTGCCGAGGGTTCGGCCCAATGTCAGCCTGGTCAAGGGCTGGTTTGCGGACTCGGCGCCGCGCTGGAAAGCGCAAAACGCCGCCTCCGATATCCCGCTATTGGTGCATGTCGATTGCGACACTTACGCCGCGACGGTCGACGTGCTGGAAGTCTGCGCCGACTATGTGGAGCAGGGTCTCGTCTTTCATTTTGACGATTTCTTCGGATTTCCCGACTGGAGAACCGGCGGATTCAAGGCGCTGCAGGAAATCTCGGAAAAACGCCGCTGGCGCCTGACCTATCTGTCGTATGGGACCAAGGAGGCGGCGTTTTTCGCGGAAAAGGCTGCTGGCTGACGTCAGGCGCGCGACGGAGGCGGGCGCGCGTTGACGTTTCATTAACGCTGCAACAGCGGCTAATCTGCTCGCGGCGATAAGCCCAACATTAACGAAGCTCTGCGCAAATGCGACGGGAACCCAAGGGACCGCGCCGCGAATGACCGTTGATGCAGAGATTTTCGTGATCGGTGCGGGACCCGCCGGCCTCACCACCGCTTACTGCCTGACCAAGGAAACGCCATCGGTCATCGTGATCGAGAAGGACCCGCACTATGTCGGCGGCATCAGCCGCACCGTGCGGCACGGCGATTTCCTGTTCGACATCGGCGGCCACCGGTTCTTCTCCAAGGCGAAGGAAGTCGTCGATCTCTGGCATGAGATCTTGCCGAATGACTTCATCACGCGGCGGCGGCTGTCGCGCATCTATTACGGTGGGAAATTCTATTCCTATCCGCTCAGCGCGTTCGAGGCGCTGCGCAACCTCGGAATTTTCACCAGCGCCGTCTGCATGCTGTCCTACGCCTACGCCAAGGTTTTTCCGGTCGCTTCACCGCGCAGCTTCCACGACTGGGTGCGCAACCGGTTCGGCGAACGCCTGTTCCAGATCTTTTTCAAGACCTACACCGAAAAGGTCTGGGGCATGTCGTGCGACGAGATCTCCGCCGATTGGGCCGCGCAGCGCATCAAGGGGCTGGACCTCCGCGTCGCCGTCACGAACGCGCTGACGCGCTCGTTCCGCCGCAAGCCAAAATTTGATGCGGCGGGCAACGATGTCGTCAAGACGCTGATCGAGACGTTCCAGTATCCGCGCAAGGGCCCCGGCATGATGTGGGAAGCCGCGGCGGCCAAGACCGTGGAGCGCGGCGGCCAAATCCTGATGGGCCGCGAGCTCGTCGGGCTCGCTCATGACGACACCCAGAAACTCTGGCGCATCGAGGTCGCGACCGCTGACGGAAAACGCGAAAGCTATACGGCGCGGCACGTCGTGAGCTCGGCGCCGGTACGCGAGCTGGTTCAGAAGCTCACGCCGAAGCCGATCTCGCTGTTGCACGCGCGTGCGCTTCGCTACCGCGATTTTCTCACCGTCGCGCTGATGATGAACAAGCCGGAGGTGTTCGCCGACAATTGGATCTACATCCATGATCCCAGCGTGAAGGTCGGACGTGTACAGAATTTCGCCTCGTGGTCGCCCGAGATGGCGCCGCCCGGCATGTCCTGTCTCGGGCTGGAATATTTCTGCTTCGAGGACGATGGCCTGTGGGCGATGTCCGACCAGGAGCTCATCGAGCTGGCCAAACGTGAGGTCGCCAAGGTCGGTCTGGCCTCCGCCTCCGATGTGGTCGACGGATGCGTGGTGCGCCAGCCGAAGGCCTATCCGGTCTACGATGATGCCTATCGCGAGCACGTGGCGATGATCCGCCGCGATCTGGAGCAAACTTATCCGACCCTGCATTTGATCGGCCGGAACGGCATGCACAAATACAACAATCAGGATCACGCCATGATGACCGCCATGCTGACGGCGCGGAACATCATGGCCGGCGAGCGCATCTACGACATCTGGGAAGTCAACGAGGATGCGGAATATCACGAGGCGGGAACCTCGAGCGCGCAGGCGGCGCTTTCCAGCGAGCGCCTGGTGCCGCTGAAGGCGAAGCCCCGGGCGGCGTAGGAAGCTCGCACCAACAGGACAAGATCGCTGGAAGGCGCCTCCTGAGACCGATACAGTGGCGGTCGCAATCGTGGCCGCCTTTTTTGTTCGTAGTATCCCAGGGGTCATTGCGCGATGGACACCATCAGCCCGCAACAACTCAAACTGAACGTCGATGGCTCGGACGCGGTCTCCGCGTTGCTGCTGCGGCCGGCGGGCGCACGGGCGTGCTTTGTCTTTGCCCACGGCGCCGGCGCGGGCATGACCCACGCATTCATGGAGCAGGTTGCGGCCGGCCTTCGCGACCGCAGTATCGCGACGTTGCGCTATCAATTTCCCTACATGGAAAAGGGGAGCAAGCGGCCGGATGCGCCGCCGCTCGCCCACGCCACCGTGCGGGCGGCGGTAGCGGAAGCCGCGCGATGCTGCCCGGGGCTCGCTTTGTTTGCCGGCGGCAAATCCTTCGGCGGACGCATGACGTCGCAGGCGCAGGCCATCGCGCCGCTGGCCGGCGTCCTCGGACTTGCCTTCCTGGGCTTTCCGCTGCATCCGGCGGGCAAGCCTTCCGACGGGCGTGCAAAACACCTCGGGGACGTCCATGTCCCCATGCTGTTTGTCCAGGGCACCCGCGACAAGCTGGCCGAACTGACGCTGCTCGAACCGGTCGTAAGGCGGCTCGGGGCATCGGCGACGCTGCATCAGGTCGCGGAGGCCGATCATTCTTTCCATGTGCTCGCGCGCTCGGGAAGGAACGACGGCGAGGTCCTGAACGAGATCGTGGATACCTTGGCCGGCTGGCTCGGCGCGTCGGCGGCCTGAAGGGGGCGCGGCCGCGCCATACCCTGGGACCGGTCCATGTCCGGAACGCCTTGGCCTTAATTGGCTACCCGGCAGGCCTGACGTCTGATATCCTCGGCGAAATAACATGATCGCCGTCAAGGCGACGCCGCGCAAGATCGCCACGGGCTGGCGATTCCGAAGCAAAAATCCAAAAGGGGGATACGCCATGAAACGTCGTGAATTCCTGCAAACCGCGGGCGCGGGCCTCGCCGCGTCAACCACCGTCGCCGCACCGGCCATCGCGCAGTCGATGCCCGAGCTGAAATGGCGCTGCACCACCAGTTGGCCGAAGTCGCTCGACGTTCCCTTCAGCGCGTCGGAGACGATCTCGAAATACGTCGCCGAAGCCAGCGACAATAAATTTCAGATCCAGCCGTTCGCCGGGGGCGAGATCGTTCCCGCCCTGCAGGCGCTGGACGCGGTGACCAACGCCACCGTCGAGATGTGCCACACCGCCGCCTATTACTTTATCGGCAAGGATCCGACCTATGCGCTCTATTGCTCCGTTCCGTTCGGCCTGAACTCGCGTCAGCAGAACGCCTGGTTTCAGGATCACGGCGGTCAGGACATGCTCAACGAGTTCGGCAAGAAGAACAAATTATACGCCATCTCCGGCGGCAATACCGGCACCCAGATGGGTGGCTGGTTCCGCAAGGAGATCAACACCGTCGATGACCTCAATGGCCTCAAGATGCGGATCGGCGGATGGGCCGGCAAGACCCTCGCCAAGCTCGGCACCATTCCGCAGCAGATCGCGGGCGGCGACATCTATCCGGCGCTGGAGAAGGGCACCATCGACGCCACCGAATGGGTCGGCCCCTATGACGACGAAAAGCTCGGCTTCTACAAGATCGCCAAGTATTACTATTATCCCGGGTGGTGGGAGGGGGGCACGGCGCTGCACTTCTTCATCAACTCAGACAAATGGGATGCGCTGCCGAAGGCCTATAAAGCGCTGCTCACGATCGCCTGCGGCTACGCCAATCTCGACGTTCAGGCGCGATATGACGCACGCAATCCGCAGGCGCTGAAGCGCCTGGTGGCGGCCGGAACGCAGCTGCGCCCGTTCAGCCCGGCGATCATGGAAGCCTGTTTGAAGGCGTCGAACGAGGTCAATGCCGAGACCTCCGCCGGCAATCCTGATTTCAAGAAGATTCTCGATTCGCAAACCGAGTTCCGCAACGACGAGAATCTCTGGTGGCAGGTCGCCGAATACTCCTACGAGACCTTCATGATCCGCTCCCGGGCGAAAGGCTAGGCGGTACCGGTCGAAATTGATCGTCCTCTGCTGCGTCCGCTCCGCTGGCCGAAGCGGACGAGCGGGATCTTTTCTGCTCACGGCCTGGTGAGGGCTTCGTGCGAAAACGGCGCGCGGGATCAAACCAGTCGCGATGGCGCCGTGCGCTGGCGTCGAAACAAGTTGATGCCGCAAAGCCCGGCATCGAAAGAAAGACAATTTGCCGGCGCACTGCCGCCCGATTGCGCGCAATAACGTCATAGCCGGGGTCAGCCCGGCGGAACCTTGCCGCCATCGACGGAGGGCAGGAACGTGGACGCAAAAACGCTGACGCGCGATGCGCGATTCGATGAGGTAATCACGACCGCGCGGGATTTGAGGAAGATCGTCGGGCCTGCCAACCGATGGTTCACCAGCAAGATCCTGACGAGGCTCGACCGGCATTGCCGGAATTATATCGCAGCGTCTCCCTTCGTCGTGCTCGGTTCGACCGACCTGCTCGGCATGGTCGATCTGTCGCCCAAGGGAGATCGCGCCGGGTTCGTCAGATGCCTTGACGATTCGACGCTTGCGATTCCGGATCGCCGCGGCAACCGGCGAGTCGATACGTTCCACAACGTGTTGCAGAATCCGGGCGTCGGCCTGATCTTCTTCGTGCCGGGCCAGCGCGAGACGCTGCGCGTCGCCGGCCGGGCCATGATCGTTCGCGACGCCGACATCAGGAACGCCATGGCGGAAAACGGCCGCGTCCCCGAACTCGCTCTGGTCGTCGCCGTCGAAAGAGCGTTCTTTCATTGCGGCAAGTGCATTACCCGCTCGCATCTCTGGGATTTTGACGCGCATCGCGAGCACGCCGGGACGGTGCCGCCTATCGCGCCGGCGTTATGAATCCATCATCTGGCGGGAAGCCCGTTCGCGGCAGGTTCGATCGTTCGCCCGCCTCGTTGCGATGATCATCGGCAGCCCGTTCGCCGGCCGCAAGGTGACGCGAAGGCTTGGCCATACCGCGTGGCCCGGTCTCAGTTCGAAATTGAAATGCTTGACGATCATGGCAAGCACCAGCGTCGCCTCCTGCAGCGCGAAAGTGGATCCGATGCATTTGCGTGGCCCGGCCCCGAACGGAAGATAGGCGAAGCGATCGATCATCGCCGAGGCGTTGCCGAGAAAACGCCCGGGATCGAACGCATCGGGGCGATCCCACAACAGGCGATGCCGGTGCAGCACATAGGGCGAGATGACGATCAGCGATCCCGGCCGCACCGCTTCGCCGTTCAACGCGTCGTCACCGAGAGCGACGCGGCTGATCGCCGATATCGGCGGATACAGGCGGATGGTTTCCTCGATCACCGCGCGGGTTTCGGTCAGGCGATCGGCGATGCCGCCGCCCGCCGATCCCGTCAGCTCGCGGTCCGCCTCGGCCTCGACCCGCTCGCGCCATTCCCGCGATTGGGAGAGCAGGAACAGGGCCCAGGTCAGGGTGTTCGCGGTGGTTTCGTGACCGGCGGCGACGAAGGTCAGGATGTTCGAGCGCACCTCGGCTTCGGTGAGACCGTCCGCGCCGGTGGTGTCGAGCGCTTCAAGCAGATGGGTCAGGAGATCGTTGGGTGCCCGGTCCGGTTGCTCCGCCAGAATCCGGCGGCGGGCGGAGATGACACGATCGACTTCGGTTTCGAAAAATTGCAACGTCGAGCGCACCCGGAACCGGCTGAGCCGCGGGACAAAGTCGGGCACGCCGAGAATGTCGAGCGCGCTGATTTTCCCGATCGTGTTGAAATAGGTGGCCATCGCCATGCGGATGTCTTCGGCGTCGGATCCGAAACCATCCGAGAAGATGGTGCGTTCGACGACATCGAGCGTGACCTTGGCCATCTCGGCCGCCACGTCGACGGCGGCGCACGCGCCGAGCGCGGACCATCGGTCGATCAAGGCGCCCACTGCTGCCATCATCGCCGGCGCAAAATCCATCACCGTCCTGCGCGCCAACATCGGGGCGAGTACCCGCCTTTGCAGGCGCCATTGCTCGCCCTCGGCGCTCAGCAGGCCGTCACTCAGTCCCGCCGACAGTACCCGGCGCTGCAGGCGGTCCTTGCGGTAGTTGGCGGCGTTATCCAGCAAGACGCGGCGGATGGCGCCGGGCTCGTGAACCAGCAGCACGTGGCCGATCGGCAGGCCGCCGGCAACGATCGGCTGCTCGAAATGCGGCGCCGCCCAGCATTCGAGCGGATTGCGTTTCAGGGTACGGAGCAGGGCCAACGGCTTGAGCGGCCGCGGCTGCGGCTTTGGCGCCGGTGGACAATACGCGCTTTCCGGGGTTGGCCGGTCGCTGTGTTCTGTAGCCTGATCCATACGGGTCCCGCTTGTCGCGCAAATATTCAAAGATTAAAGCCGTCTGAAAACAAAGATCAAAACGCCCATCCTGCCGCCGGGTTCCTGTACGGTAGCCGACCGAAATTGCCATCCCCGACTGCGCCGGCGCGAATATAGCGACAGGCGCGAACCCTTTAGGCATCCGCGCCGCGTAAGAAGTTCACGGGATATCTTTCAATCGCCAAAAAAAATCCTGTCCGGCGCAGTGCAACATGCGTCCAGCATCCGGTTTACTTCCCGGGAAAGGCCTTGACCTCGTCATTTCCTGATGGTCCGAAGGACCGCCCGGAATGACAAGGCATAAAACCTGATGCGGCTTCCCTTCTTTTACGGCTGGATTATCGTCGCCGTGACCTTCGTCACCATGGCGATCGGGGTGAATGCCCGCACCGCCTTTTCGCTGTTCTTTCCGCCGATCATCGACGAGTTCGGCTGGGAGCGCGGCGTCACGGCGGGCGCCTTCTCGTTCGGCTTTCTGGTTTCCGGCGCCGTCAGTCCGCTGATCGGCCGCTTGATGGATCGCGCCGGTCCCCGCGCCGTGATGGAGCTCGGCGTAGCCCTGATGGCGGGCGGCATGCTGCTGGCACCCCTGACGACAAAGCCCTGGCATCTCTATCTGACGATCGGCGTCATGGTCGGCGCGGGCAGCGTCTGCCTCGGCTATTCCGGCCAGTCGCTGTTTCTGCCGAACTGGTTCAACCGCCGGCGCGGCCTGGCGATCGGGCTGGCGTTCGCCGGTGTCGGCGTCGGCTCGATGACGTTGCTGCCGTGGGTGCAGCACATGATCGAGCAGACCGGATGGCGCACCGCCTGTACGGCGATGGGAATCCTGATTCTGGTGGTGCTCGCGCCGATCAATTTGTTGCTGCACAAGCGGCCCGAGGATATCGGGCTGCAGCCGGATGGCGACGCCGCGCCTTCGGCTTCGAGCAAGCCGGTTTCCTATGTCGTGGATCACGATTGGGCCGGAATCGACTGGACCCTGCGGCGCGCGGTTCGCACCGCGCGGTTCTGGTGGATATCGCTCGGCTATTTCGGCGGATTGTACATCTGGTACGCGGTGCAGGTTCACCAGACCAAATTTCTGCTCGACATCGGCTTCAGCCCGAACGTCGCGGTCTGGGCCTTGGGCGCCGTCAGCCTGCTCGGTATTCCCGGCCAGATATGGCTCGGACACCTTTCCGATCGGGTGGGACGCGAATGGATCTGGACGGCGGGATGCGCGGGCTTTGCGATCTGCTTTGCGGCCTTGATCGCGCTGAAGATCTTTCCCACCCTGGTGCTGGTCTACCTCATGGTGCTGGCGCAGGGCGCGCTCGGCTATGGGCTCACCTCCATCATGGGAGCGGTGGTGCTGGAAATATTTCAAGGCAAACATTTCGGCAGCATTTTCGGCACCGTGATGCTCGCAGCGCTCGCCGGCGGCGCCGCCGGTCCCTGGGTCACCGGCGCGCTGCACGATCTCACTGGGAGTTATGCCTTGGCCTTCGTGATCGGCATCGCCATGTGCGCATTGTCCGCCTTCGCGATCTGGATGGCGTCTCCCGGCAAGGTGAGGGCGGTGGCCGGGCAATTGCACAAGGCGCAGGCCAGTGCCAACGCGGCTTAGCAAAAGGGAGCTGACAACCGCATGATGATCGCAGCGCTTTCGTCAGGCCGATGCAACTCCGACGGCTCTCTGCAGATCGCTGATCGCTCGCAGGAAGCTGTCGGCCGGCGTGGTCTCCGGATCGATCAGGCGGTGCAGGCGGAAGCCGTCCTCCAGCGCGAGCAGTATCGCGCCGGTCCATGCCGGGTTCAGGGCCGCGTTCCGGCCGGATTTCTTCAACGTGGTTTCGACGATATCGGTGATCAGTTGCCGCCGGGCTCGCAGGCGCTTGGCGAGTTCCGGTCTGCGTTTTTCGGCGCGTGCCACAAAAAGGATCATCTCCATGTGCAAAAGTGGAGAGCGGCCGAGCGGATCCTGCCGGCTGCGGTCCATGGTTTTCAGGGCTTCGATGAAACCCGCGATGTTTTCGTGCCTGGCGAGAAGATCGAGATTGCGTCGAATGGATTGCTCGACGTGATCCTCGAGCATGGCGATGATCAGTTCGTCCTTGCTGGTGAAGTTCGAATAAAATGCTCCGCGGGTGAATCCGGCCGCGGCCGCGATGGCCTCGATACTGGCGCCGCCGATGCCCTGTTCCTCGAAGACGCGCGCCGCCGCCTCGAACAGCTTTTCGCGGGTATCGTCCCGGGTCGGTCTGGTCCGAACTCTTGACATCGAACAATTTTAGTTCAGAATGCAACTCGATACAAGAGTGTATCGAATTTATGCCCGCCACCTGATTGAGGTCATCGATGAACGAGCATGCTCAGAGCGCCGTATCCGAGCCGCTGTTCAATCCGCTGTCGCCGGAGTTCATTCGCGATCCCTATCCGCATTACGAGCGGCTGCGCACCACCGATCCGATGCATCTCACGCCGTTCGGGGCCTACGTCGCCAGCCGCCATGCCGAGGTCAGCCTGGTGATGCGCGACAAGCGTTTCGGCAAGGACTACATCGAGCGGACCAAGCGGCGCTACGGCCCGCAAATCATGGAGGAGCCCGTCTTCCGCAGCATGAGCCACTGGATGCTGCAGCAGGATCCGCCGGATCACACCCGCCTCCGCGGCCTCGTGGTGAAAGCCTTTACCGCGCGCCGGGTCGAGGACATGCGGCCGCGCATCCAGGAGATCGTCGACCAGACGCTGGATCGCATCGCGCCCCAGGGCCATATGGACCTGATCGAGGATTTCGCGTTCCGGCTGCCGGTCACGATCATCTGCGACATGCTCGGAATTCCCGAGGAACATCGCGAGGTGTTTTACACCAGCTCGCGCGACGGCGGACGCCTGCTCGATCCAGTGCCGCTGACGAAGGCCGAAATCGAGCAGGCCAACGCCGGCAACCTGATGGCGCAGATGTATTTTCAGCAGCTGTTCGAGCTGCGGCGGAAGAATCCCGGCGACGATCTGACCACGCAACTGGTGCAGGCCGAGGAAGACGGCAGCAAGCTATCCAATGATGAACTGACCGCCAACATCATCCTGTTGTTCGGCGCGGGCCACGAGACGACAGTCAATCTGATCGGCAACGGGCTCTTGGCGCTGTATCGCAATCCCGACCAGCTCGCACTGCTCAAGGCCAATCCGGACCTCATCAGCAACGCCATCGAGGAATTCCTGCGTTACGATTCCTCGGTGCAGCTGACCGGCCGGGTGGCGCTGGAGGACATCGAAGACCTCGGCGGCAAGAAAATCCCGAAAGGCGAAAGCGTGCTGTGCCTGCTGGGTTCCGCCAACCGGGATCCGGCTGTTTATCCCGACCGGCCGGACCGGCTCGACCTTACCCGCCCCAAGATCCGCCCGCTGTCCTTTGGCGGGGGTATCCATTTGTGCCTCGGCGCCCAGCTGGCGCGGATCGAGGCCGAGGTCGCGATTTCGACCCTGCTGCGCCGCCTGCCGGATCTCAAGCTCGACAACGCCGAAAATCCGGAATGGCGGCCCACCTTCGTGCTGCGCGGCCTGAAAAACCTGCCCGCCAGCTGGTGACGACGCCACTGTGACTTCGCCACAGTTGTCTCTATATATAGCACTGCTCCGGGATTGATTTCGGGCGGCGGGCGCGCGACGCCGGCGGATGGGCTAGGGTTACGCCGACCCGCCCGGGGGCGTGCTCAAAGGGAGACACCGTGCAGACGACGCTGCTCGGATTGGCGATTGCCTTTATCATCGCGCTGATGGCGGCGCTGATCGGGCCGTACTTCATCGACTGGAATCAATTCCGGCCGCAATTCGAGGCCGAGGCGACGCGGGTGATTGGTGTGCCGGTGCACGTCGCCGGTGAACTCGACGCGCGGCTGTTGCCGACGCCGTCGCTGCGGCTGCGCTCGGTGATGGTTGGCGGCCCCAACGACCTCGGCAAGATCCGCGCCGACAAGCTCGATGTCGAGTTCAGCCTGGGTTCGCTGATGCGCGGCGAATGGCGCGCGGATAAACTGACGATCAACGGCCTGTCGGTCGATCTCGGCCTCGATCGGCAGGGCCGGGTCGAACTGCCGGCATCGACCGGAAAATTCAATCTGGGATCGCTTTCGATCGACCGCCTGAACCTGACCGGCCGCATCGCGCTGCATGACGCCGCAAGCCGCGGCACGCTGGAGCTGAACGATATCGCCTTCTCCGGCGACGTGCGCTCGCTGGCAGGCGCGGTGCGCGGTGACGGCAATTTCATGCTGTCGGGGCTGCGCTACCCGTTCCGGGTTTCATCCGGTCCGGCCGGCGACGGCACCCGCGTACACCTCAACATCGATCCCGGCGCGCGTCCGCTCTCCGTCGACCTCGATGGCGTGCTCTCGTTCGAGGCGCGCACGCCGCGCTTCGACGGCGCGCTCGTGCTCGCAGTTCCCGCCGGGCTCAAGACCCAGGGGGACGTCAAGGGCAATGTCCCCATCACGCCCTGGAAAATATCGGCCAAGGTCAAGGCCGATCCGGCTGCAGCAAAGCTCGACCAGCTCGATGTCAGCTACGGCGCCGAAGAGCGGGCGATGAGATTTTCGGGCCTCGGGGATGTCGGCTTCGGTGCGTCGCCGCTGCTGCATGCCGTACTCTCGGCGCGGCAGCTCGATGCCGACCGGTTCGCCGCCAAGGATAGCAAGGACAGCGGCGCATCCGAGCCGCTGCGCGTGGTGCCCGGCGTGCGGGCGCTGATGGCCGGCATCCCGCAGTCGCCGATCCCGACGCAAATCGAATTCAGTGCCGAGCAGATCATGCTGGGCGGCCGTCCGGTGCAGAACCTGGCCGCCGAGCTCAGGAGCGACACCAAATCCTGGAGCATCGAACGGCTGGATCTTCGCGCGCCCGGCGCGACGCTGGTGTCGCTGACCGGCGCCAATGCGCCGGCAGGTCCGTCCAGCTTCACCGGCGCCCTCAGCGTCGAATCGTCCGATCCGGATGCGCTGGCGGCGTGGCTGCAGGGCCGCACTGAGGTGACCTATCGCAGCCAAAAGCCGCTGCGCCTGCGCGGCAATGTCAGCCTGGCCGCCGGCGGCTTCGCGATCGAAGCGATGAAGGCCGAGATCGAAGGCGGCGCCGTCGAAGGCCGGATGGCGCTGTCGAACCTGCCGGCCGGCGGCGGCTCGCGCTTCGACGCCGAGTTGAAAGGCGAACGTCTCGATCTCGATGCCGCGGCCGGCCTGACGCGTTCGCTGGCGGGCCCGCCGGGTGACTGGCCGGAGGAAGCGCAACTGTCGCTCGACATCGGCCGAGCCGTGTCGGCGGGACAGGAGTTGCGGCCGTTCGTGGCGAAACTCGGCTACGGTCCTAAATTTTTCTCGCTCGACCGGCTGAAGATCGGTCAGCCCGATAACGTAACGGTGGAGGGTAGCGGCAATTTCGATCGCGCCAGTCTGACCGGAAGGCTGGGGCTCGATTCGACCGCGGCGTCGCTGCCCAAGCTTACCGCGCTTGTCGCACCGTTTGCACCGTCGCTTGCCTCGCGGCTCAATGCGTTGGGAACGGGTCCGGGGCCCGTGCGCACCAGGCTGGTGCTCGATCTCGGCAAGGACAAGACACGGGCCGATGGTCCCGTCGCTTCCGCCTCGCTCGATCTCGATGCGCCGCAGCTCAAGGGCACCGCAACGCTCACCGCGATGCCGGAATTGTCGGCGCTGGGCGGGATCGATCTCGATGCGCTCAAGCGCACCGCGTTCAGCCTTGAATCGAAACTGTCGTCGGATCAGGGCCGCATCCTGCTGGCGCTGCTCGGACTTGATCGCGCGGTCGCCGCAAGCGACGGCCCAGCGCAATTCGAGGGATCGGTGGCGGGCGTGTGGGGTTCGCCGTTGCGGTTGAAAGCGAAGATGACGGGCGCCGGTCTGGTGGCGGACGCGCAGGGCACTGGGGAGCCGTGGGCCCAGGACGCCAAGGCCAGCGTCAATCTCAGCGTTCGCGGCGTCAGTCTCGCGCCGCTGCTCGATCTCAAGCCGACGGACCTGCTTGCGCAGAACATCAACCTGTCCTCGCGCGTGTCGCTGTCCGGCAACAGGCTGACCTTCGACGATCTCGACAGCACGATCTCCGGCTCGCGCTTGCGCGGGCGCATCGCGATGACGCTTGACGGCGACAGGAACGTCGACGGCGAAGTCGGTCTCGACACGCTGGATCTCGCACCGGCGTTCGCGCTCGCCATTGGCGCGGCCGGCCACGATGCGGCCGAGCCGCTCGGCGCCGGACTGTTGAAGGGCTGGCGCGGCCGTGTCGCATTTCAGGCGTTGCGCGGCGCGCTGCCGGGCGGCGGCGAGTTGCGACCCGTCAGCGGTACGGTCAAGAGCGACGGCCAGTCGCTGACCTTCGACGCGATCAGGGGCGGAATCGGCGGCGGGGAAACCACGGCGACTATTGACGCGAGGCCAGGCGCAAATGGCATTGCGCTGAATGCGAGCGTTCAGCTCACGGGCGTCGACGGCGCCGCGTTGCGCTATCGCAGGCTGGCGATGCCCGCCGGGCGCACCTCGATGCAGCTGACGCTGACGAGCCAGGGCCGCAGCGCCTCGGCGCTGACGGGTGCGTTGTCCGGCAGCGGCACCGTGGCGCTGGAATCCGCCCGCATCGCGGGGCTCGATCCGCAGGCCTTCGACGTCGCGATGCACGCCAGCGATATTGGTCAGGCGACCGACGATACCAGGCTGCGGCAGATCATCGAGCCGGTGCTGTCGGCCGGCGCGATGTCGGTCAAAACAGCGCAAATACCATTCAGTATCGGCGACGGCCGGCTGCGTGTCGGCGCGACCACGCTCGAGTCGGACAGCGCGCGCGCCATCATATCCGGCGGCTACGATATTCCCGCCGACCAGGCCGACATTCGCGTCACCCTTGTCTCGACTGCTGCGGGCCAGGCGGCGAGCCGTCCGGAAATCCAGTTGTTCGCGGCCGGTTCGCCCGACGCCCTCAACCGCACGGTCGACGTGGCGTCGCTGTCGGCATGGCTGGCGGTGAGGGCGATCGACCGTGAGACCCGAAGGCTGGATTCGATCGAACGCGGCGAGCCGCCGCCGGCGACTCCGGCGTCCATTCCACCGGCCGCTGGCGCTCCGTCTTCGGATGCGGAGCCTTCGGACCTGCCGACTTCCAACCTGCCGCTGCCCGGCCGCGATCTGCGCCGGCCTTCGCTGAAGCCGAAGGTCGTCGCGCCGCGTCCGCCGGCTGCGGCCGCGCCGCCAGGCTCCACTGCAAGCCCCGGGGCGCCCGTGGTCAGCCAGCAGCTTGCGCCGCTGCCGCCGCCGATCGAGGTTCGTCCTCCGCCCGGGCCTCCTCTGGTGCGGCCGAAGCCAAAGCCGCCGCTGGTGCTGACGCCACCGGCTACGAGCCCGCAGCGGCCGGCGTTCTAGAGCGTCTTCGAGCGAAAGCCTGCCCCGGACTTGATCCGGGGTGGATACCGGTTCGCGTAAAGAAAACGCGTCAAAACAAGAATCTAGAGCTTCGGTTCTGATTCAACCAGAACCGAAGCTCTAGAGCCTGATCCGGCACGCGCTTCCAGGGCCGCGATCGAGCGGCGCAATCTGGCGATCAGCTCGACGCTGTTCGGCAGGAATTTCTCTTCGGCGTCGAGAATTCTCTTGAACCCGCGCACCTTCAGCGCCGCAACCGAGCTGCGCTGCTTTTCGATATCAAGTCTGGCCGAATTGCAGACGATGTCGATCAATCGATCCAGCGCGTGGATGCGTCCGAGCAAATAATCGTTTTCGCGATACGCGCGCGAAAAGAACGCGGCAAAATGCGCAAAACGGACGCCTCTCAGCGCGGTGCTTCCGCTGAATTCCCCGAGCGCGGTCGCGTCCTGCGGGCTTATGCGATCCACCAGGATCTCGTTGAGTTCGCCCGCCTCGCGCCAGGGCATGACCGGAAACGTCAAGACATCCCAAAATGGGAAACCGAGGTGGTCGATCAGGGTTTCGCGACGCGCTTCCGGATGCCATTGTTCCGGATCGGTCGAGGCCAGCAGAATATCGATATCATTGGTGCTGGAATCGAGATTGATCTCCGCCGCCAGCCGGACGATCAGATCGTCGATGGCCCCCCTGTACCGCTGCACGAACGATTGTGCGTACGCCGTCAGCTTCTCGGAATCGCCGGGAGGCGGCGCGGAGCGGAACAGATCCTCGGCAAGGTCGCGGGTCGCAGGGGTGAAGGCGGCGACATTTTCCTGGCGCTTGAGGTCCTCCAGGCAGTTGTAGAAATTTCGCTTCAGTGCATCGATCGCCCGCCAGTTGCGGTCCTCGAAATGCATGCGGTCGGAAGGCTGATAGAGCCGGTTCAGGCCTTCGATCAGGAAATGCAGGCGCCGCTTGCGGTAGTCGACATCGAAATCGAGCAGCAGTTCCGTCCAGCGCGGATGCACGCGCCCGGCCGCAGCGTTGTCGGCGATCGGCTGCTCCTTGCCATAGACGACCCCGGTCTCGGTGGCCCAGACGTCGATGATTTCCGCGATCGTGCGGCCGAACTGCGAAAGCGGCGGCGCACCGCGAATGCCGGCGATCAGGCTTGCGATGAAGGCGCGGACGGAGGCGAGCTTGAGACGGATATATCCTTCATAGGCAAAACCGGCATCGATCCTCACCTGCGCGTTGATCTGTTCGCGCCAGGCGCGGATTTGCTCCGATTCGATCGGCCCGTCCGGCAGCGTGCCGATGATTCCGGCAACGAACCGGCTGACGTTGGGCCTCGCATTCTCGATGATTTCCCGCAGCAGCTTCATGCGGTCGTTGAAATCGCTCACCCAGCCGAGTTCGTCCGCCACCGGATCGGCGCTGGGCAGGTCGGATAAAGCGCCCTTCAGGGTGGAGAAAAAGCCGGGAAGGTCGCGGCGGTTCGAGGTGCCCGACCGATCCGGATCGGGGTCGATATAGACCAGCCGCCGGTCAACCTGGCGATACGCCGGGCGATCTCGAATGGCGGTAATTGCCTGACGGAAGGGCCGGTTGTTCAGCACGCTGCCGTCGATGAAATAGACCATGGCGGGATCGATGTTCTTGCGGGCGTAGGGCTCGAAATTGCCGGTCATGAATTCGGTGCGGCGCGGCCAGTCGATGGATTTGCGCGCGATGAAGTCGTCCATTTCCCTGATCTGCGCCGGCGGAAACGCGCCAGGAAAAGACGAGGTCGCGCGCGCCGCAAACGCCAGGGCCGCGGCGTTCTCCAGGGCGAAGTCGCTCACGACCTCGCCATTTGCCTGTTGACGGTGGGAGAAATGCAGGATGTGCCGGTGCTCACGCTCGTGAACGATCGGTGGATTGTGGATCGGGATAGGTTGCTCATAGCCGTGGTAATCGGTCACGGCGACATAGAGATCGAGCCCGTGGCCGGCCGGCAGCAGCGACGCGATCCCGTTTCCGGGATCGACCATGGACGTAACCGCGTTGTACATCAGTTCGGACATCCGCATTCCCGAGAGCGGCGGCCTGAACCAGCGCGAGCGCACGAACAGCGACAGGTTCTGCCGGACTTCCGGATCCTTGATGGGCTCCCACAGGCCGGTTGCCCCCAGGAGCCAGATCATCGGCTTGAGGATCAATTTGCTGGCGGCACTCGCCCGCGCCTCCGGGGCCAGGAGATCGCTGACGTCGGCATGGTTCAGCCAGAGGTCGCGCAGCGCACCCATCGGCAGGTCATGGCTGAGCGCGCGCGCCAGCATGGTGCCGTTGATGCCGCCGGCCGAGGCGCCGGCGATGACATCGACGATGACACGCAGCTCGAGCGTCTGCCCGATATCGCGAAGCAGTTCAAAATAGATTTCGTCGGTGTCGTACTCGGGATCGTCTCGGTCGAACTTGTCGAAGAAATTTGCCGCCGATCGCTCGGCCCGGTTCGTGATGCGGTGCAGGGCGCTGGAGGCGCGAACCAGCTTGAGAATTTCCTTGCTGATTCCATACATGTAGATCGCAAGCGAAACGCCTCCGAAGCAGACCAGTGCAATCCGGAGTTCCTTCTCTTTCAACGGTTCTCGTCCTTTCGGGCGGGATCGCCCCTGATTGCGGCTAAGGATCCGCCCGCTGCCAAACCGATCGCAGGCAGCCCAAAAAGCCTAACACAGGCCGAATAGACATCTTGACGGGATCAACGGATGATCCCGCTCGCCTATGCCGCGCTGCGTCATGCCATCGCGAATCTACCGGGCCGCTCACCCCGATAGTACCCCCGATGGAACAAAAGTCCCCGTACAGCATTCATGAGGGTTGGTGTTGGGGCATTTCGAGGGGGAAAAGGTGCCTGACGAACGTGTATCTGCCGGATCAGGTGGATCATTCCCGACCGCCGGCGGCGAACTTGCCGCACTGATTCGGCGATTCGACTGGGCGAAAGCAGGCCTCGGGCCGCTAGCGGTGTGGCCTCAAAGCCTGAAAACCGTCACCGACACCTTGCTGCGGTCGCCCGTGCCCATCGTGCTGTTGTGGGGCGAAGACGGCATCATGATCTACAACGACGCCTATTCAGGCTTCGCCGGCGGCCGGCACCCGCAATTGCTGGGATCGAAGGTGCGCGAGGGATGGCCCGAGGTCGCCGACTTCAACGACAACGTCATGAAGGTGGGGCTGAGCGGCGGTACCCTGGCCTACAAGGACCAGGAGCTCACGCTGTACCGGCATGGCCGCCCCGAGCAGGTCTGGATGAATCTCGACTATTCGCCCGTTCTGAACGAGGCCGGTCGGCCGGCCGGCGTGATCGCCATCGTCGTTGAAACCACGCAGCGGGTCGTTACTGAGCGATTGCTGAAGGATCGTGAGAGCGATCTTGCCCGCGTTCAGAAAATCGCCCGCGTCGGAGGGGTCACGGTCGATCTCAGGAACGGCTTCCACAGCGGACGCCGCTCGCCCGAATATCTGGAGATACACGGCCTGAGCCCGGACGCCGTCGATACCCACGAGGACTGGATCAGGCGTCTTCATCCGGAGGACCGCGACCGAACCATGCAGCATTTCGTCGCCGCGATCGACGGCCCCGAATGCCGCTATTCCGCGGAGTACCGGATCATCCGGCCGAACGACGGACAAGTCCGCTGGATCGCCTGCGAGGCGCAGATCGAGCGGGACGAAAAGGGCAAGCCGCTGCGGCTGATCGGCGCCCATATGGACATCACCGAACGCACGCTGGCGAAGGAGTTGCTGCGAGAGAGCGAGGAGCGCTTTCGGCTGATCGCCAACAGCGCGCCGGTGCCGATGTGGGTCAGCAGACTGGATCGCACGCGCGGCTTTGCCAATCAGGCCTATCTGGATTTCCTCGGTCTGCCCTACGAAGAGGCGGTTGCTTTCGACTGGCGCGCGATTCTGCACCCCGACGACCAGGCCCGGATCGTGAATGAAAGCATCGCCGGCGAGGCCTCGCTGAAGCCGTTTGTGCTGGAAGCGCGATATCGCCGGGCCGACGGCGCATGGCGGTGGATACGATCGGAATCGCAGCCGCGCTGGGATCCGGCCGGCGGGCATATTGGTTTCATCGGCGTGGCACACGACGTCACCGCCGCCAAGGAAGCCGAAGGCGAATTGCGGCGTCTCAATGAAACGCTCGAGCAGCGCATCAGGGAGCGTACCGCACGGCTCGAATCCAGCGAGGCGCAATTGCGCGCCATGTTCGAAACCAGCAACCAGTACCAGGGACTTCTCGACCTGGAGGGCAGGGTCATCTACGCCAACAGGACCTCGCTGGCTGGAATCATGACGGGCGCGGCTGACGTCGTCGGCAAGCCGTTCTGGGATACGCCCTGGTTTTCCGCCACCCCTGCGGTCCGCGAGGCCGTCGTCGATGGTTTTGCGGCGGTCAAGCGCGGCGAAAGCATGCGGACCGAGATGCTGCTGCATTTGCCGATTGGCGACCGGTATTTCGATTTTGCCATGCGGCCGGTGTTCGATCAGCATGGCAGCGTTACCGCGGTGTTGCCGGAAGCCGTCGATATCACCGAACGGCGCCAGGCCGAAGAGGCGCTGCGTCAATCGCAGAAGATGGAGGCCGTCGGTCAACTCACCGGGGGCGTTGCGCACGACTTCAACAATCTGCTGACGATCATCCGCTCGGCTACCGATTTCCTCCGCCGTCGCGATCTGCCCGTCGAGCGTCGCCGCCGCTACATCGATGCGATTTCCGACACAGTGGACCGGGCGTCCAAACTGACCGGACAGCTTCTGGCGTTCGCGCGCAGGCAGCCGCTGGCGCCGCAGGTGTTCGATGTCGGGCTGCAGGTCGAAGGCATCGCGCAGCTGATCCGTCCGCTTGTCGGCGGAAGAATCCAGATCGGTCTCGAGATTCGCGATCCCGATTGTTTTGCGATGGCCGATATCGCACAATTCGAAACCTCCCTGATCAATCTCGCCGTCAACAGCCGGGACGCCATGAACGGCGAGGGACTTATTTCGATAAGCGTCGAAAAAGCGAATGCAATCCCGGCGTCGGGTACCAGTGAAAAACGCGATGGAAAATTCATCGCGATTTCGGTGGCGGATACCGGCACCGGCATCCCGCCCGACAAACTCGCGTCCATCTTCGAACCGTTTTTCACGACCAAGGAGGTTGGAAAAGGCACCGGCCTCGGCCTAAGCCAGGCGCTCGGATTTGCCAAGCAGTCTGGCGGCGAAATCGTCGTCGCCAGCCAGCTGGGCGAAGGCTCGATATTCACCATCTTCCTGCCCCAGGCGGCGGCACCCGCAAGCCATGCGGCAATCAATCCAGGCAATCTCGAAGCGGCCACCAGCGGCCGCGGCCACCGCATCCTGGTGGTGGAAGACAATGAGGAAGTCGGGCGGTTTTCGACCGAATTGCTGCAGGATCTGGGCTATGCAACCCGACGGGCCGACAATGCCAGGCAGGCGCTGGCGCTGATCGCCGCGGATCGATCCGCTTTCGATCTGGTGTTTTCCGATGTCATCATGCCCGGCATGAACGGCGTGGAACTGGCCACGATCATACGCGAGCAGCATCCTCATCTTCCGGTGGTCTTGACCAGCGGTTACAGCAGCGTCCTCGCCGAGAACGCCCATCATGGGTTTGAATTGATTCAGAAGCCTTATTCGGTCGAGGCTTTATCCCGGGCGCTGCGCAAGGCCATTCTGGATCGGTCCTCGTCCGGCAGATAACGTCGCGCCGCGGCTAGCTCGAAGCGAAACGGACCGTACGCTAATCGGAGCGGGTGCTAAGCTCGTTGCGCGCCTTGCCGACCGTCTCGGCGGAAACCGGGGCCCCCGCCGTTTGCCAGGCGTTGCGGATGTAGGTCAGCACGGCCGCCACCTGCTCGTCGTTCAACTGCCAGGCGAATGACGGCATGCCCGGCGCGGTCGGCTCCTGTTTGGTCGCCACGCTGCGGCCGCCGCGCAGCACCAGGTGAATGGCGCTGGTGGGGTCGCTGGCATGGGCCAGCGCCGATTGCGCCAGCGACGGAAACAGCATCGCCACCCCGCGGCCGTCGATGCCGTGACAGGCGGAGCATTGATCCCGGTAGATCGCCTGGCCCGCGATCATTGCGGGCGAGTTCGCCGGCACCGGCGCCGCATTGTCCTGACGCTGCGGCAGCGATTTCAGGTAGGCGGCGATCGCGGTGAGATCGCTGTCGCTATATTGCGAGGTGGCGTTGACGATTTCCTCCGTCATCGGTCCCGTCGCGGCGGTGAATTGGTTGTGCCCGGTCTTGAGATAGCCCGTGATATCCGCCTCGCTCCACTGGCCCAGGCCCTGGCTGTTGTCGCCGGTGATGTCAGGCGCAAACCAGCCCTGCAGGTTGAAGCCGCGCAGATTGTCGGTGGTCTTGTCGCCGCCGAGCACGGTCTTCGGCGTGTGGCAGGCGGTGCAATGGCCGGGGCCCTGCACCAGATAGGCGCCGCGATTCCAGACCGCGGATTGGTGGTTGTCGGGCTGGAATTCGCCTTCGGTGAAATACAGCCGGTCCCAGACCCGCATCGCCGTCCGGACGTTGAAGGGGAACGGCAGCGTGTTTGATTTGACGGACTGATGCACCGGCTCGACCGTCTTCAGGTAAGCGCGGATCGCCAGCACGTCGTCGCGCGTCATCTTGGTGTAGGCCGGGAACGGCATCGCGGGGTAAAGCCGGCTGCCGTCCGGCCGCACGCCTTTGCGCACCGCGGCGTCGAACTGCTCGTCGGTCCAGGCGCCGATGCCGGTGTCGTTGTCCGGGGTTAGGTTCGACGAGGTGATCACGCCGAACGGCGTCTCGATCGGCCGTGCGCCAGCAAAGGGTTTGCCGACCTCCGGCACGGTGTGACAGGCATAGCAATCCGCGACCGTCGTGAGATAGCGGCCCTTTTCGATCTGGTCGAACGCCTGGCTGTCCGGGTCCGCGCCGCTGAAGCCGATTCCGCCCAGCCATGCCGCCGCAGCGCCGATCGCTATCGAGATTCTTGCTGCGTTACGCATGGACCAGCGGCCCCGGATTTTTCAGATACTGGCCGCGGATCGCGGATGCCGCCCAGAACGCCAACGCCGCCACGGTGCCGGTGGGATTGTAGCCGGCGTTCTGCGGGAAGGCGCTGGCGCCCATCACGAACAAATTCGGCACGTCCCAGCTCTGCAGGTAGCGGTTGATCGCGCTGGTCGAGGGATCCGTCCCCATAATCGCGCCGCCGTTCAGATGCGTGGTCTGGTAGTCGGTCGCATCATAGGGGCTCTTGCGATACTGCTTGTCGAGCGTATGGGCGCCCATCGCGCGGATGATCTCGGCGAACTTGTCGGTCAGGAACGCGTTCTGCTTCAGCTCGTTGTCGTGGAAGTCGATCGTCATCCGCATCAGCGGGCGGCCGAAGCGATCCTTGTAGGTGGGATCGAGATCCAGATAGACGTCGCGGTAGCTGTAGAAGCTGCCGTGCACTCCGGTGCCCGGCTTTACGGTCGAGAGATAGTTGTCCCGCACCGCGTTCTTCCACGCCGCGCCCCATTTCGGCGTTCCCGGTGGCACGGGCGTAGTCTGGATCGGGCGGCCGCCGGTCTGCACCTGGCCCATATAACCGCCGCCGACGAAACCATGCGGGCCGTGATCGAAATTGTCGCCGTTGAATTCGTCGATGCACATGCCGATCGCGCCCGACGCGATGAACGGATTGAAGTTGAACTTCTTGTTGTCGAAGAAGCCGTTGACGCTGGAAATGGTCTGGTGGGTGAAGTTGCGGCCGATTACGCCCTTGTTGGCGACGGGGTCGTAAGGCGTGCCGATCTTCGAGTTCAGCAGCATCTGCACATTGAACATCGTATAGGCCGACAGGATCACGAGGTCGGCGGGCTGCTCCCATTCGACGCCGCCGGTATCGATGAAGGTGACGCCGGTGGCGCGCTTGCCGGAAGGATCGAGGTTGATGTGCAGCACTTCCGAATTGTCGCGCGCCGTGAAGTTCGATTTGCGCACCAGAAGCGGCAGGATGGTCGTCTGCGGGCTCGCCTTGGAATAATTGCCGCAGCCGAACCATTCGCAGAATCCGCAATAGGTGCATGGGCCCATGCGCAGCCCGAGCGGGTTGGTATAGGCCTGGGACAGGTTGCCCGAGGGCTGCGGAAACGGCTTGTAGCCGAGCTCGCGCGCGGCCTTCGCGAACAGCGTGTGGCTGAAGGGTTGTTTCTGCGCGGGCGTGGGGTAGGGCCGCGACCGCGGTCCCTCGAAGGGATTGCCGCCCTCCTGGATCTGGCCGCGCAGATTGCCCGCCGTACCGGAGGTGCCGCACAGATATTCGAATGCATCATAATGCGGCTCGAGCTCGTCATAGGTTACGCCGAAATCCTGGATCGTCATGTCCTCGGGCAGGAAGGCAGCGCCGTAACGCTCGGTCAGGTGCGTCTTCAGCACGAAATCGGACGGCAGGAAGCGGAAGGTTTCCGCATTCCAGTGTACGCCGCCGCCGCCGACGCCGTTGGGCGGCATGAACGAGCCCCAGTCGCGGATCGGCAGCGCGGCCTGGTTCATCTTGTTGCGGAAGGTGAAGGTGTTTTGCTCCGGCCGCAGGAACAGCTCATGGCGGATGCGGTAGCGCAATTCGTCCTGGGCGTAATTGGGCGGGAATTCGGTCGGCGCATCGCGCCAGGGGCCGCGCTCGATCGCGATGACGTCGAGGCCTTCGTCGGTCAATTCATGGGCGAGGATCGATCCGGTCCAGCCCAGCCCGATGACGACGACGTCCTTCTTCGGCAGTTTTCGCGGCATCGCCCCTCGCACTCAAGGTTTCGGTGACCAGTCGGCGCGGCCCATCAGGCTGACGGGTGGCAGCGGAAAGCGTTCATTGTGGCGATCGACCCAGTCGAGATAATTGTAGCGCGCGCCGGGATAGCCGATCATTTTCCACGCCACCATGTCTACGTTGCCGCCATAGATCGGATCGGCGAAGAAGCCGGTCTGCACGTCCTTGATCACCTGCGCGAAGAAGGACTTGCCGTCGATGCCTTCAAGTTTTGTCTTCTCCTCCTCAAGGCCTTTGAGAAGTTCATCCTTTTGTTCATCGGACAGGTCGGCAAAGCGTTTGCCCTGATAGGTCGACTGGCAATATCGATCGAGCGCGGCCAGCGCCTCGCGATAGACGGCCGCTGGTCCCTTCGCGGATTGCGAACCCTGCTGTTTGGTGCCGGGCATGAAGGGCGGCTGATTGTAATGGCCCTCGGAGCGGCCATAAGGCCCGGCGAGCTGGCGATCGATGAAGACGGCGCAGCCCGAATCCTTGCCGCCGGGTATTTGCGGATCGGGCGGAATGATCCGGTCGGCCAGCGCCTCGACGGCGCGGCCTTCGTCCGAGGTGAAATAGTGCCAGGGCCCCGGCCTGACCGGGATCGGCGGCGTGCCCGCGTTCGGCGCCCAGGGCAGGCCGCCGGAAATGATGGTGGCCCGGCTCTTCATGGTGCTCAGCACCAGTAAAGCGGTCCCCGCCAAGAACTCGCGCCGCCTCATGGTCATGATCAATCTGTCCTGCCAGCCGGACAGAAAATGCGCATGCGGTGCTTACGTTCCAGTCCCTCGCCGGATAATCCCGTGCGAACCGGAAAAAGCCGGCAATCCTGCAATCAGCTTTCAAAGCCCCGATTTCGCGCTCCGCGCCGATCGCCTGCTGGAGGCTTGATCAAAGAGCAGTCCTGCCGGAACCGCGATCAATCTAGCCGGCGCCGAGCGCGACCGCGATGTTGTAGGTGGTGAGGCTAGCCGCATAGGCCAGCGCGAACATGTAGCCGAAGGTGACCGCCATCCATTTCCAGCCTCCGGTCTCGCGGCGGATCACTGCCAGCGTCGAGGCGCATTGCGGGGCGAAGATGTACCAGGCGAGCAGCGACAGCGCCGTCGCCAGACTCCATTTGGTGGCGAGCACCTGGCCGATCTGGTCGGCGGCTTCCTTGCCGCCCTCGATCGCATAGACGGTGCCGAGCGCCGCCACCGCGACTTCGCGCGCCGCCATGCCCGGGATCAGAGCCACCGCGATCTGCCAGTTGAAGCCGAGCGGGGCGAGGAGCGGTTCCAGCGCCTTGCCGATGCCAGCGGCGAGGCTGTAGTTGATGGCAGGACCTTCGGCGCCGGCGGGCGGCGTCGGAAACGACGCCAGAAACCAGATCAGCACCATCATCGAGAAGATGGTGGTGCCGGCCCGCTGCAGGAACATCTTTGCCCGCGTATAAATGCCGATGGCGATGCTTTTGGGACGCGGCATCTTGTAGTCCGGCAGCTCCAGCATGAACGGCGCCGGCGCATAGTCGCGCCACATGAAGAATTTTATGAGGAACGAGACGCCGAGCGCGCTGAGGATGCCCGCCGCATAGAGGCCGAACATGACCAGTCCCCGCAAATTGACAAAACCCCAGACCTGCGTGTCCGGGATGAAGGCGGAGATAATCAGCGTGTAGACCGGAATCCGCGCCGAGCAGGTCATCAGCGGCGCGATCAGGATGGTGGTCAGCCGGTCGCGGCGGTTGTCGATCACCCGCGTTGCCATGATGCCGGGGATAGCGCAGGCGAAACTCGACAGCAGCGGAATGAATGCGCGACCGTGCAGGCCGGCGCCGCCCATGATGCGGTCCATCAGGAAGGCCGCGCGCGCCATGTAGCCGAAATCTTCCAGGAGCAGGATGAACAGGAAGATGATGATGATCTGCGGCAGGAACACGATGACGCTGCCGACGCCTGAAATCACGCCGTTCTGCAGGAAGCTTTGCAAGAGGCCGGCGGGCAGCGTGTCGTGCACCAATTGCCCGAGCGCGCTGAAGGCCTGCGACAACAGCTCCATCAGGGGCTGCGCCCAGGCGAACACCGCCTGGAACATCACGAACAGGATGAGGGCCAGGATCGCAAGCCCTGCGACCGGGTGCAGCACCACGGCGTCGATCCGCGCGGTCCAGGAGTCCGGCCGCGTCGGCAGGCTCACGGTCGCGGCGATGATGCGATCGGCCTCGCGCTGGGTGGCGCGCAACTGCGCGACCGTCAGCGGCTCCCAGAGATTTTGCGCTGGCGGGGTTTGCGCCTGCGCCGCGAGTTCGTCGGTCCGGCGCAGCAATTCGGCGGTGCCGCCCTTGCGCACCGCGATCGAGGTGACGACGGGAACGCCGAGCGCCTCCGACAGGCGCGGCACATCTACGGTGACGCCGCGGCGGCTCGCGATGTCGAACATGTTGAGCACCAGCATCAGCGGCCGGCCGGTGCTCTTGAGCTCCAGCAGGAGGCGGATCGTCAGCCGCAGATTGGTGGAATCCGCGACGCAGAGCACGAGGTCGGGCACGGCCTCGCCGGGCGTGCGGCCGAGCACCATGTCGCGGGTAATCTCTTCGTCCGGGCTGCGGCCGCGCAGCGAGTAGGTGCCGGGCAAATCGACCAGCGAAACCTGGCGGCCCGAGGGCGTGACGAACCCGCCTTCCTTGCGTTCGACGGTAACGCCGGGATAGTTCGCGACCTTTTGACGGCTGCCGGTGAGCGCATTGAACAGCGAGGTCTTGCCGCTGTTCGGTGTGCCGACCAGGGCCAGATGCAGCAACGGAGCTTCCATATTTTGCGGTCCGCTCGCCTCAGGCGACAATGATGGCCATGGCCTCGCGCCGCCGCACCGCGATCGTGACGTTCTCGACGCGGACCGCGATCGGATCGCGGCCGACGATGCCCTCATGCAGCACCTCGACCCGGGCGCCTTCGACGAAGCCCAGTTCGATCAACCGGCTTTCGAGCTCATTGGCCGACAGCGCGGAGCCGGCATCGCCGGCGGCGAGGTGCTGGATCACGCCCGAATAGCCGCGCTTGGCCAGCCCCAGCGGCAGGTGCGGGCGAGTGCCGTTCCGTTTGGTCATGGCGTGTATTTCCAATCGGCGGCGGGCTGGTCAAGCCTGGCGATCGAAATGCGGCTGCACCTTAGAGCGATTATAAACAAGCTCACGCACCTTCCACCCAGAGCGGGCTTTCGGAACACATTCCGCCCAACTCGTTTTCGAACTCTTAAACGCTCCGGCGATGTCGGTATTGACCCAGCGCAATTATTTTCCGGCAACGAAAATGTCCGGGAATGTCCGGGTCGAAGTGGTGTTTAGAGCTGCGGCTGGAGAAATCGCCCACGACAGGAAGCAGGAGGCGTGCATGACCAACTCTGTGATCCGGTTTGCGACACTGGCTATGTTTCTGGCGGGGCTGGCCGGGGCGGCCCCGCTTGTTCCGGCCCTGGCCGCCGGTGGCGGAGGAGGGGGCGGCGGCGGCGGTGGCGGAGACCCTTATGCGTCGCCCTATGAATCGCCGGCACCTTCGCCGGATACCAAGGCCACTCGCACCACCCACAAGGCCAAGAAGAAGCCCAGCAAGCAGTCGCTGTTCGACGATCCCGCCTTTGCGAAAGCCTATCGCGCGGCCTATGCGACGATCTACGATCGCAACGATTATGCGGCCGCGATCGATGAGCTCAAGGCGCTCGGCCACGACGATCATCCGAACGTGGCCAATCTGATCGGCTATTCCTATCGCAAGCTCGGCGACTACAAGCTCTCGCAGGTCTGGTACGAGCGCGCGCTGAAATCCGATCCGAACCATGTTCTGACCTGGAATTATTATGGCCTGTGGCAGATCGAACAGGGCAACCGCGATCAGGCGGTTTATCATCTGAGCCGGATCGCCGCGATTTGCGGAACCGACTGCGCGGAGTATCGGTCCCTGGCGGAGGCGCTGGAAAAACCGCCCGGCACCGGTCTCGTTTACTGAGTTCGTTGCCGATGCTTGCGGGCGCGTCTTTCTTTTGAAAGCGCCCGTCTCCTGTGCGGTCGCGGCTCGAAGTCGAGCGCCGCGGGGCCTGGTGATCCGCGGCGTTGCAACCACGTTTGTCTCGGCTAGCCTTGCTGCAGCTAGCCTTGCCGCCGCTAACCTTGCGGCTTCGGATCCGACGTCGTCGCCAAGGCGCGCGTCCGGAAATAATCCAGCACGAAGAGTCGGATCGCGGACGACAGATTGCCTTGCTGGCGATTGTTGTCGATTTCGCCCACCAGCTCGGACAGCGTCATGTCGCGCAATCCGGAAATCTCCTTCATGCCGTTCCAGAAGGCTTCTTCGAGACTGACGCTGGTCTTGTGACCGGCGACGACGATCGAACGTTTCACGACCGGCGATTTCATGACGCATCCTCGCCATCGATCTGGTGCTGATCAAGCAGGTCGTTGGCGCGTTTGCTGCGCCCTTCTTCCAGAACGCGTTCGGACTTGGTCCGGCCGAACCGCTTCCGGTTGGCGTCGGCCTGTTTCGCCGACTGCTCTTTCTCAGCGCGTTTCCTAAATCGCTTCAGGTTGACTAAATCCCCCATGCCAGCCTCCCTCATTTAACCAATTTGGGGCGTGAGAAATTTTCACGAAGGCGTGAGTTGTCGCGCTGGGCATTCGCCTGCTCGATCGCCGTCTGAAATTCCCGTCGATACCCCCCATAACGTCAAAAAATATCTTCCGCTTTGCGGCAACGAAATAATTCGTGCTTCACCACAACCTCAACACAGGGACGATAGATGACCCGGCGTAATGACGATAGATGATCGGTCTCATTCTTTAGGTGTTATCGTCCATAACTATTTTCCAGCACCGTAATCTCACCGGGGGCTGCACGTCCCACGATCAGCCCGGGTGTATCATTTTGACCGGCTGGACCAGCCGGTCGAATTCCTTCTCCGAAACAAAGCCCAGCCGCACCGCCTCTTCCTTCAGTGTGGTTCCGCGGGCGTGCGCGGACTTGGCGACCTTCGCGGCGTTGTCGTAGCCGATCTTCGGTGCGAGTGCGGTCACCAGCATGAGTGAGCGTTCCATCAAATCCCGGATGCGCTTTTCGTCGGCGCGGATCCCTTCGATGCAGTGCACCGTGAATGAGCGTGCGGCATCGGCCAGCAATTGGATCGAGTGTATCATGCAATATGCCAACAAAGGCTTATAAACGTTGAGTTCGAAGTGTCCCTGGCTGCCGCCAGCGGTGACGGCCGTTTGGTTTCCGAACACCTGGCAGCACACCATGGTCATCGCTTCGCACTGCGTCGGATTGACCTTGCCCGGCATGATCGAGGAGCCCGGCTCGTTCTCCGGCAGGATCAGTTCGCCGAGGCCCGAGCGCGGACCCGATCCCAGCAAGCGTATATCGTTTGCGATCTTGAACAATCCCGTCGCCACCGAATTGATGGCACCATGCGCGAACACGTAAGCGTCGTTGGAGGCCAGCGCTTCGAACTTGTTGGCGGCGCTGGTGAAGGGCAGCTTTGTAATTTTGGCGGCATGTTTGGCGAACAGCCGGGCGAATTTCGGTTTCGAATTGAGCCCGGTGCCGACCGCGGTGCCGCCTTGCGCCAATGGATACAGATCGTTTACCGCCACCTCTAGCCGTTTAATGCCACTCTCGACCTGCGCGGCGTAACCGGAAAACTCCTGGCCGAGTGTCAGCGGCGTCGCGTCCTGGGTATGGGTGCGGCCGATCTTCACGATATGAGCGAACGCCTTTTCCTTTTTTTGCAGTGCACGGTGGAGCAGGCTCAACGAGGGGACGAGATCGGCGGTGAGGCCGATCGCTGCCGCGATGTGCATCGCGGTCGGGAACGAGTCGTTCGACGACTGACTCATGTTGACGTGATCGTTGGGATGGACCGGCGCCTTGGCGCCGAGCTTGCCGCCGAGCATTTCGTTGGCGCGATTGGCGATCACCTCGTTGAGGTTCATGTTGGTCTGGGTGCCGGAGCCGGTCTGCCAGACAACGAGAGGGAAATGATCGTCGAGCTTGCCGTCGATCACCTCGCGCGCGGCGCGGATGATGGCGCCGGCGCGGCGCTGGTCGATCAGCCCGAGTTCGCGGTTGGCTTGTGCCGCGGCGAGCTTGACGATGCCGAGCGCACGAATGATCGGCATCGGCATCCGGTCCTGGCCGATGCGGAAATTCTGCCGCGATCGTTCGGTCTGCGCGCCCCAGTAACGATCGGCGGGAACCTCGATCGGACCGAAGCTGTCGGTCTCGGTACGCGTAGAACCGGATGTGGTCGGGCGAGCCATGAGTTAGGTCCGTTGCACGAGTCGATCCCGTGGAACCAGCTCAGGCGGGCTCCTGGCGGCACATTCATCCTACACGATCGCGCGGCTTTTCTGCGCGCGTCTTATTTTTTGCGGAAGCGATCCAGCCGTACGACTTCGGCACCCTCGCTCGGCTTTGCCGGCTCGTCCTGATTTTCCGCGGCAGGCGCAACGACCGGAGGGACAGCGGGGGCAGGGACCGCTGGAAGGCTGGTCGCCGGCGTTTCGGCGACAGCGTCGGACGGCTCGAATGTGAGGCCGAACTGCACCGAGGGATCGAAGAAGCTCTTGATGGCGTTGAACGGAACCACCACCCGCTCCGGGATGCCGCCGAACGACAGGCCGACCTCGAAGCGGTCGTCGGTGACCACGAGGTCCCAGAACTGATGCTGCAGGATCACCGTCATCTCTTCCGGGTATTGCGCGAGCAGCCGCGGCGACAGCTTCACGCCGTCGGCGGTGGACAGAAAGGTGATGAAGAAATGATGGTCCCCGGGCAGGCCGTGCTCGGCGGCGTCGGTCAATACGCGCCGCAGCACCCCGCGCAACGCATCGCGCGCCAGCACGTCGTATCGGATATGATCGGTCGCCATCGTCGGTCCTGTCGTGTTCGAAAATGCTGCCGGTCAAGCCGGCGGTGATGCCGCTGGTCCGACTCGCCCGTTTCCCCATGCTACCCCGGCGGAGGCCCGAGGTCAGCAGGCTTGCCGCCGGCGGCGGAAATTCCGGCAAACGGCCAAGCTCCGATCAGGCAAATGAAGTGGAGGCTTCTGTTGCCAGGTGCCTCCGAACCCCGCCCAGCGGAGCTTAACCCACTAGGACTTCAGACTTGGTTTTTCAAACCGCTTACGCGGCCTGAGCAACCGGAGCATAGTTGTCGTTTGCAACTATTGCATAGCCCGATAACGGCGGAACCATACCGGGAAAAAACACGCCCTTTACGCCCTCGTCGATCCTAGTTCGCCCCCGCCGAAACCCGCCATTTCTGAGGGGCTTTGGTGGAGGCGCCGGGTACTGCCCCCGGGTCCGAATGGTTTATTGCGACGGCAATTTATTTCCATAGCCGGTGAACCGGCACCCTCAATATAGGGGGCAAAAGTTGAGAAAAACAGAGCCGGTTTAGGGGGATTCAGCCGCGGAACACGCCGAATTGGGTTGGCCTTGACGCGGCGCCCGTTCTAAATCTCGATCCATGCCCCCGGATTCGCCGCCGGCCGCCATCGCGGCGCCGGAACTCCCCATTTCAGCCCCGCCCGGCCTGTTCGCGCTATTCGCGGCGTTCGCCAGGATGTCGCTGTCAGGCTTCGGCGGGGTATTGGCCTTTGCGCGGCGCGGCATCGTCGATCAGCACCGGTGGATGACGGCCGAGGAATTCAACGAAACCTTCGCGCTGTGCCATTTTCTGCCGGGGCCGAACATCGTCAACCTCAGTGTGGTGTTCGGATCGCGCTTTCGCGGCGTTCCCGGCAGCATCGCGGCCTTTGCCGGGCTGCTCGGTCCTCCCGTGGTCATCGTGACCATCCTGGCCGTGCTCTATGGGCGTTTCGGCGAAATCGACGCGCTCAGGCGCACCCTGTCGGGCGTGTCCTGCTCGGCGGTCGGGCTTCTGATATCGGTGGTGTTCAGGATGATGATGCCGCTGATCAAAAAGCGCGATGTCGTCGGCGTCGTGATCATGGTCGCGGTGTTTACCGCGATCGGCGTGCTGCGGCTGCCGCTGCCCGCGGTCCTGCTGGTGGCGATGCCGCTCAGCGTCGCCATCACCTTTGTCATGCGCCGGCGGGGGGCGGCATGAATTTCAACCAGAGCCCGATCTGGACACTGATCTCGACCTTCGGGCTGATGTCGCTGTTCGCGGTCGGCGGCGCCAATGCGGCGATCCCTGAGATGCACCGGATCGCGGTCGACGTTCAGCACTGGATGACCGACAAGCAATTCGCCGATGTCTACGCGATCTCGCAGCTTTCGCCGGGGCCGAACGTGCTGATCGTGACACTGATCGGCTATGCCGTCGCGGGAATTGCCGGCGCGCTTGCCGCAACGCTTGCAATGTGCGTTCCGACAGCGGTGCTGGCCTATTGGGTGAGCCGCCTGATGACGCGATCGAGCCATTCGCGCTGGCCTGCCATTATCCAGGCGGCGCTGGTGCCGCTTTCGATCGGGCTGATGGGAGCCAGCGGGCTGGTTCTGGCGCTGACCGCCGATCGCACCTGGGCCGCCGCTGTTGTCACCGCCGCCGTCGCGGCGCTGGCCTTTGCAACGCGGCTCAACCCGCTTTGGCTGTTGCTGGCCGGGGGCCTCTTGGGTTTTGCCGGCGTGATCGGATGAGAAGGCCGGCCGCCGCGTAATCCGAGCCGGCTCCCGGCCTTGCCGTTTGGGCCCCGGATGCTCATTTTTCCGGGTATAATGGACTAGTTCCGCCGAATCGGCTGTCGGATGGCCGGTCCGGCCGGTAGAACGCCTTCTTGGAATTCGCCTTCGTCAAAAGCTCATAACGCAACGCCATGAACCAGTATCACGACCTGCTCGAACGGATTCTCTCGGACGGCGCGGAGAAGGGTGACCGCACCCGCACCGGCACGCTGTCGATCTTCGGCCATCAGATGCGCTTCAATCTGGCCGCCGGATTTCCGATGCTGACCACCAAGAAGCTGCCGCTGAAGGCGATCGTCCACGAGCTGTTGTGGTTCCTCAAGGGCGATACCAACATCAAATACCTCAAGGACAATGGCGTTTCGATCTGGGACGAATGGGCCGACGCCAATGGCGATCTCGGCCCGGTTTACGGATCGCAGTGGCGATCCTGGCCGGCGCCGGACGGCCGCCACATCGACCAGATATCAGACGTCATCGACATGATCCGGCGCAATCCGGATTCGCGGCGCCTGATCGTCAGTGCGTGGAATCCGGCCGACGTCGACAAGATGGCGCTGCCGCCGTGCCATTGCCTGTTCCAGTTCTACGTCGCCAATGGAAAACTGTCGTGCCAGCTCTATCAGCGTTCGGCCGACGTCTTTCTCGGCGTGCCCTTCAACATCGCATCCTATGCACTGCTGACGATGATGGTGGCGCAGGTGACGGGACTGAAGCCGGGTGACTTCGTGCACTCCTTCGGCGACGTGCATCTCTATTCCAACCACATCGAGCAGGCCAGGCTGCAACTGACGCGCCCGACGCGGCCGTTGCCGGTGATGAAGCTCAATCCCGACGTCAAGGACATCTTCGCGTTCCGCTACGAGGACTTCGCGCTGGTCGGTTACGATCCGCACCCGCACATCAAGGCCGAGGTCGCGGTGTGACCGCGAATGCGTCTCCTGAAATCGTTCTCATCGTCGCGGTCGCCGACAACGGCGTGATCGGCGCGCACGGCGACATTCCGTGGCGGCTCAAATCGGATCAAGCCCGCCTCAAGGCGATGACGATGGGCAAGCCCATCGTGATGGGACGCAAGACATTCCTGTCGCTGCGCCGGCCGCTTCCCGGCCGCACCAACATCGTCGTCACCCGCGACGGTGATTTTCGCGGGCGCGGGGCGGTGGTGACGACGTCCTTTGCCGATGCCCGCGCGATCGCCCGGGGCGACGCGCTGCGACGTTTCGCCACTGAAATCGCCGTGATCGGCGGTGCAGAAATCTACGCGCAATGGATGGATGGCGCCGACCGTCTGGAGATTACCGAAGTGCACGCCCGGCCCGAGGGCGACACTCGTTTTGCCGCAATTGATGCTTCTATCTGGCAGGAAGTCGCGCGCGAGCGGCATCCGGCAGGCCCGGACGACAGCGCCGACTTCTCCTATGTGACATACCGCCGACGAAAGTCGCATTAACTCCATTTGGCAATGTTTACATTGACAATTTGCCGCTCAGGCATAGCTGCTTCGAGCCAGAAGCTTGCGTTGTAAGGGCCGGGGCGGTCCCCTATAAAGCCTGCGGATATTGCGAGGCCGGGCATCCGCCCAGGGGCCTCGGAGGAGACCAATCGATGCCGTGGAAGAATCAAGGCGGAGGCCCGTGGGGCTCGGGTTCGAAAGGACCGTGGGGCTCCGGCCCGCAGCCGGTGGGGCCGAGGCCGCCCGACCTTGAAGACCTTCTGCGCCGCGCCCAGGACCGGCTGCAACAGTTGCTGCCCGGCGGCTATTTCAGCGGCATCGGTGTCATGCTGGTCCTCCTCGTCGCGGTCGCGATCTGGGGATTGTCCGGCTTCTATCGCGTGCAGTCCGAAGAGCTCGGCATCGTGCTGCGCTTCGGCAAGTATGTGCGCGACGCCCAGCCCGGCCTGAACTATCACTTGCCGTATCCGATCGAGACCGTGCTGCTGCCGAAGGCGCTGCGCGTCTCCACCATCTCGATCGGCATGACGCTGATCGACGATCCCGCCCGCCGCGGCAGGACCATGCGCGACGTGCCGGAAGAAAGCCTGATGCTCACCGGCGACGAGAACATCGTCGATGTGGATTTCACCGTGCTGTGGCGCATCAAGCCGAAAGGCGCCGCCGAATATCTGTTCAACATCCAGAATCCCGAAGGCACCGTGAAGGCGGTTGCCGAGAGCGCGATGCGCGAGGCCGTCGGCAAGGCCAACATCCAGCCGATCCTGACCGGCGCCCGCACCACCACCGAGCAGAACGTGCAGGAACTGATGCAGAAGACGCTCGACAATTACGGATCGGGCATCCTGGTGCAGCAGGTGCAGATGCAGAAAGTCGATCCGCCGGCGCAGGTGATCGATTCATTCCGCGACGTGCAGGCGGCGCGCGCCGATCTCGAGCGCTTGCAGAACGAAGCACAGACTTACGCCAACCGCGTCGTTCCCGACGCCAAGGGACGCGCGGCGCAGATCCTGCAGGCCGCCGAGGGTTACAAGCAGCAGGCGGTCGCCGAGGCCAAGGGCCAGAGCGCGCGCTTCCTCAAGGTCTACGACGAATACAAGAAGGCGCCTGACGTGACGCGGGAACGCATCTATCTGGAAACGATGGAGCGCATTTTCGGCGGCTCCGAGAAGCTGATCTATGACAGCGGCGGTTCGTCGTCGCAGGGCGTGGTGCCGTTTCTGCCGCTCAACGAACTGACGCCGCGGCGTCCGCCGACGGCGACGACCGGCCAGCCGCAACAGCAGAGCGGAGCCACCCGATGAGATCCCCAGTCGCAGGCATGGTTGCGCTGATTCTGCTGCTCGCGGCCATCATCGCCGCTTACAGTTCGGTCTTCACCGTCGATATGACCGAACAGGCGCTGGTGGTGCGGCTCGGCAAGCCGGTCGCCGTCGTCACCGAACCGGGGCTGCATTTCAAGGCGCCGTTCATCGACACCGTGATCGACGTCGACAAGCGGATCCTCGATCTCGAAAATCCGTCACAGGAAGTGATCGCCTCGGACCAGAAGCGGCTGGTGGTCGACGCCTTCGCCCGCTATCGCATCAAGGACGCGCTGCACTTCTACCAGAGCGTCGGCTCGATCCAGGCCGCCAACATCCAGCTGACGACGCTGCTGAACGCCTCGCTGCGCCGGGTGCTCGGCGAGGTCACCTTCATCCAGGTGGTGCGCGACGAGCGCGAGGCGCTGATGGGGCGGATCCGCGATCAGCTCGACAAGGAGGCCGGCGGCTACGGTATCCAGGTGGTCGACGTGCGGATCAGGCGCGCCGATCTGCCGGAGCAGAACAGCCAGGCGGTCTACCAGCGGATGCAGACCGAGCGGCAGCGCGAAGCCGCCGAATTCCGGGCGCAAGGCGGACAGAAGGCGCAGGAGATCCGCTCCAACGCCGATCGTGAAGCGACCGTTATCATTGCCGAGGCCAATTCGACCGCCGAGCGGGTGCGCGGCGAGGGCGATGGCGAGCGCAACCGGCTGTTCGCCGAAGCCTATGGCAAGGATCCGGATTTCTTCGCCTTCTACCGTTCAATGACGGCGTATGAGAACGGGCTGAAGAGCAGCGATACCCGCTTCCTGCTGAAGCCGGATTCCGACTTCTTCAGGTTCTTCGGCGGCCCCTCCGGCAAGTCACCCGCAGGAGCGGCGGCTGCCGTCGCGCCGCCTCCACCGGCTGCCGCGGCGCCCGCTCCGCCAGCGGCACCGAAGCCGTAGGGCCAGCCAGGAGGCGCAACGAAGCTTTCGTCTCCTTCTAAAAGTAAAAACAACATCAAACGGGAGGTTCCAGTCCGATGAGGTCCATAGCGTTTGCCGACTTCCTCATCGGTTTGGGCATTCTGTTTGTGCTTGAAGGCCTGATGTTCGCGGCAAGCCCGGCCTGGATGCGCCGGGCGATGAAGAGCGCGCTGGCGACGCCGGACAACATTCTGCGCGCCGTCGGCATCGGTTCGGCGGTCGCCGGCCTGATTTTGATCTGGGTGGTCCGGCGCTAGCTTCGGGAAATCTCGGGGTTCCGGATTCGGCGCGCCGCCCCGTAAAAGGCGCGTGCCTTCAACGCCGTCGTGAGGCACCGCGTCCGCTTTTTGCCGTATTCGGCGGCGCTTATGTGAGCGGAATGTCCGGCTCAAATGCTTGCGCCGCAACCCCGTTCGGGCGCACTGTGGACTTCAAATTCCGCCCCGATTTCTGAGGAGAGAGAGCTGATATGACCGGTGCGATTCCAGCCTTGAGCCATCGCCTGCGTCCCTTGCTGGCCGCGATTTGCCTTGGCGCCGCCGGCGTCCTGGTATCCGCGCCGGTTCTTTCGGTGCCGGCGCTGGCGCGCGGCCCCGACGGCATCGCCGACGTGGCCGAGAAGGTGATCGATGCGGTGGTCAACATCTCGACCTCGCAGACCGTCGAGGCCAAGGGCGGTGGGGCTGAGGGCAGGGGCGCGATGCCGCAATTGCCGCCGGGTTCGCCGTTCGAGGAATTCTTCGACGACTTCTTCAAGAACCGCCGCGGCGGTCAGGGCGGCAAGGGCGGCGACCTGCAGCCGCACAAGACCAACTCGCTCGGCTCCGGCTTCATCGTCGATACCTCCGGCATCGTCGTGACCAACAATCACGTCATCGCGGATGCGGACGAGATCAGCGTCATCATGAACGACGGCAGCAAGTTCAAGGCCCAGATCGTCGGCGTCGACAAGAAGACCGATCTGGCGGTGCTGAAATTCACGCCGAACAAGCCTTTGACCGCGGTGAAGTTCGGCGATTCCGACAAGCTGCGGCTCGGCGAATGGGTGATCGCGATCGGCAACCCGTTCAGCCTCGGCGGCACGGTGACGGCCGGCATCGTCTCGGCGCGCAACCGCGACATCTCCTCGGGCCCGTATGACAACTACATCCAGACCGACGCCGCCATCAACCGCGGCAATTCCGGCGGCCCGCTGTTCAACCTCGACGGCGAAGTGATCGGTGTCAACACGCTGATCATCTCGCCCTCGGGCGGTTCGATCGGCATCGGCTTTGCGGTGCCCTCGAAGACGGTGGCCGGCGTGGTCGATCAGCTCCGGCAGTTCGGTGAGCTGCGCCGCGGCTGGCTCGGCGTCCGCATCCAGACCGTGACCGACGAGATCGCCGAGAGCCTCAACATCAAGCCCGCGCGCGGCGCCCTGATCGCCGGCGTCGAGGACAAGGGCCCGGCGAAGCCGGCGGGCATCGAACCCGGCGACGTCGTAATCAAATTCGACGGCAAGGACATCAAGGAACCGAAGGATCTGTCGCGCGTGGTGGCCGACACCGCCGTCGGCAAGGAGGTCGACGTCGTCATCATCCGCAAGGGTGCGGAGGAGACCCACAAGGTCACGCTCGGCCGCCTCGAGGATACCGACAAGGCGGTGCCGGCCGCGGTGAAAAAGGACGAGCCCGCGGAAAAGCCGGTGACGCAAAAGGCGCTCGGCCTCGATCTCGCCACGCTGTCGAAGGACCTGCGCAGCCGCTACAAGATCAAGGACAGCGTCAAGGGCGTCATCATCACCAATGTCGACAGCACCTCGGATGCCGCCGACAAGCGTCTGAGCCCCGGCGAGGTCATCGTCGAGGTAGCGCAGGAGGCGGTCGCCAACGCCGCCGACGTCAAGAAGCGCGTCGACCAGCTGAAGAAGGACGGCAAGAAATCCGTGCTGCTGCTCGTGTCGAACGCCGAAGGCGAGTTGCGTTTCGTCGCGCTGAGCGTGCAGTAGGGCGTTCGCCGGGACGACGCAGAGAGATCACGTCTGCGCAAACTCGTCCCTTCGATACCCCTGCGCATACAACAACGCCGTGAGGTCGCCGTGGTCGATCCGCGCGGCGGCGGCGGCCGATACCGCGGGCTTGGCGTGATAGGCGACGCCCAGGCCCGCCTTCTGGATCATGCCGAGATCGTTGGCGCCGTCGCCGACCACCAGCGTGTCGATCTCGTCGAGGTCGAAGGATTCGGTGAGTTCGATCAGGGTCGCAAGCTTTGCCGCGCGTCCCAGGATCGGCTCACGGACGTCGCCGGTGAATTGGCCGTCGCGGATCACGAGTTCGTTGGCGCGGTTTTCCTGAAAGCCGATCTTCGCCCCAATCCTGTTGGTGAACAGGGTAAAGCCGCCCGAGATCAGGCAGGTCCAGGCGCCGTTTGCGCGCATGGTCGCGACCAGTTCGCGGCCGCCCGGCGTCAGCGTGATGCGCTTTTCCAGCACCTCATCGACCACGCCGACCGGCAAATCCTTGAGCAGCGCGACCCGCTCGCGCAGCGCCGGCTCGAATGCGATCTCGCCGCGCATCGCGCGTTCGGTTATGGCCGAGACATGCGCCTTCAGCCCGGCAAAGTCGGCAAGCTCGTCGATGCATTCCTGGCCGATCATGGTGGAATCCATGTCGGCCAGAAAAAGCTTCTTGCGCCGCGCGGCTTGTGGCTGCACGACGATGTCGATCGGCAGGTCGCCGCGCACCTCGCGCAAGCGGGCTTCGATCGCATGGAGGCCTTCGGAAAGAATTTGGCCCTCGGCAACGAAGGGGATATCGACCGCCACTTCGTCGAACAGCCAGTGCGCCGGGCCTGCCGAGGGCAAAACGGCGCGCGCGCCGTCCACCACCGTGCTATCGAGCGCGGGGTTGGCAGGATTGCAGATCAGCGTGGCGACGAGAGACATTTGACGTGAGTTCACCGGGACAGGGCAGCAAGGCGGTGCTTATCGCAGGGCCGACCGCCAGCGGCAAGTCGGCGCTGGCGCTTGCCCTTGCGCAAAAAACTGGCGGCGTGGTCATCAATGCCGATTCCATGCAGGTCTATCACGACCTCCGCATCATCACGGCACGGCCGACGCCAGAAGAGGAGGCGCAGGTTCCGCACCGGCTCTATGGCCATGTCGACGCCGCCGTGAATTTCTCCGCCGGGAGCTGGGTGGCCGATGCCGCCTACGTTCTGGAAGAAGCCCGCGCGCAAAAAACCTTGCCGATTTTCGTCGGCGGCTCCGGCCTCTATTTCAAGGCCTTGACGCGCGGGCTGTCTGCGGTGCCGCCGATCCCGCCCGCGATCCGCGAAGGCGTGCGCGCGCGGCTGGAGCGCGACGGCATCGAGGCGCTGCATGCGGAGCTTGGCAGGCGTGACCCGGCGAGCGCCGAGCGCCTGAAACCGCGCGACCGTAGCCGCATTGCCCGCGCGCTGGAAGTCGTCGAGGCTACGGGGCGTTCGCTGACCGACTGGCACCGCGACGGTCTGCCGCCGCTGTTGCCGCCGGGCACGTTCAACGCGCTGTTTCTCGCGCCCGATCGCGACGCGCTATATGCGCGGATCGATGCCCGCTTCGATGCGATGCTGCAGGCCGGCGCGCTGGAGGAAGTGGCGGCGCTGGCGGCGCGGCGCCTCGATCCCCTGCTGCCGGCGATGAAGGCCCATGGCGTGCCGGCGCTGATCCGGCATCTGGCAGGAGAGATTGCGCTTGAGGAAGCCGCCACCATCGGCCGCGCCGATACCCGCCATTACGCCAAGCGGCAGTTCACCTGGTTCCGGCACCAGCTGCCGGAGTTCGAATGGGTGAGGCCGGAGGCAGCGGGGGAATGGCTGCGGATACGGACCTCATCCTGAGGAGCAGCGGGGCGGCGTCTCAAAGGATGGGCCGCGGGCCTCATGGGTTCGAGACGCGCGAAGGCGCGCTCCTAACCGTGGGCGATCGAGGGCGCCTCAAAAAGCCCAATTTTCGCTCTCGCCGAACGCCCGGAACCCCGCTAAACTGCCCAAATCGCGCTAGGCGATGCCTCACCCTTGACTTTCCGGGTCTGGCCGCTATGTTCGCGCAACCTTTGGGAAGTCCGGGCGGCTATATGCGTAATAAAATTACCAAACTCCTTATCGTCGTCGTACCCAGGCGCACCGCCGGGGATGGCTGAGGCCATCCACATTCGGGCGGTGTGCATGGGGCCTCTTGGGCCCCTTTTTATTTTCCAAACCTCCAACTGAAGAAGCCGCGCAAGAACAGCGCATCCGGAGCAAGCCATGAGTGACCAGAGCCACGATCCCAACCAGATGACCGGCGCAGCGATGATCGTGCGGGCGCTGATTGATCATGGTGTCAAGCATCTCTTCGGTTATCCCGGCGGCGCGGTGCTTCCGATCTATGACGAGATCTTCCAGCAGAGCGAGGTCGAGCACATCCTGGTGCGGCACGAGCAGGGCGCCGGCCATGCCGCCGAGGGCTATGCGCGCTCCACCGGCAAGCCGGGCGTGGTGCTGGTGACGTCGGGCCCCGGCGCCACCAACATGGTGACGCCGCTGACGGACGCGCTGATGGATTCGATCCCGCTGGTGTGCATCACCGGGCAGGTTCCCACTCACTTGATCGGCAATGACGCGTTCCAGGAATGCGACACCGTCGGCATCACCCGGCCCTGCACCAAGCACAACTGGCTGGTGCGCGACGTCAACGATCTCGCCAAGGTGCTGCACGAGGCGTTCTATGTCGCGAGCACCGGACGGCCCGGCCCGGTCTTGGTCGATGTGCCGAAGGACGTGCAGTTCGCGGTCGGCACCTATCATCCGCCGCGCAAGGCCGATGTGCACGTGTCCTACGCGCCGCGGGTCAAGGGCGACGCCGCGCAGATCCGGAAAGCGGTGGCGCTACTCGCCTCCGCGAAGCGTCCGGTGATCTACTCGGGCGGCGGCGTCATCAATTCCGGAACCGAAGCCTCGAGGCTGCTGCGTGAACTGGTCGAGGCCACCGGCTTTCCGATCACCTCCACCCTGATGGGTCTCGGCGCCTATCCGGCATCGGGCAAGAACTGGCTCGGCATGCTCGGCATGCACGGCACCTACGAAGCCAACATGGCGATGCACGATTGCGACGTCATGCTGTGCATCGGCGCGCGCTTCGACGACCGCATCACCGGACGCGTCGATGCGTTTTCTCCGGGCTCCAAGAAGATCCACATCGACATCGATCCGTCCTCGATCAACAAGAACATCCGCGTCGACGTGCCGATCATCGGCGACGCCGGCAACGTGATGGGCGATCTGCTGCAGGTGTTCAAGGCGGAGGCGAAGAAGCCCGACATCAAGCCATGGTGGCAGGAAGTCGCGAAATGGCGGGCGCGCAATTCGCTGTCCTACAAGAAGAACAACGATATCATCCTGCCGCAATTCGCGATCCAGCGGCTGTTCGAGGCCACGCGCGGCCGCGACGTCTACATCACCACCGAAGTCGGCCAGCATCAGATGTGGGCGGCGCAGTTCTTCGGCTTCGAGGAACCGCACCGCTGGATGACCTCTGGCGGGCTCGGCACCATGGGCTACGGCCTGCCGGCGGCGCTGGGCGTGCAGGTTGCGCATCCCGACAGCCTGGTGATCGACATCGCCGGCGACGCCTCGGTGCAGATGACGATGCAGGAGATGTCGACGGCCGTTCAATTCGAGCTGCCGATCAAGATCTTCATCCTGAACAACCAGTATATGGGCATGGTGCGGCAGTGGCAGCAGCTCCTGCACGGCAACCGGCTGTCGCATTCCTATTCGGAAGCCTTGCCGGATTTCGTCAAGCTCGCGGATGCCTTCGGCTGCGTCGGTATCCAGGCCATCAAGCCCGGCGATCTCGACGGCGCGATCAAGGAGATGATCAGCGTCAAGCGCCCGGTGCTGTTCGATTGCCGGGTGGCGGCGCTGGAAAACTGCTTCCCGATGATTCCGTCCGGCAAGGCGCACAATGAAATGCTGCTGCCGGCGGAAGCCACCGACGAAGCCACCGCCACCGCCTTCGCCGGCGGCAAGGCGCTGGTGTGAGGGCGAGGCAGGCCGATGTTTGATCTCCGGCAGTTGGAAAACGCACAGGCCGTCGTCGGGGCGGCGATGCCGCCGACGCCGGCCCATGCGTGGCCGCTATTGTCGGAACGGCTCGGCACCACGGTTATCGTCAAGCACGAGAACCACACGCCGACCGGCGCCTTCAAGGTGCGGGGCGGGCTGGTCTATGTCGATCGTCTGAACCGCGAGCGTCCGGGCACCCCCGGGTTGATATCGGCTACGACAGGCAATCACGGCCAAAGCATCGCCTACGCGGCAAACCGCTATCGCGTGCCGGTGACGATCTACGTGCCGCATGGCAATTCGGTCGAGAAGAATCGTGCCATGCGGAGCTTTGGTGCGAACCTGGTCGAACACGGCAACGATTTCCAGTCTGCGCGCGAAGAGGCCGATCGCCGCGCCAAACTTGACGGTCTCGAATTCGTGCCGTCCTTCCATCCCGATCTGGTGATGGGGGTTGCGACCTATGCCCTCGAACTGTTGCGGCAGTTCGGGGATCTCGACGTGCTCTATGTTCCGATCGGACAGGGATCGGGCATCTGCGGCTGCATCCTGGCGCGCGATCTGCTCGGGTTGAGCACCGAGATCGTCGGTGTGCAATCGACCGAAGCGCCGTCCTTTGCGCTCTCGTTCGCGGCCGGCACCGTGGTGCGGACCAACAGCAGCAATACGCGCGCTGACGGCATGGCGACGCGGGTTCCCGATCCTGAGGCGCTTGCCGTTATTCGCAAGGGCGCCTCCCGCATTGTCCAGGTCACCGATGATGAGATCGCTGCGGCGATACGCGCATACTGGACCGACACCCACAATCTCACCGAAGGCGCCGGCGCCGCCCCGTTTGCTGCGGCAATGCAGGAAAAGACAAAACTCCGCGGCAAGCGGGTAGGGCTGGTCCTGACCGGCGGCAATATCGATTTCGATTTGTTTCAAAAATGGATCGCCGGCAACGAAAATGTCACCGCCGGCGGCAAGGCGCTGGTGTGAGCGCAGAATTGGGGACGACGACAATGAACCAGCCCGCCAACCAGCCCGCATCCGCCTACTTCATGGAAGACCGCCACGAGCCTACCGAGGCGCACACGCTCTCGGTGCTGGTGCAGAACGAGCCCGGCGTGCTCGCGCGCGTGATCGGGCTGTTCTCCGGGCGCGGCTACAACATCGAAAGTCTCACCGTCTCCGAGACCGAGAACCAGAAGCACGTCTCGCGCATCACCATCGTCACCACGGGAACGCCGATGGTGATCGAACAGATAAAACACCAGCTCGACCGCATGGTCCCGGTCTACCGCGTCGTCGACATGACCTTGACCGGCCGATCGATCGAGCGCGAACTTGCGATGGTGAAATTGCGCGGCACCGGCGAGCACCGCGTCGAATCGCTGCGGCTGGCGGAGGCGTTTCGCGCCCGCGTGATCGACGCCACCACCGAAAGCTTCGTGTTCGAGATCACCGGCAATTCCGCCAAGATCAACCAGTTCATCGACCTGATGCGACCGCTCGGCCTGATCGAGGTCTCGCGAACCGGCGTCGCCGCCATCGGGCGCGGGGCCGAGGGGATGTGAAGCATGCTGGCGCGCGACTGGTACTACAATGAGCGGCGGCGGATCGGGCTCGATTCAGCGGTCGCCTCGATCTACGACCGCCATGACGACAGCGACATCCGCGCCCGCGCGGCGCTGACCATGCTGGGCGTGCAGTCCGGCTGGCGGGTGGCCGATATCGGCTGCGGCAACGGCGTGCTGGCCTGCGAGGCGGCCCTGCTGGGCGCCGAGGTCGACGCGATCGATATCTCGCCGGCGATGCTGGCACTGGCCAACATCCAGGCCAGGGATCGCAAGGTCGCGATCCGCACCCAGCCCGCGGGCCTGCTGAGCTTTGCCTACAAGCCGAATTCGTACGATCTGATCGTCAGCGAATTCACGCTGCACCATCTGCCGGATTTCTGGAAGGCCGTGGCGCTGTCGCGGATCCATGCCGCGCTGAAGCCCGGCGCGAATTTCTACCTGCGCGACATCGTGTTCGTCTCCACGCCTGACGGCGTCGAGCGCGATGTCGAACAATGGGCCGATTTCAGCATCAAGAACCACGATTTCAACCGCGACAGCGTGATGATCCACATGCGCGACGAGTATTCGACCTTCGGCTGGGTGATCGAGCGCATGCTGACCGATGCCGGCTTCACGCTGGTCTCGGCCGATTATCACGCGCCGCTGCACGGCACCTATCTGCTGCAGAAACCGAAATCCGGCGGGCAGGGCTAGGGACGCCGATGAAGCCTTCCGACATCTTGCTCGCTGTCCTGGTGGCGGTGATCTGGGGGCTCGCCTTCGTGGCCAGCCGGCTGGCGCTCGACGAACTTCCGCCCGCGTTGATGACGGCGATGCGCTTTGCCATCGCGGCGGCGCCGTGCCTGTTCGTGCGGCGGCCGAATGTTCCGTGGAGCATCCTGATCGCGATCAGCGCCACGCTGTTTCTGGGCCAGTTCCTGGCGCAGTCCTGGGCGATCGCGCAAGGCGTTCCGGTCGGGCTCGCCAGCGTGATCGTGCAGAGCCAGGCGCTGTTCACCGTGGCGTTCGCGGCAGTCGCGTTTCGCGAAATTCCGACGGGGGTGCAAGTGGCCGGAATCGGCGTCGCCATGGTCGGCCTGTTGATGATCTGCGGCACCGTCGGTTTCGATTTCAGCGTCGGGGCATTTGCGGTGCTGATGATTTCGCCGGTCAGCTTCGCGATCGGCAATCTGCTGCTGCGGCAGGCGAGGGAGGTGCCGATGTTCGACCTGTTCGCCTGGCTCTGCCTGGTACCGCCGCTGCCGCTGCTGGCGCTGGCGTTCGCCGCCGATGGACCCCGCGCGACGTGGCTGTCGCTGTCGCAGATGTCGGCGACCGGATGGATCAGCATGCTGTTCGTCGGAGCGATCTCGACCTGTATCGCCTACTGGCTGTGGGGCCGGTTGCTCCGCGACCACACCGCCGCGCAAATCGTGCCGTTCGCGCTGCTGGTGCCGTTCGTCGGCGCGGCGGCGTCGAGCGTCGTGTTCGGCGAGACCTTTGGACCGCTGCGGCTGGCCGGCATGGTCACCGTGGTTGGCGGCATTGCCATCATGCTGCTGTCGAAACGGCCGCAGGCCCTGCCGAAGATCGCCTGAGGTCATGATGTCGCAACCGCTTCTGATCGCCTTCGTGATCTTCGCCGTCGTGATGTTCTTCACGCCCGGGCCGAACAACGTCATGCTGTTGTCCTCGGGCCTCATCCACGGCTTCCGTCGCACGCTGCCGCATATCGCGGGCATCACCCTCGGTTTCGCCTTCATGATCGCGGCCGTCGGCCTCGGCCTCGGAGCGATCTTCATTGCCTATCCGGTGCTGCAGACCATCCTGAAATATGCCGGCGCGGCCTATCTGGTCTATCTCGCCGCCGCCATCGCGATGTCCGGGGCGACGCCGACCGGGCAGGACAACCGGCGCGGTCCCATGACCTTCTGGGGTGCGGCAATGTTCCAGTGGATCAATGCCAAGGGATGGGTGATGGTGATCGGCACCATCACCGCCTACGCGGCGATCGCAAGCTTCCCCTGGAATATCGTCATCCAGACCGCGATCAGCCTCGTGATGGGGACATTGTCGACGGTGGCCTGGGCGCTGTTCGGCAGCGCGCTGCGGCCGCTCCTGAAATCGCCAAGGGCCGTGCGGGCCTTCAACATCGTGATGGCCGTGTTGCTGCTGGCCTCGCTCTATCCGGTCTTCATGGACGCATGAGAGGGCGGCGCACCATGCAGAAACGGGTTTCCCTCAGCTTCAAAAATGCTCTAGACAACGCCGGAAATTCGCTGGGCGCGCCCGGCTCACCGGCGCCCAAGCGCCTGATTTAACTGCCAATTTTGGCAACTCACGAGGAAACGAAGATGCGAGTTTATTACGATCGCGACGCCGATTTGAACCTGATCAAGGGCAAGAAGGTCGTCATCGTCGGCTATGGCAGCCAGGGCCACGCCCATGCCCTGAACCTGAAGGATTCCGGCGTCAAGGACGTCGCCATCGCGCTGCGCAAGGGCTCGGCCTCCGCCAAGAAGGCCGAGGCGGCCGGGTTCAAGGTGATGGAAGTCGCCGAGGCCGCCAAATGGGCCGACCTCGTGATGATGCTGACCCCGGACGAATTGCAGGGCGACATCTACCGCGAGCACCTGCACGACAACATGAAGAAGGGCGCGGCTTTGGTGTTCGCCCACGGCCTCAACGTGCATTTCAACCTGCTCGACCCGCGTGCCGACCTCGATGTGCTGATGATCGCCCCCAAGGGCCCCGGCCACACCGTGCGCTCGGAATACCAGCGCGGCGGCGGCGTGCCCTGCCTGATCGCGATCGCCAAGGACATTTCGGGCAATGCCCATGACCTCGGCCTCTCCTACGCCTCGGCAATCGGCGGCGGCCGCGCCGGCATCATCGAGACCTCGTTCAAGGAAGAGTGCGAGACCGATCTGTTCGGCGAGCAGGTGGTGCTATGCGGCGGCTTGGTCGAACTGATCAAGGGTGGCTACGAGACGCTGGTGGAAGCCGGCTACGCGCCCGAGATGGCCTATTTCGAGTGCCTGCACGAGGTGAAGCTGATCGTCGACCTGATCTATGAAGGCGGCATCGCCAACATGAACTACTCGATCTCCAACACCGCCGAATACGGCGAATACGTCACCGGCCCGCGCATCATCACCGACGAGAC